>CAINEX010000066.1 GCA_903847935.1 uncultured Spartobacteria bacterium | reverse complement strand
GCTGTATTCCTCGCACTTGGAGTCATGCTAGAAAACTCGTGATGTATGTCTGCTGTGGTGATGTCCACTAGGAGCTTGCTGGCGATTCTCGTGAAGCGTTTCCTGTAGTATAGAAAGTAGTTCCTATATGCTTCTGTGAGGTGAGCCTTGTAGGGTGATAAAACAAATGCTTCGCAAGCTTCTATGAAGGTAATGGACTTGGAGGCGTGGTCATTTTTCTCAAGCCATAGCTTAACCGCTTGAATGAGTTCTTCTGGTGGTCTCTCACCTAGAAGTTCGTATGCACGGATTGCAAATCGTGACTTGGTGAATGGGAGTATCCTTTGGATCTCACCCATCCTAAGAGTCTTTCGCAGTGGTACGGCAATGCGTTCCGCATTTTCCTTTGATGGGAAAAACAGACGCTGTCTTTTACCAGATTCCGAGAGAAGCGGAGGGATATTGAGTCTCCATCCTTTTTTGGATTTTTTTGGAAGAAGCTTGATGGGCTTCATAGGTGCCTTTTGGTGCCCTTAAAAATCGAAAAACCATAACTTTTCTAGATTCGGTGCCCCCACGAGCAGCGTCACGGCGAAATGGGCAAGATCCCGGACGACGAGGTGAGGGGTGCCATCCAGCGGATCCTTGCAAGGAGAGGAATGATGCCTACAGAAGGGATCCAGACACCTCGTTGAACAACGGGAGTTGGGTCTCTCTTGCCATAGCCGGTAAAATCGGTATTTTGAACTTTCGATTAGTCACGCCGCTTTAGCTCAGTTGGTAGAGCATCTCATTCGTAATGAGAGGGTCGCCGGTTCGAATCCGGCAAGCGGCTCCATCACTCCTGAAAAGTGGAGATGAGTCGCCAGAGCGGAACAGAGATTCGATCACCATCCCGCTTGAAGCAGTAAAAATATTTTAGACGCAAGCCTTTCTATGTCACCTTGCCAATGCGGTGACGTCCGACATTAGCGGAGCTAGAACATTACTTGCTGTATTGATTTGCTCCACGATCTGGAGGGAGATCCTGAGGAACAATGTGACGCCATAAATCCATGCCCCCATTCTCGGCTATGATCACTCCTGAATTGATACAGGGTGAATTTTTCTTGAGCAGGTATCCGTTCAATGTCCCAAGTCCCAATCGCCCGGAACCGGGGTTCTCAAGCAGGGGATCGCACGTGAGTTGATGCGGGTCTTTAGGTTCGTCTGCGGGATGCTGTCCAAAAAAGAGGTTAGAATCAAAGGTGCGGGCTGCATTGAACCATTCGTAACGGGCGGAGTGGCTGAGGTTGTAAATAATGTTGTTGGAGAAACTATAGCGCCGTGTTCTCGTCTTTATCCTGCGTTCACTGATGATCGTCGGTGAGCAATCGGGGCCGATGTAGACCGTGTTGTTGTAGACCGAGCATCCACTGCAGGGGTAGTTCATGCAGAAGATTTTCCCTTTGTCGTTCTGGCTTATGTTGTAGCGAACGATGACATGATCGTCGCGCCAGTCGGTGCATTGCCAGAATAGTCCCTCGTTATTGTCGTGACTGTAGCTGTATTGGAAAATGCAGCCCGGACTTGCTAAGTCCGCATCATAGAGGCTGCCATCATGATCGATGGCGTGATTCAGATAACCTTCGTTGTACTGAAAGATCGTTCCCCTGCAACTCCGCGAAAAAATGGTGTTTCCACTCTTTCCACGGCCAGCCGTGTCCCAGCAGACATTGTGTTCGATCAGGCCCGTTTCATCCGTGAAACGAATGATCATGGCATTCTTGGCGATGTCATGAACCCTATTCTTTCGGATGACCACATGGGTGAACTTGCGGGACTCCCAATCCGGAGTTCCGGGGTAATCTTTTGTCTCTTGATCTCCCGCCTCAACGAACTCTGAATTCACGTTTTTTTTGTCGGCAACAATGGGCGCTTTGGGGGGCTCTGATATCACGCTGTTCAAGGCGATGCCTATGTTGTCGATCGTCGAAATCTTACAATCCTCGATGCACACATCATCAAAGCGCGCCCTGCTGCTCCCCTCATTGATTATTTCCAATAAAATCCCGGCAGTTCTTTTGGCGGCATTTCCGGTAGCTGATGCGATTCCCTTGATGTGATGGATCGTACAGTTTCTTACGACAAGGTGTCGAAACACGCTCTTGGAGCCACTGGATGCCATAAGATAAATTCCCCGCCTGTCGCCTTTCTGCGCAGCATCGTTGGTAATGTTCAGATTGCAGATTTCCCAATACTCCTGATTCTTTAAATATACCGCACCATTCCCCGTGGCTCCTAGCGCATCGATTACCGGCTGGGATCCTGTTCCGTACTGATCGATAATAATTGGCTGATCCGGAGTTCCGGAGCCCTTGGGATGAAGTTGTCCCTCCCATTTGCACCCCGTCTTGAAGTAAATTGATTCACCAGGTCGGAAAGTATGGCCATTGACTACATCCAATGATTTCCAAGCGGCTTTTGGAGATGTGCCCGGATTACTATCCTTGCCGCTATTGGCATCGACATAGTAGTGATTGCCCTCCGATGGCACAGAGCTCATCACGTTCCCGACAAAGCCGCAGGCGATTATTCCGAACAGGGTCTGCTTAATTGAACTGATCATCTTGTTTGTTTTTCTAGCCTCTTTATTGGCAAGAAAAAGGTTCAAAGTTACACGCCTTGAAAATCCTCCAATGAGTTTGTAGTCTTTAACCCTCTACCCCTCACGATGATAAAGCCTCTCCGTTGCTTCTCTTTCCTGTTGCTCTCCGCTTCCTCAATTGCGGTGGCTCAGACTAGCAATCCGGCATCCTCATCGTTATCTTCTACATCAGCGCCCTCGCCTACTCCGCTTCCCCGCACGCCTCTATCGGCCGTTACCTGCACGGAAACTCCCAGAAATCCGAAGCGTCACGACCAATTCATGAATCGGATCAATCAGGGTGACATCGGTATTCTCTTCATCGGTGACTCCATCACAGACGGATGGCCCAGAGTCGGTGAATGGAGTTGGCTCAACTATGCCCCGTACAAGCCAGCCAACTTCGGGGTCAATGGTGAGCGCACGGAGGATGTGATCTGGCGCTTAACCAACGGTGAGTTGAAGGGAATCCATCCCAAGCTCGTTGTCCTCCAGATTGGAACCAACAACATCGGTCAGTGCCGAGATGAAAAGCCCGAGTGGGCAGCCGCTGGCATCACAAAGATTGTCGAACTGCTCCGCAGGGAACTTCCGCAGAGTAGGATCCTGCTCATTGGCCTCTTGCCTAGGGAGAGATCCGGAGATCCCCCCCTGAATGACAAGATTGCTGAAATCAATCGAATCATCTCCAAACTCGATGATGGCAAGAATGTCCGTTATCTGGATGTTGGCCCTGTCTTTCTGGATGGTAATGGGAAGATCGCCAAGGGAGTCATGCTCGACGGACTTCATCCAAACGCTCATGGCTACGACCTCTGGTATGAGGCAATGAATCCTCTCTTCTCGGAGATGATAAATTCATCAGCGCTTTAAAGAGTCCTAGTTTTCTTGCGAAGGCAGGTTGCTTAACTGAGGTGGTCAGTTTGAATTCTGACAGACGGAGACTCGGTTTTATTTGGCAACTCCTTTTTAAAGAATGGTTGCAGAGAATGATGCCAATAAGCTCAGTATCACGGCAAAGTAATGACTTGTTTCTGGCTTGGACAAAGAACGATGGACTCGCAACTGCCCTATTTCTGTAATACCAGCATGCCCCTTTCAGACAGGAATAAATTGCTATTTTGAGAAAAGGGTTGTCTGGATCCGGATGAGATCCCCAACAAAAAATAGCGAGCGATTACGAAATTTGTCTATATAGGACATTCTTCCCCAGATTTATAAGAATCTTTATGAACTCCTCCCGAACAACAACAAAACTAGCAGTTATTGGTATCAGCGTCTTGACTTTGACTACAGCTCTTCAGGCTCAAGTGATCGACGTGAAAATTGGCGTTACAACAGCGAATGGTGGCGTCAACGGCGTTTATCTAGAAAGCGGTCAAGCCGTTCTTGGAACCGCCTCGGACTACTGGAATGAGTTTCCGTATGTCTCGAGCACTCCCTACAATGTTAATCTTTATAATAATTCTGACTCAACTACTACCGCGTATCTGACTGTAGCCAAAAGCTCAGGAAGTGGTGTAAAAACAATAAGTGGCGGCAATCCAGGATTTCTTTTTAACTCCCAACCTTATCAGAATTCAGGCGGAGTCTTTACCATTACGCTTACAGGACTCCTTGCCAGCCAAAATTATACATTTGTGGGCTATGCAACATATCCTACTACTGCTGGAGGTTCCTGGACAGTCACTACAGGCACCCTCATCAGTGGAACCACCATTAATTCTGGTGCTAGTGCTAATATCAACAATGGTAATGGTAATGCTTATTCCCAGTTTATTGCCCAGACTGATGCCAGTGGTAATTTAACGGTTACCGATACGAGCCTTTCCGGTCAATACACCATCCTAAACGGTTTCCAACTTCAAGTGGTCGCTGTCCCCGAACCCTCTACCTACTCTCTCTTTGGATTTGGTTTTTTGGCTTTGCTCTTCTTAGCTCGTCGCAAAATTGCATAATAAGCATCGCTGACATATCAAATCATTTTTTAAATTAGAAATCGGAAGGAGGTAGATAATGATCTCTCATTTCATTTTTTAACTTTAAAAGACTTTCTGAAAAAGCCCCAAGTCCAAAGAAAGATTGCAATGGCGACTTGATAAAGTTCTAGCAGATGATTGGTAACATTCCGCATGAATATTCCTAACTATCTTACTTTAGACACCGATAGGTGGATGAAGGTGGAACTTATAGAGACAAAAAAAATCCACCAAGGCTATTGAAGTCAAATATTCCCTCCCAATCACAAAAAGGCAGCTATTTTTTCCTCCTAAATCATCTCCTGCCTGTGATGATTGCAGGTTTTGCTCTTGTTTGTTTTTTTGAATACTTAAGTTGTATAATTTTATCACACAAAGCCTCTTTTGTACAAAAATCTTCCCTTTCAGAGATTTTAAATACCGAGTTAGAAAAATTAGGCGAACAAGTTAACTTTTTCCCAAAGCGTGTTTTTATATCCTCTAAAAAGGCAAACAGGTTTTCACAGGGAGTCTTGATCGGTGTCAAAGTTCCAGCTTTTGCCTCCGCTCCCACTAACCAGATGATACAAGGCTCAGATCTCGTTATTTTGGAAAAAAAAGAGGCTGCAATTTCGCAAGTCAAAGGGTCTGTAAGCCGCACTTATGTTCAGTACTTTAATTTCCCGACGACTTTACAGCCAGATTCCTTGAAGATTTATGCTAGTGAAAAAAAAGCAGTTTGTATGCCGTATGGTTTTATAGTTGCCTACACCGAGGGAATGAATCTTTGCATGGATGATCTTGCCTCAGCAACCTTGGAAACCTTTCAGGAAACAAAGAGTTATCCCGTAAAACTCAATAACTGAAAATTTCTAGATTATTCTTTTGGTCTGAGGTTTGGGAACTGGATCAGCCTCTGCGTTTGGGAGTTGTAGCGCATAATAGAAATCGGGGAGAGGTTTGTTCTTAAGCGTGGCAATATTGATTTTTCTCCCATCGGCGCTAATCCCAACGATCCACCATGTCGGTTCAATTACTTTTGTGTCGTGGGCGGACTCGGCTGTTTTAGCTTTTTACCCAAGTTGTGTAGCTCTCACTTCTCGATTTAAGTTCTGGTGAGCTTTGAGTTGTCTTAGTCACTGTTGTCTTTATTTTAGAGGATTTGATCTGCTCAAGGATCAGGGTGGCAAGTGCTGGACTGATGCCCGAGATTTTAGCCAAATCTTCCACGGAGGCCTTCCTGATGCGAGTAATACTCCCGAACTTCGCAAGCAAGGCCCTTTTCCGCGCTTCACTGACACCTGGAATGTCGTCGAGGGCGCTCTCGGTGATCCGGCGGCGCAAGAGTAACTCGTTGTAGCCATTGGCTACCCTATGCGCTTCGTCACGTATGCGCTGGAGCAACTTGAGGGCCCCGGAGTCCTTGTCCAAGCGTACGGGGTCACTCTCACCCGGTCGGTAGATCTCCTCGAACTCCTTGGCAAGACCAATCACGGTCTGGTCATGAAGTCCGAGCGTCTGGAGCTCCCGGCAAGCCATGCCTAATTGTCCCTTTCCCCCATCCACGATGATCAGGTCGGGTAGGGGATTCTCACCACCAGAGGAACGGGCGCGTCGTTCAAGAACCTCGGCGGGCAGTTCCTGCGTGTCGGCCAACTCACGGTCATTCTTGGCAACTTCGCTCAGGATGCGCTTGTAGCGGCGCCTGATGACCTCGGCCATGCTGGCAAAGTCGTTCTGACCCTTGGTCGTGGTGATGCGATAACGGCGATAACTCTCACGATCCGGAACACCATTCCTGAATCGGACCATGGAGGCGACGATATGATTGTCGGAGATGTTGGAGATGTCGAAGCACTCCATCGTGTGCGGGGATCGGGCAAGTCCTAGGGCATCCCGCAACTCGAAAACATCAGCCTGAGGGTCGATGCTGTTGGGAAGTGACTTGCGCGTGAATCGTCGGGTTGGTTTGCTGGTCTCGCGCAAGTCCTTGAGGAGGTTGCGCAGATTGGCGGCCTTTTCAAAATCGAGCTTTTCTGCAGCCTTTTCCATTTCTTCCTCGATAGAGGATATCATCTCCTTCGATTTCCCCTCCAGGACCTGGCAGGCCTGTTCCATCCGCATCTTGTACTCCTCCCTGGAGATCTTGGCCACACAAGGGGCGGAGCAATTCTTGATCACGTGGTCAAGGCAGTGCTTGAAGTCACGTTCGGTCGGTTCCAGCGGTCGGCAGGCACGGAGACCGAACTGCTTTCGGATAGCCTGCAGGGAAGTCCTGAGTGCACCAGCATTCGCAAAGGGTCCGAAGTAGCGTGCTCCATCCTCCTTTCTGAAGCGGGCCAGTTCGAACCTGGGGATGGCGTCGCCCATCTGCACGCGCACCATCAGGAAGCGTTTGTCGTCCCGAAAGCTGATGTTGTATTTCGGCCTCCACTCCTTGATGAGGCGACCCTCGTAGAGCACGGCCTCGGCATCACTTTTGACCAGATGCCACTCGTAGTCGGCAGCACTGTCGATCAGTGCCCGGGTCTTGATGTCGACCCGGTTGCGTCTTGAGGGCGTGAAGTAGTTGGCGAGTCGGCGTCTCAGATCACGGGCCTTGCCTACATAGATGATCTTCGCAAAGCGATCCCTGATGACATAGACGCCAGGGCGATGCGGAACCTCACGCAGCTTTTTTTGCAGGGCTGGGGCCTGGGGCTTGGCAGTGTTGGCGACTGGACTGGTCATAAGGGGTCCAACCATCATAACGACTGCAAGCAACTCCCGCCACGGTCTAATCCGGGTCGAGATTGGAGCCGTCTTGAGGTGTCCCAACCTTGACCTGTCGGGAAGCTTGCGGTTCTCTTGAGAATTATCTTACCGACATGATTTCTATCACTATCCCGATCTATAACGAGCACGGTGCGATTGAGGCACTTTTCGCCAAGATCAAGGAGGTGATGGATCGTCTCGGTCGCCGTTATGAGGTGATCTTTGTCAATGACGGGAGTACGGATGGAAGCGCGGCACTTCTGAATGCAATCGCCTCGCAGAATCCTGAGTCCAAAGTGATCCATTTTCGCAGGAATTTTGGCCAGACGGCTGCAATGATGGCCGGGTTCGACCATGCCTCGGGGGATGTCATCATCCCAATGGATGGGGATTATCAGAATGATCCGGAGGATATCCCCAAAATGCTGGCCAAGTTGGAGGAGGGGTATGATGTTTGTTCAGGATGGCGTCGCGATCGTCAGGACAATGCGCTTCAGCGAAACTTCCCCAGCATGATGGCTAACAAGCTGATCTCCTGGATCTCCGGCGTGAAGCTTCATGATTTCGGATGCTCGCTGAAGGCCTACCGCCGCGAGGTGGTGGAGGGGGTTCGCCTGTATGGAGAAATGCATCGTTTTCTCCCTATCTACACACGATGGCACGGCGCCAGAATCACAGAAATCCCCGTCAACCACTTCCCCCGACGGACGGGGCACTCCAAGTATGGTCTTGAGCGGGTGCTGAAGGTCATCCTCGACCTGATGGTGGTAAAGTTCCTCGACCGTCACCAACAGAAGCCGATGTATGTGTTCGGCATGTGTGGGGTTCTGAGTCTCTTTGCCGCCCTTGTTTTCGGGATCTGGGCGATTGGGCTGCTCATCTTCGCACACAAGCCGCTGATCACAACTCCTGTGCCCTCGTTCTGCTTGCTCTCTTTCATGACCGGGGTGCTCTGCATCCTGATGGGACTGCTTGCGGAGATGATCACCCGCACGTTCTTCGAGTCGCAGGGCAAATCAATCTACATGGTCAAAGAGATGAGGAATCTGGAGGTCCGGAATAACCTGCAGAACTGATGTGCGGGATCGCGGGATTCGTTGCAGCCCGTGCAGTAGCGGGAAGGGATGTGCTAGAGAGAATGACCCGTGTGCTGGCCCACCGCGGGCCTGATGCGGAGGGTTATTTCCTCGATGCCGAGCGGGGGGTGCATCTCGGGCATCGTCGTCTCTCCATCGTTGACCTCTCCGGGGGAGCGCAGCCGATGGCTACTGCCGATCAGGATCTGGTGATCGTCTTCAATGGGGAGATCTACAACCATGCTGAACTAAGGGCCGAACTACAGTCGAAGGGGTGCCGGTTTCAGACTGATCACTCTGACACGGAGGTTCTTCTGGAGGGTTATCGCGAGTGGGGTGAGGGGATGCTGGAGCGACTGAACGGCATGTTTGCCTTCGCGATTTTCGACAAGGTCCATAGGAAACTCTTCATTGCCCGCGACCGGTTTGGAAAAAAACCGCTCTACTGGTTCCAACGTGATGGAGTTTTCGCTTTTGCCTCCGAGTTAACAGCCCTATTGCGGCATCCGGGTTCACCAAGGAACGAGTCTCCCATCGCACTCAAGAAATACTTCGCCTACGGCTACATCCCAGCTCCCCACACCGTGATCGAGGGGATCCAGAAGCTTCCGGGAGGATGGTGCGGAACCCTGGACATTGCCAGCAGTAGGTGGAACAAGAGGAAGTGGTGGGAGTTTCGCCTGGAGCCCTCATCGGCCGAGGCGACTCATGAGCAATGCAACCGTTGGGCCGCTGAGTTGCTCGAAGTCCTGGACCTTGCGGTGAAGCGACGTCTGATGTCGGATGTGCCGCTCGGGGTCTTTCTGAGCGGAGGTATTGATTCCTCGGCGGTGGCGGCCCTTGCCTCACGACATCTGCCCGCCGGACGCCTGCGTACCTTTAGCGTCGGGTTCACCGATCCCAGCTTCGACGAGCTTTCCTATGCCCGCGAGGCAGCTGCCTTCATCGGATCGGTGCACGAATCCGAGGTACTTGATCTTTCACGCGCCCGAGAGATGATACCGGGACTCTTGGCCAGATTGGATGAACCGATGGGGGACGGATCCCTGTTGCCGACATGGCTCCTGTGTGGCTTTACCCGAAGGCATGTCACCGTGGCTCTCGGTGGCGATGGCGGTGACGAACTCTTTGCCGGCTATGACCCCTTCAAGGCGCTGCGTGCTGCTGATCTCTACGCAAGTCTAGTTCCCCGTGCTATTCATCCGGCTCTTCTGATGTTGGCTTCGTGGATTCCAGTCTCGCATGCCAACATCAGTCTCGATTTCAAGATCAAGCGGATGTTGCGAGGGCTCTCCTATGGGGAAAAGCTCCGCCTGCCGGTCTGGATGGGACCACTGGAGGCGAGGCAAATCGATGATTATTTCGGAGACCACACGGCACCCGAGGAGCTCTACAGCGAGGCCATCGAGGCATGGGATTCGGCGGGAGAGCATGCCTCGCGGGTGGATCGGGCCTCGGAGTTTTTCACGCGTCTCTACCTCCAGGACGACATCCTCGCCAAGGTGGACCGGGCCAGCATGCTCCACGGACTAGAGGCGAGGTCTCCCTTCCTTGATCTTGAGGTGGTCGATTTTGCCCGAAAGATTCCCCACACCGTCAAGCTCCGGGGCGGGACAACCAAGTGGATCCTGAAGAGGGCGCTTCAGCCCGTTTTGCCGGCCTCGATTCTCTATCGGAAAAAGAAAGGATTCGGCACACCTCTCGGGCAGTGGTTTCGTGACAAGGCACTCGCCCCGGAAATCCCCGTCGGGATCTCCGGTAGCTTTGTTAAAAGAGCCGTGCATTCCCATCAGATTGGTCGCGGGGACGAGCGACTCTTTCTCTGGTGCCAGCATGTCTTGGGAGAGTGGCGTAAACACAACGCATGCCGATGAAGATCCTGCTTCTCAACTACGAGTATCCACCGATCGGGGGAGGTGGGGGAAGATTGGCTGCCAAGGTAGGCGCTGGCCTCGTTTCCCGAGGTCATCAGGTCCGAGTGCTGACCAGCGGGATGGCCCACCTTCCCGTGGAATCCGTGGAGCAGGAAATGGAGATCCGTCGACTGAGGGCTTTTCGTCAGCGCGAGGATACCTGCAGTGTGCCGGAAATGGCTCTCTGGGTGGTGCATGCGATTCCCGCTGCCATTGCTGAAGTGCGCCGATGGAAGCCCAATGTGATTCATGCCCACTTCGCCGTTCCGACCGGTGCCGTTGCCTGGGTGGTTAGCAAGCTGACTGGAGTCCCCTATCTGCTGACAGCCCATCTCGGTGATGTTCCGGGAGGTGTGCCAGAGCAAACGGCGACTCTTTTTCGCTGGATTCAGCCCTTCACCGTGCCGATCTGGAAAGGGGCGGCCGCTACCACGGCAGTGAGCAGTTTCGTAGCTGGCCTCGCGGAAAGAGCTTACGCAATCTCGCCGCAGGTGATCCTGAACGGGATGGAACTCCCCGGGACTTCTCCCCTGGAGAAGCATGAATCTCCCCGACTCCTCATGGTGGGACGGATGAGTGTGCAGAAGAATCCGCTCCTCATGGTTCGCGCCCTGGGTTTGCTGAGGGATCTGCCTTGGCATTGTACGATTCTCGGAGATGGTCCACTCCTTGACGAGGCGAAGGCCGAGGCTATCCGACTGGGTCTTAATGACGCCCTTCATGAGCGACTTGATTTTCGCGGATGGTCTTCCTCAACAGAAGTCAGCGAGGCGATGAGGGAATCAGATATCCTGCTGATCCCATCTCTCTCGGAGGGTCTGCCCATGGTGGCGGTGGAGGCCTTGGCCCACGGATTGGCTCTTGTCGGAAGCAGGATTGGCGGTCTTGCCGATGTGGCTCATGATACGGGGGATCATGCGAATGCACGGCTTTTTGAGTTGAGTCAGGGAGCGGAGGGATTTGCTGCAGCTTTAGGGAGCCTCCTGCTTGACTCGAATGAATTGATGAAAGCCCGTAACGCTTCACTGGCCATGGCTAGCCGATTTGATCTGAGGCACTCTCTCGATCAGTACGAAAGACTTCTGGTCAGCGCGGCACAATGAGAGGTGAAAGTGGTCCCTGTCCCTGATTAAGGACATAAATTTCGATTTCATCGTCCGAGGCAACAAGGGTGCAATGCTCCTTGATATAGGTGTAGGTTTTGGATGCCCAGTTAGGAAATCTGGATGATTCGGTGTCATTCACTTTGCCGGTACCGATGACGATCACGGCCGGGTGGTGATGTTCGAAGTTTGCCTTGGCTTTCTCAAAGAACCGCTCCGGAGGGATGGCGTTGTCAGCGTAGAGATTGTACTCGTAGGAGGGGCGGTCTGTCATGAAATTGACCATCGGGAAGTAAGGGTAGCAGATGACATAATCGCCCGGCTTTGTGTGGCACAGGATCGTGTCCCTCAGCATGGTGTCGCGTGCGAGTTCCTGGGGATTGAGCTTCACGCGTACTCCGTTTGAAGCCGTGAACTCAAGATGGCGCCTGCGTGAGGAAGCGATGCTTCCCGATCCATCAGTCTGCCACCCCTTGATGGCATAGAGTCCAAGATCGAGGGCTGCCGGAATCATGATCAGAACAAGCAATAGGCGCTTCCATGCGGTGGAGTCGCGCCAATCTGAGACGGCTAGGTTGATACCGATGACCAGCGTTACCATGAAGGGGACCATGAACTCGGCCAAATGCACCATGTCGGGTCGCCATAAGAAGTACTGCGGGAAAAGTACGAGCGCGCTACCAGTCGAAACCAAGAGCACCCCGCCGTTTTTCCATGCGAGAAGACTCTGTGAAATCCAGGATCTCAGAATCAACAATAGTCCCCAACCTACGAAGAGGAGTGAGATGGGAATCGGTAAGTAAATCAAGAGAGCAAAGAGGCGATCCTTGAATTTTGGCGCGACGAGAATATCCCGCAGTGGAGGGCGCTTCAGACTGGTGTCGCTATAGGAAACACTTGAAGCAGAAGCCTTGGATTGGGAGGGGGCGCTTGACTGATTGGTTGCCGTGGCTTTGTTCGCAGGGTCCGATCTCTTGATGACCTCGGTTTTTATGAGATCCGTAGCAAGTTGATTGGCGCCGATCCTGATCATCGAGGTCCAGCCCAAGTATTGCTCAACCAACTGGCGACTAAAGCCACGCCTGACCGCATCTTGATAAAATGGTCCCTGAAGCGCGCAAAAAAAGATCCCTACCAGAACCATAGCCACCGCAACCATCCTCAACCTGTTGGTAAAGCCTTGTTCCGGTTTGAGAAGATAGAGAATCGCCGCCAGCAGAAAAAGGATGGTCTGAAAGTATCCGAGATCAATTCTGACAAACCATGAAAGCGCGATGGAAGCACCGGCAGCGATCATCCAGAGCAGTAAGTGCCTTTTCCTTGATGATGGAATAAGGAAGACCCCAAGGATGGTGAGCATCCCCATGATGCCCATCAACCCCATATAGTTCCTACCGATTGCTCCGGGCATGAGAATGACGAGCAGTCCCGTGGAAATGGCGATAAGAATCCTTCGAGTCACCAAGAGGATAGTGAAGTAAGTCGTCAGGCCCGAGAGGATCCCAAGAAGGAAAAAGTAGGCCCTCAGGATAAGGTAGTTCGGGCCAAGTGCCTTAAAAAACCATGCAATGGGATAAAACCAGCCGAGATTGTAACCCAGAAATGTATCCACAATTGGTTTGGCTCCGGCATTCAGGCGTTGGGCCACAACAGCGGCAACGCCTTCCTCGCCGCTCAGCATCAGGCCGCATCGCCAGTAAAGGGCGTAGTAACAGAGGGCGATGATCACCAGTGCCAATGGAGCCCCTAGCTGGAGAGTGGAGGAGGAAGAGGGTATCCCTGCAGTTTTTGATCCTCGGACGAACATCCCGACATACTCCGTGACCAAACCTTTCCGGAAAAGAGCTTTTTACACTCGCCCTGGGAACTGATCAGACCGACTTTAACACCATGGAAAAGCCTGATCTCAGGGTGATGATGACCACATTTACCGATAATGAAGCTGCATTTGACACAGTGAAGGTGTTGATAGAAGAGCGGTTGATCGCCTGCGGAACAGTGCTGCCTGGTGCAAGATCCCTGTACCGATGGAAAGGGGGGATCGAGGAAGCGAGTGAGGTGATCGTTCTTCTGAAAACCGATCAGGAACATGCCACCTCGTGTGAGAAGCGGTTGGAAGAGATTCACCCCTATAAGGTCCCTGCAATTGTCACATTTATTCCCGAATCACTCCCAGATGCCTACGCCTCATGGGCAAGAGAGGCTTTGAGAAATCCGGAATAAAAGGTTACCAATGGAAACCATGACGCCAAAAACCTCCGCAACCATTCTGGAACGCATCCTTGCCGATGTGCGGGATGAGGTCACCGAGGCCAAGCGCCTTCGATCCGAGGTTGATCTGCGGGGAATGATTGCTGATGCCCCTCCAGTGCGATCCTTACCTCATGTGTTGGAGGGAAGTTTCGGGCTGATCGCCGAGATCAAGGAGCGCTCCCCAAGCGTTGGGGCCATGAGAGCCGGGAATGTGGCCGATGCTCCCGGGGCCTATGAGGAGTGTCCTCTTGTCAGGGCTCTCTCCGTGCTGACCAACCAACGACACTTCGGGGGATCCATGCCGCATCTGCGGAAGATCAGGGAGGTTGTCTCAAAGCCCGTCCTGAGAAAGGACTTCATCGTGAGCGAGTACCAGATCCGTGAGGCGCGTGCCTTCGGGGCGGACGCGGTTCTTCTGATGGCCAGTGTGCTGGACTCACCAAGGTTGAAAGGGTTTCACCAACTCGTGCTCGAACTTGGCATGGAGGCTCTCTTTGAGGTTCACGACGAGGATGAGGTGGCTGCGCTTCCCTTCAGTGCAAAGATCGTGGGAATCAATAGTCGTCGGTTCAAGGCCCCCGTCGAAACAGCTGGATTTGTGGGCGATTCGGGTTCCTCCGAAAAGGACTTCAGTATCAGGCTTGATACTTTTCAACTCGTCGATCACCTCCCCGCGGGAGTTATCAGAGTTGCAGAGAGCGGGCTCGATGCCGGCAATATTCCTACCGTGAGTGCACGATTCCATGCCGCACTTGTCGGCACCTCGCTGCTGCGGGACCCAGAGGGAATCAGGAAGGCATTGGCCGAGTTTGAAGGGGTTCTCGCCAGCTGATGATGGAACAATTCATGAACGCAGAAGACTTTTCCATCGATCCAGATTCCCCCGACACGCAATTTGACGTCTCGCTGAGGCCACCGCTTTTCGACGAGTTCTGCGGTCAGTCCAAGACGATCGAACGGCTTATGCTGTTGGTGGAAGCGGCACGCCAGCGCGACGAACCACTCCAGCATATTCTGCTCAGTGGACCGCCCGGTCTTGGAAAGACTACCCTTGCCTACATTCTCGGCAATGCAATGGAGGCCGAGGTTCGCACGACCAGCGGTCCTACCATTGAAAAGGCTGGGGATCTTGCGGGACTCCTCACCACGATGCCTCGCGGGGGGGTGCTTTTCATCGACGAAATTCACCGTCTGCAACCGGCCATCGAGGAGTATCTTTATCCGGCAATGGAGGACTTCAGGGTGGATATCATGATCGATCAGGGCCCGAATGCCCGCAGCGTCCGGTTGAACCTCGCCCGATTCACCCTGATCGGCGCAACGACAAGGGCCGGCATGATCAGCGCTCCGCTTCGCTCCCGCTTCGGGATGAACTGCCGCCTCGACTACTACGATGCCGAGGAACTTCGAAAGATCGTCCTGCGTACGGGAGGTCTCCTCGGGATGACGATCGACAATGAAGGGGCTCTTGAGGTGGCCCGCCGTTCCCGTGGCACTCCCCGTATCGCGAATAATCTCCTGCGTTGGGTCCGTGACTTTGCGCAGGTCCGTGCTGGAGGGATCGTGAACAGGGACTCGTCAACCAAGGCCCTAGAGATGCTCGACATTGACGCCGAGGGATTCGACGAGATGGATCTGAGGATCATCGAGGCGATCATTCACAAATTCGGAGGGGGACCCGTGGGGCTCAATTCGCTTGCCGTTGCCGTCGGTGAGGAGGCGGGCACCCTGGAGGATGTCCACGAACCTTACCTGATCATGCAGGGATATCTCTCCAGAACGCCGCAGGGGCGGGTGGCCATGCCCAAGGCTTATCAGAAGCTCGGCATGCCCACTCCAAGAAACAAAATTTCGGAATCGCAACCGGATCTTCTTTCGTGAGTCGGAATGGAGAATTCCTTGTGTAGATTCGCAGAGGCGCGGAGCAAAAACAGTGGTAATAATGCGCTTAACAGCCCGCGACTTCAAGTCACTGACGGAATAGTAACCTCATGAACCGGCTTTCCACAACATCGTCACCCTACCTGCTCCAGCACGCGGGGAATCCTGTGGAGTGGTATCCGTGGTGCGAGGAAGCCTTTGAGCGCGCCAGAAGCGAGCAGAAACCGATCTTCCTCTCGATCGGTTACTCAACTTGTCACTGGTGCCATGTGATGGCCCATGAGTCGTTCGAGGATCCTGCGACAGCGGCTCTGATGAACAGGAACTTCATCAATGTGAAGATTGATCGTGAGGAGAGGCCTGATGTCGACCGCCTCTACATGTCCTATCTCCAAGGTCTTACCGGGAGCGGTGGATGGCCCATGAGTGTCTGGCTGACGCCTGAGTTAAAGCCCTTTTTCGGAGGAACCTATTTTCCTCCTGATGACAGGCATGGGCGTGCCGGATTCCCCTCCGTCCTGAACCAGATTGTCAAAGTGTGGAGGGAGAACAGGGAGAACGTGGAACAGGAAGCCAATCGTTCACTTGCCGCGCTTCAGGCAGCGACAAAGACTGATGCACGGAAACTTCCCGATGCCAAGATGCCGCTGGCCAGGGCTGCCGACTCTTTTCGACGTACCTATGACGAGCAGTGGGGAGGATTTGGATCTTCACCCAAGTTTCCGCGACCCTCGGTACTATATTTTCTCCTCAGGCAGGCAAGGGGGGGGAGTACGGATAAAAATGACGATTTGCTTCGGATGGTGCTTGGAACTCTTGATCGCATGTCCTCAGGGGGGATCCATGATCATCTGGGGGGAGGATTTCACCGCTACTCCGTGGATCGATTATGGCATGTCCCGCATTTCGAAAAAATGCTCTACGATCAGGCCCAGTTGGCGATTGCCTATCTGGAAGCTTTTCAGGTCACAGGGGAATCACGCCATGCCGATATCGTCCGGGATATCCTTGGCTATGTGGAGCGGGAGATGACTGCTCCGGGAGGTGGTTTTTATTCTGCGGAGGATGCCGACAGCCTTCTGGCACATGGTTCCCAAGAGCATGCCGAGGGCGCCTTCTATGTTTGGACGGAGCAGGAGATCCTCTCGGCTCTGGAATCGCGACAGGCCGCCCTATTTTGCCGTCACTACGGAGTCCGCACCGATGGAAATGTGGATCCTTCCAGTGATCCACACGGAGAGCTTGCTGGGAAAAATGTGCTGATGGAACAAAGATCGACTCGAGAGACGTCAGGGCTGCTGGGAATTCCGGCGGAAGAGGTCTCGGCAACCCTCGAGGTATCTCGGAAAATCTTGATCGCCATCCGCGCAAAGCGCCCCCGTCCCCATCTTGACGATAAGATTCTTTGTGCTTGGAACGGTCTCATGATCTCGGCTTTTGCACGGGCCGGGTCGACATTGGGTAATCAAGACTACTTGGGGGTTGCCGAACGTTCGGCAACGTTTATCCGATCCAAGCTAACGAATCCCGAGTCGGGGCAGCTTCTCCGAAGTTGGCGTGATGGGAAAGTGGTTGATGCCGGATTTGCTGAGGATTACGCCTTTCTTATTCAAGGCCTTCTCGATCTCTACGAGGCAACGTTTTCCATTGCCTGGCTGGAGTGGGCGAACGAGTTGCAGTCGATCATGGATCGTCTCTTCTGGGATGATAAGGAAGGAGGATATTTCAGCAGTGCCGAGGGGGATCCTCATCTGCTTCTCCGGCAGAAGGAGGACTACGACGGAGCCGAACCTTCCGCGAATTCGGTGGCTGCTCTCAACCTCCTGCGTCTCTTCAAGATGCTTGGGAATCATGGCACGGAGGAAAAGGCATCCCGGATCTTTGATCTCTCGGCCCATACTCTTGAGGAAATGCCATCCGCTGTGCCTCAGCTTCTGGTGGCACTCTGGTATGGACGCTCCTTCGGACGGCAGATCATCATCGCCGGGACTCCTGGAGCCGCCGACACCATAACCCTGATCCGAAAGGCCCGTGAGGGATTTCTTCCCGATCAGAGCATCTTGCTGGCTGATGGCGGAGTGGGGCAGAGCTGGCTCGCAGAACGTCTGCCCTTGTTTAAGGAAATAAAACCCACTGATGGCGAGGCCGTCCTCTATCGTTGTGAGAATTTGACATGTTCTGCACCCATGAGCCTGAGAGAGTTGGAAAGTTCCCGGTCTTAGGTTAGATTTTCGTTCAAGAACCCTTTGTTACCCGACGACACACGTACATGTTTTCAAACCTTTCAGAAAAGCTCCAGCAGACCTTCAAGAGTCTCCGGGGCCACGGTCGACTCTCTGAGGGCAATATCTCGGATGCCCTGAGGGAGGTTCGTCTTGCGCTTCTTGATGCGGATGTTCACTTCGCCGTGGCCAAGGAATTCATTGCCAGGGTAAAGGAACGCGCCATGGGAGAGGAGGTCCTCATAAGCGTCACCCCGGGCCAGCAGATCATCAAAATCTTTCAAGATGAGCTGACCGCTCTACTGGGTGGCGACAATGTCCCCCTTCAATTCGGAAAGCCGACCCGTATCATGATCGTCGGTCTCAACGGAGCCGGGAAGACGACTTCCTCTGCCAAGTTGGCCCGTCTGCTCAAGAATCCAAGCCTCTTCAGCAGCATGCAGGGAACCACGGCGCGCTCCCCGATGTTGGTTGCGCTCGATCTGGTTCGGCCTGCAGCCATTGAGCAACTTGCCACGCTTGGCTCACAGATTGACGTGCCGGTCTTCCGACCATCTCCCGACGAGAAGGACGTGCTGGCTGCCGCCCGTCGCGCTATCACCTGGTGTGAGACCATGGGGGGGAACGTTGAGATTTACGATACCGCCGGCCGACGCGAAATCGATGACGACCTCGTTGGAGAACTGGTGCAACTCAAGGCCCTCCTTAGCCCTCAGGAGATCCTGCTTGTCTGTGACGCTGCCACTGGGCAGCAGGCTGTGAGCGTGGCGGAGAAGTTCCATGCGGCGCTCGGACTCACAGGCCTGATCCTCACCAAGCTAGACGGCGATGCCCGCGGAGGGGCGGCTCTATCCCTCCGGTCAGTCACCGGACAGCCCATCAAATTCGCCGGTGTTGGGGAGAAGGTGGAGCAGTTTGAGCCGTTTCATCCGGGTCGGTTGGCTGGACGTATCCTCGGAATGGGGGATATTGTCAGCCTTGTTGAGCGTGCCGCGGAGGCTGTGGAGATGGAGGAGATCTCACGCCTTGAGGCGAGAATGAAGAGCTCCTCCCTCGATCTGGAGGACTTTCTAGCTCAGTTGCGTATGATCAGGCGCATGGGCCCCCTCGAAAATCTGCTTGGCATGATACCCGGAGCCGCTAATCTTCCCAATCCAGCGGTCCACGGAAAAGAACTGCAGCGGGTCGAGGCGATCATCTTATCGATGACGCCCGGCGAACGGAAGCGTCCGGAGATTCTCAACGCACGCCGTCGCCAACGAATCGCTCGGGGTAGTGGAAATTCAGTCACAGAGGTGAACAACCTCCTTCTGAAGTTTGGACAGATGAAAAAAATGGCCAAAAACACTGGAAAAATGAAAAAAATGATGTCCAAAATGCAATCCCGTTCCACCTTCGGTGGAATCCGGGGCCTTGCCCCGAACCAACCCAAAACGAACCGACTCCCATGGCAGTAGCAATCCGACTCAGGCGCGAAGGCGCACGCAATCATCCTTTTTACCGCATCACCGTGGCCGACCAGCGCTGCCCAAGGGATGGCAAGTTCATCGAACTCATCGGTCACTACGACCCCAAGCAGGCCGGTGAAAATTATAAGATCAACCTGCCCAGGGCCGAGTATTGGCTCAGCGTGGGAGCCCGTCCTTCCCAGACGGTGATGAGTTTCATCAACAAGGCCCGCAAGACCGCCGTTGAGGCTGAAGTCCCCGCGGCCTAATCCAGGGATCCGAGATGGAAGAGTTTCTGCGCTACGTGGTGCGGGAACTCGTGGAGTATCCTGACGAAGTGGTTTTGAATTCCCGTCAGGAGATCGGGAGGACTCTTTTTCAAATCTCCTTGGCCGTTAGTGACGTGGGCCGCCTGATCGGCAAGGGGGGCGGTACCGTGCAAGCCATCAGAACCCTCTTGAATATGGCTGCTGAAAAAAAGGGTCAACGTGTGTCGTTGGATATTCTGGATTGATAGGCCTCTGCTGGAGTAAGTCTGATGGAATTCATGGAACGAATTGATCGGGATGACTTCGTGAAAGAAGTTCCTCAGCTCCTTGACTCTCTCTCCTTCGGGTTGAAGGTAATGGGATGAGTGCCAAGTCCGTCGAACTATCTCTCTTGAGAAGGATGAGGCGTAACCGTGCCACGTCTTCCCTTCGTTCCCTCGTCAGGGAAACAACCCTAGCCCGAGGGGATCTTGTTCAACCGCTTTTCGTCACGGATGGTGAAGGGGAGCCTAATCCGGTGGAATCAATGCCCGGGGTGGTCAGGCACACACTACGCTCTCTTACGGAGGCTTGCAGGATCCTGGAAGGACGGGGCATCCCCGCCGTGGCTCTCTTTCCGAGTATTGATGGATCAAAAAAGGATGCACTGGGAACTCATGCGATCGCTTCGGACAATATCCTTTTCGAAGCGATCCGATCCGTGAAGTCCGCATGCCCATCGCTCGTATTGATCACCGACGTTGCGCTTGATCCCTACACAAGCCACGGCCATGACGGCTTACTGAACCGGAGGGGAGAGGTGGACAATGACTCCACCGTTGAGGCGCTCCAACGACTTGCCCTGGCCCAGGCTCAGGCCGGAGCAGATGTTGTGGCTCCCTCTGATATGATGGATGGCAGGGTGAAGGCCATCCGGGAATTTCTGGATGGGAATGGTCACGTGCAGACCTCTCTCTTGGCCTATGCGGCAAAATATGCTTCCGGTTACTATGGTCCGTTCCGTGATGCCGTGAAGAGTGGAAGCAATCACGCTCCGCTCGACAAGCGTGGTTATCAGATGGATCCCTCGAACGTGCGTGAGGCCCTTCTCGAAGTGAAACTCGACGAGGAGGAGGGAGCTGACATTGTCATGGTCAAGCCAGCCGGTCCCTACCTTGATATCATTCGAGCGGTGAGGGAGAACACTCTTCTACCGATCGCTGCTTATCAGGTCTCCGGTGAGTATGCCCAAATCCATGCCGCAGCTCGACTTGGGTGGCTCGATTACGAAGCCACGCGAGATGAATCGTTGCTTGCTATCAAGAGGGCCGGTGCCGACATGATCTTCACTTATTTTGCCGCCGAGGTGGCTGATTCTCTCTCACGATGAGCACGAGAGGGCGGGTAGCAATCCGCTTTTTGCTGCTGGGGACATGCACCTTGCTGATTTTTTCCGGTTGTGCGGGAGATACTCATCATCGACTTGTCGTGAGTCTTCCTGACCAGCAGATGCTTCTTCTCACCGATGGCAAGCCGGTGGCGACTTACAGGGTTTCAACCTCGAAATTCGGCACGGGCGACAGGGAGGGGAGTTATGCCACGCCTCTTGGTCATCTCTGCGTGAGGGAAAAAATCGGCAATGGGGCTCCGCTTGGGGAAGTCTTTAAATCACGAAAACCAACGGGAGAAGTTCTCCCGCCAAATGCCCAATGTCGCGATCCTATCGTGACCCGGATCCTTTGGCTGGATGGCCTCGAACCTCATAATCGGAATGCCTTTCAGCGCTGTATTTATATTCACGGCACACCGCAGGAGTCCCTCTTGGGAAAACCGGTGAGTTACGGATGTATTAGGATGAGTTCATCGGATGTCGTGAAGATTTATGGAATCGTTGGTAATGGAACTCAGGTTGAAATCTCAAACGAACATTTAAAAAGCCCTGTCCCAAAAGAAACGGGATCGACGAGGTCGCTTCCTTGAGCAAGAGGCAGGGGTGGGGTTGACGCGATGACATTATAAGTTAAACTTATAGGCTTGAACCAACTCTTCCGCCTCTTTGTTTTCCTTATCTTGTCTGTTTCTCTGGTAGCCCTTCATGCCGAAGCAACCCAAAAACCATCATCCGCAGTTGGGGATTGGAAGAGTGAGATCATTGTGAGTGTGAAAGATCAGCAATTAGTGCTGAAAAAGGATGGAAAAACTGAGGCTCATTATCCCGTCTCCACTTCCAGATTTGGAATCGGTGATCGCCTCGGAAGCTATGCCACACCTCTTGGAAGGTTTTTTGTCCGAATGAAAATCGGATCGGGGCAACCACTGGGTGAGGTCTTTCATTCCCGGACTCCGACCGGCGAAGTCCTCAAGCCGAATGCTCCAGGGAGGGATCCAATCGTGACTCGGATCCTGTGGTTGGAGGGTGCTGAACCAGGGAATAAGAATGCCTTTAAACGTGGGATCTATATCCATGGGACTCCTCAGGAAAATCTTCTGGGTCGTCCGGCCAGCTATGGGTGTATCAGGATGCGCTCCACCGATGTCGCCTCGCTTTTTGATCGCGTGGATACAGGCACGATGGTTCGGATTATTCCCGATCACTTGCCGCAAGTCACCACTCTGATGGGTGGCACCAACAGCCGGGGCCTCTTAAATGCCCACGGCCTCGTAGCGTTTCACACCAGCCATCCACAGCCCGCGAGCGAGTAGAAAGGTCAGGACAACCCAGATGGCTTGGATCGCGAGTCCATTCCAGAGCGAGTTCCCCTCCACTTTTCCCATCAGGACAGCGACAGGAAAGTAGACTTCGTAGGGGAATGGCAGCAGGCGGAGGATGGTTCCGGCGACTCCCGGTACCGTGTCGAGCGGGAAGAGTTTTCCGCTCAGGAAGTACTCAAAGGAGTAGAGGATAAACACAACAGTGGAGATTTCGAGAATCCAGAAAGCGAGCATCGCAAGCGCATAGGCGATCAGAAACTGGATCGCTCCTGCCATGACAAGGCTGAGTAGGAAGACCCCCCATGTGGTCAGGTGTCCGGGCCACTGGAGATACTGTCGGAATAACCAGAAAACCCCGATCACTGGAACAAGCGTGACTGTTGTGTAGAGGAAACGTGATCCGACAAAGATGCAGGAGCGGTAGGCTAAAAAATCAAAAGGTTTCAGGAGAAAAGAGCTCAACTGCCCCTCCCTGATCTCGGCTGCGATCTGCCACTCGTCCTCAGTCGGAGTAATGAGATTATCGACCAGCAGGACGATCAGGAAGTAAAAGACCATGTCCCCGAACGAGTATCCGGCAATTTCGCCGGATGTGCCCGCATAGATGGATCTCCAGACGAATACGGTCCCAAAAAGTGGTACCAGCGCAAAGAGGGAGCGGAGCAGGAAGTTCCAGCGGTAGACGAACGTGTTCTGAAGACCAATCGAGAAGATGGCCCGGTATTTGTCGAAGATCTTGTGAATAGTCATCTGTTTTCTTTGAATCGGAAGGCATTCACGCTTAAACCTTGCCACATGTCGACGCTCCTTGAATCCATCGCCACGGCCGAAGCTGCCGGAACCCTTCTTCCCTCAGCTGCTGAGAATGTCCGCGCAATGCTTGCCAGAGGCTCTTTGCTGGCCGTTGAAGTAATCAACGAGCTTGCGGAATCCGGACGCTGGGACGAGCTGAACAACCGCTTCTTCCGAACCATGGCTTTCGGCACCGGCGGTCTTCGAGGGAAGACGATCGGTGAAGTGATCACGACGGCGGAGGCTGGTCCCGGGCGCCCCGACGGACGACCTGAGCATGCGTGCATCGGAACTAATGCAATGAACGATTACAACATTGCCCGTGCCACCCGAGGATTGGCCACCTATGTGCGCCAGTGGCATGAGCGCGAGAATCGTCCTGGTCGTCCTTCGATAGCGATCAGCTACGATACCCGATTCTTCTCCCGTGAATTCGCCGATCTGGCTGCAAAAGTGATGACCGATCTCGGTTGTGATGCGCTTCTCTTTGAGGGGCCGCGTTCCACTCCGGAGCTCTCGTTTGCCGTCCGCTACAAGAATGCTGCGGCCGGCATCAATATCACAGCAAGCCATAATCCTCCCGGCTACAACGGCTACAAAGTTTACTTTGACGATGGCGGTCAGGTGGTTGCCCCTCATGATCAGGGAATCATTGATCTGGTGAATGCCGGGGATGATTCCTACGAACCCCTTTCAGAAGCCAAGCGGGGGCAGGTTATCAAACTGGGCAGGGAAATCGACGATGCCTATATGGAGCGACTTGAAAAGCTCATCATCGATTCGGAACTTTTCCATCGTAAGCCGGCCCTGAAGACAGTTTTCACCCCACTCCATGGAGTCGGAGGGGTGATCATCGTCCCCTTGCTTCACCGCCTCGGGGTAACCTGTATTCCCGTCTCCTCGCAGATGGTGCCCGATGGTCTTTTTCCAACGGTCAAGTCACCGAACCCGGAGTATCCTGAGGCGTTGAAGTTGGGTATGGATCTTGCCGAGATTGAGAGGGCTGATCTGGTCCAGGCGACCGATCCTGATGATGATAGAATGGGAGTAGCGGCACGTGATAGCTCGGGCAAGCTGGTGCTGCTGACTGGCAATCAAATCGGATCGCTCATGGTCTGGTACCGTCTGAAGCGTCTTTTTGAAAAAGGCATCCTTACCGAGGTGAACCGAGACCATGCCGTCGTGATCAAGAGTCTTGTCACCACGGATCTTCAGAAAGAGATTGCGCTCGGCTTTGGCGTCAAGTGCGTCGAGACCCTGACCGGTTTCAAGTACATCGGCTCCAAGCAACGTGCCTACGAGGAGAAGCTCCCAGCTGAGATTCAGGCTGCTTATCGTCATCTCTCCGAGGAGGAGACCCGCGAGGCGCGCCTTAAGGATTCCCTCTACTTTGTCTTTGGTGGCGAGGAAAGCTATGGCTACAACACAGGCGATTTCGTCCGTGATAAGGATGGAAACGCCGCGGTCATCTGCTTTGCAGAGGTGGCGGCTTATGCCGCCAATGAGGGCATTACCGTCGTGACCCTGCTTGACAAGATTTATTCAGAATATGGCTTCTACCTCGAACGTGGTGAATCACTCACCTTCGAGGGGGCTGAAGGAGCTGCAAAGATCAAAAAGCTCGTCGACTCCTACGCCCAAACTCCTCCCGCAGAGTTCGCAGGTGCCAAGGTGCTCTCCGTTTTGAATTACGCCACCGAAGACATTCATGATTCCGAGGGAGAACCCCTTCCCAAGGAGGCGATGATCGTCTTTGAGGTTGCTGGTGGTTTGAAAGTAGCCGTCCGTCCCTCCGGCACGGAGCCAAAGATCAAATATTACCTCTACGCCACCGAGAAGCCCGCCTCCGGGACTTTCACACCCGAGGAACTTGCCGCCACAAAGCAGCGCGTTGCCGGGGGGCTCGAAAAACTCTGGCAGTGCCTCAAGGCTGACGCCACTAAGAGGACTGCGTAAGCAGAAGAGTTCTATTTATGCCTTACGTGAACGTCAGGATTCTGCGCAATGGAGTTACCGCAGAGCAAAAAGCAAAGATTGTTGCCGAGATCACCCGAACGTTGGAAGTAGTGCTTAATAAAAAACCTGAGCATACCCATGTCGTGATCGACGAGATAGACCCGGAAAACTGGGGATATGCCGGAACGCTCACAAGTGAATTAAAGGATTGATCCGCTAAGTCCCCATTATCCATTCCCGAACCACAAAATCCCATGCTCGTCTCCACCACATTTGACATCCCAGGTTGCCGGATCACCGCTCACAAGGGGATGGTTCGTGGCATCATCGTTCGATCGCCGACTATCGCGCAGGGGTTCCTTGGCGGTCTGAAGAGCATTATCGGAGGTCGCATTGGAGCTTACACCGAAATGTGTGAGCAGGGGCGTCAGCATGCTTACGACGCCATGGTGGCCCACGCCGTCGAACTCGGAGCCAATGCCATCCTCGGTGTGCGTTACGATGCTTCCGATCTCGGGGCAAATCTCCCGGCCACGGAGGTTCTCTGCTACGGTACGGCCGTCACGGTGGAATCGCTTTGAGTCGTTTTCGAGGAGACGCTTCTTGCACATTCCCAAGCATTGGAGATAGGGTCTTGTTCCTCCGGGGCGTAGCTCAGCTTGGTAGAGCGCTTGGTTTGGGACCAAGAAGTCGCAGGTTCGAATCCTGTCGCCCCGATTTTCTTTACCGAACCCTAACCGTTGCTCGCTGGGAGCGGATGCACGAAAGCATTTACACACCTGACGATTCCTGCGATTTTAGTTCACTGAATCATGGCTAGAGACCTTTTCCAGAAGTGCCGGGAGTACAGCGATTCGGCAGATGCCCGAGCGCAGGGATTTTATCCCTATTTTCGCTGCATCGAGCAGAGCTACGGGAACCATGTCGTCTGCGGCGGCGAGGAGAAGATCATGATCGGGTCGAATAATTACCTCGGTCTTGCTCAGGATCCCCGCATCGTCGAGGCGGCCTGCGACGCCACGCGCAGGTTTGGGGCTGGATGCACCGGTTCCCGGTTGCTGAATGGTACGATTTCTCTCCATAACGAGCTGGAGGAGGCGTTGGCGGCGTTCCTTGGCCGCGAAAGTGCCCTGCTCTTTTCCACCGGTTTCTTCGCCAACCAGGGTGCGCTCGCAGCACTGACGGAGGCAGAGGATATCATCCTTTGCGATAGGGAAAATCATGCCTCAATCATCGAGGGATGCCAGGTGGCGCCGGCAAAGTTGGTACCCTACCGGCACAACTCCGTGGACGCATTGCGCAATCGTCTCAAGCGCATCCCTGAAGAGTCAGGACGTCTCATCATCATGGATGGCGTTTTTAGTATGTCCGGCGATATGGCTGATTTGCCACCGATGGTTAAAGCAGCCAAGGAGTTCGGCGCCGTCATGTATGTTGACGAGGCTCATTCGCTTGGCGTGGTGGGGCCTCAGGGGCGCGGCGTGGTCCATCACTATGGTGTCAATGATGATGTCGAGATCGTCATGGGCACGTTTTCCAAGTCCTTTGGCTCGATGGGGGGCTTTATCTCCGGTTCTCATGAGATGATCGAGTTTGTTAAGCACAAGGCACGTTGCTTCATCTTCACGGCTTCCTTGGCCCCAGCCGTGGTCGGTGGTGTCCTTAAGGCCCTTGAGATCATGCAGGCCGAACCTGAGCGGATCGAGATGCTCTGGCGCAATACTCGTAAGATGCACGAAGGGTTCAAGTCCATCGGATTCAAAATCGGCTCCACCCAGAGTCCGATCGTGCCGATCCTGATCGGTAGCGAGGCCAAGGCTTTCGCTTTCGCCCAACGCCTCTTTGAGGAGGGGGTCTTTGCGATTCCCGCCATCTATCCTGCCGTTCGTTACGGTGAGGCGATTGTACGGACCAGCTTCATGTCGACTCACACCGAGGAAGATCTTGACAGGGTGCTCGACATCTTTGCCAAGATTGCCAGAGAACTAGGAACTTTTGATGATCCAGCATACACAGAACCAGGCCGCCGTAGGAACGTATTCGATTTTGCACTGCCGCAGCGCGGCGGAACTGAAAAAGTTCGAGTCGATTCCGGAACTTCTTCACGGAACGGATCCGAACTTCACGCCGCCGTTTCCCGGTAGCGTCGTCGGTCTCATCGGGCCGAAGTCGGTCTTCCTGAAGAAACATGGGGAGATCACCCCCCTTATTGCCTATCGTGATGGGAAGCCCGTTGGGCGCATTGCGGCCATTGTCAACCGCTCCCACAACAACTATAACAAGGATACAGTCGGATTCTTCGGTTTTTTTGATTTCATCAATGACGTATCGGTGGCCAAGGCCCTCGTTGATGCTGCGGCCCAGGTTCTCAAAGAACAAGGGCTGACCCTCATGAGGGGTCCCTACAATCCCTCCATTAATGATGATTGTGGTGTTCTAACAGAGGGGAATGACCGTCCCACCTTCATTTCGATGCCGTGGAATCCGACCTACTACGAGTCGGTCTACAAGTCAGCGGGGTTGGGAAATATCAGGACACTTTATGCCTGGGACATTCCTCTTCATGCGGAACCGCCTGCGCGGGTCACCAAGATCGTCAACTGGCTCCGGAAAAGAAACAACGTCTCGATCCGAACGATCGATATGAAGAATCTGAACAAGGAACTAGAGACGATCCATCGTCTCTACAACCAGTGTCTCGATCGTAACTGGGGATTTTATCCCATTGCTCTGGAAGATCTGCTTCATGCTGCGGATGATCTAAAGGCCATTGCCGACCCCAGCATCATTGTCTTTGTCTGCATCGACGGGAAGGACGTTGGGTTCTCGCTTGCGCTACCGAACGTGAACGAGGTCTTCCATGCCTCCCGTGGTAGGAAAGGAATCTTTCGGTTCCTCGAAATGGCCCTGCGTCTTCAGGTGCAGAAGATTAAGACGGATCGACTCACCGTTCTCGGAGTGGAGCCCGCCTACCGGGACAAGGGGCTTAGCGCCTTACTCTTCTTTGAGAGTTTCCGGATTGCCAAGGCAAAGTACGAACTTTCCGAGGTTTCCTGGGTAGAGGCGAACAATGTGGAAATCCTCGAGGCTGCTGAGTTGATGGGCGGTCACCGCTCGCGCACTTACGAGCTCTTCGAGAAGGTTGTTTAGAAATCCCGGTCCTCTGTTCCGGTTTATCTCAGCCCATGGAGTTGCTTCTCACGGGTTCCAGCGGGTTTGTCGGTCGCAATCTGCTTCTGAGGCTTCATCATGACAAGCGCTGGAGTAGGATTGTCCTGCCCGTTCGTGATCCGGAAAAGTTGCGATTGCAACTTGAGAGCGAAGGGATTTTCGACACTCGTTTCAGGGTCTGTCGAGTCAAGGGAGATTTCTGGGAACTGCCAACCGGGACAGCACCTGATCTTGTGATCCATGGGGCGGGTCTTCTGTTCGGACGGCGCCGTGAAGAGTATTTTGCAACGAATGTGGAGGGGACTCTGCGACTTGTAGCCCAGTTGCCAAGGACAACTCGCCTGATTGTTCTTTCCTCCCAAGCCGCCGGAGGCCCTACTCCTCAGGGAGATGATGCGAGGTCGGTGCATCATCAGGATAAACCTGTTTCGCTCTATGGGGCCTCAAAGCTTACGATGGAGCGTGAACTTCGTAATAGGCTCGGTCGCCGCCTCCTCATTTTAAGGCCAGCCATGATTCTCGGTCCGCGAGATAGGGCCACATTGCCTCTCTTCAGGATGGCTGCGGGTGCCGTGAGGGTAAAGCCCGGCTTCGTCTCAAAGTATTACAGCTGGATTGATGTCGGTGATCTCTGTGATGCCATCATGACCGCTGCCTTGGTTGCTCCTGCCGATTGGGAGGAATATGGCCCATTCTATCTTTGTTCCAAAAGTACGATCACCGACTGGGAGTTGATCTCAACCTCCGCTCATGTTCTCGGTGTGCTTGGAGTAACGCTCCCTATACCTCAGACGTTGATTCAACTCGCCTCATTCTTGATCGATGCCGTGCCGACATGGCGTGCCGCCGCTCCCAGTATCGGGCGTGATCGTGTCCGCGAGATCATGCCAGATCGTTGGGTCTGTGATTCGAGTCCATTTTCCAAGCGCTTTGACTGGAGTTCGCAGGGTAGTCTCGAGAACACTCTGCGCTCCACCGCCGATTGGTTCAAGAAAGAGGGGGAGATTTAAGGTTGCCATGAGTATTCTCCCGCAGGAGTGCGGAGTGAGAAAGATTGATCAAAATTGGAAAATGGAAGTTCTCCCAAAGAAGTTTTTTGAATCCACTCTACTCTTCGAGTACAACCCCCGCGTTATTGAGCGTGATTCTCCGACCGTTGCCTCGACCGTCACGGCAACCGCTCGATAAAGTTCAATTCAGGCTCGGATTATCCGGTGCTTGAGCAAGTAAATGAAACACTGATCCCAGATTCTTCATAATCGCTTTCCAGCGATGGATGCCCTCATCTTTCGTACGTACGGGCTGAAGTATTTCCGCTGAAGGTTTAAGCACGTGCCATGATTTCTCACCGATTTCCTGCTCGAGTTGGCCTGCTGTCCATCCTGCGTAGCCAGTAAAGGCGATGAGATTACCCTCAACATGAATCGACTCCTCACTTTGAACTGCCAGATCTTCTTCCGAAAGCGATTGGAAACGCACGCCTGCATCCTTCCAGAGTAAGCGGGTCAGGATAAGATGCTGCTGTTCCACAGGGCCTCCTTCAAAGACAGGCACTCCCAAAACCTCTTTTGGTGCTTCGAGCAGATCCTCCAGGAGTTGATGCGTTGGACGATTCAGTATAAAACCCATTGCGCCTGCCTGATCGTGATGCGTGATCAATATGATCGTGCGCCGGAAATTCGAGTCCTGCAACGATGGAAGGGCCGCTAGTAGCAGACCTGCATGTCGTGTTTCGGGCGGATGGGATTCCTGAAGTCGCACAGCTTATATTGGTCCATTCGGGGAAACAGGGCAATCCAATCACGGAGGCTCGAGTTGCGGAGCAGTACGAAGATTGAAAAGTTGAGGAAAGTTGCAGGTGAGGGAAGCGATGATTGGCACTTGAATAAAAATCAAGAAATCTCTTGCCCTAGCTATCGGGTTCAGCTTTTATTCACACCCCTTTTTTCGTCATAACCGGCGCAGAAATACCCGTTCAGACCCTTCCCATCTTTTTTCAAAGTACCATGGCCAAAGAAATCACAGGACAGATCAAGCTTCAGATCCCAGCAGGTCAGGCAAATCCGGCACCTCCAGTCGGCCCGGCTCTCGGTCAACAGGGTGTCAACATCATGGCCTTCTGCAAGGAGTTCAATGCCGCTACCCAGAAGCAGGCCGGTGATATCCTCCCTGTCGTCATCACGGTATACAAGGACAAGAGCTTCACCTTTATCACCAAGTCCCCTCCAGCTGGTGTCCTTCTTAAAAAGGCTGCAGGCATCGCTTCCGGTTCCAAAGAGCCAAACAAGGTGAAAGTCGCCAAACTTTCCAAAAAGCAGGTCATGGATCTCGTCAAAATCAAGATGAAAGACATGAACGCCCGCAGTGAAGAGGCTGCCTTCCGTACCCTTTGCGGCACAGCCCGCCAGATGGGTATCGAAATTGAGGCGTAAGAACGTAAAACCAATTTTCTAAGACACATTATCAACAACCAATCGCAGGAGGCTCTTAAATGTTGAGGGCCGATTGAACTGCAATAAAAAATGCAAAACAAACGAAGCAAACGCTACCGCGCGGCTAACGAACTCATTGAGCAGGGTCGCAAATATCCCTTGAACGAGGCCTTGGCTGTCCTCAAGAAGATGCCCCCCACGAAGTTTGATCAGACGGTGACCGTCTCGATCCGTCTAGGGGTTGATCCCAAGCAGAGCGACCAGATGGTGCGT
>CAINEX010000065.1 GCA_903847935.1 uncultured Spartobacteria bacterium | reverse complement strand
TTCCGTATCCGTCATTCTTTGCTCTCACAATCCGAGACCTGATTATCTCAAGCGTGTGGCGGACGGCCTACGGAATCAGAATCTTCCCCTCGATTGCTGGGAATTGATTCTGGTCGATAGTGCTTCCATCCCCCACCTTAAAGACCCCATTTGCCTAAAATGGCATCCTCATCTAAAAATTGTCAGAAATGATCAAACTGGGCTCACTTTGGCACGCTTATCTGGTATCCGCCATGCCGAAGCTGATCTACTAGTTTTCGTGGATGATGACAATGTGCTTTCACCGGAATACCTTGCGAGGGCACTCAAAATCTCTGAAACACATCCATTTCTGGGTGCCTGGGGAGGCTCCGTGATCCCCGTGTACGAGACTCCGCCTCCATTGTGGCTGAAGGAGTTCGAATATGTGCTGAGTTGCGGGATTAACACGAGGGACTCGTGGTCGAACGTTCCCACTCTCACGGAGCCATGGGTAATCGGTGCAGGACTGGTTATCAGAAAATCAGTTGCGCTGACTTGGTTAGAGAATGTTCAAAAATCATCCGCAAGAATGACCCTGGATCGCAAGGGAACATCACTCATGGGTGCTGGTGATCTTGACATCGTATTGACGGCCTGCGACGTGGGGCTAGGTAGGGGTGCTTTCAAGGATCTCACACTAGATCATCTGATCCCTCCCTCCAAATGCAGCGAGGAATACATCGAACGACTTCTGTGCATGAACACAGCCTCCATGGAGATCCTCAGGAAGGCTCGTGGTCTACCAATGGCACCACCTCCTAAAAAGGGATTTCTCAGCAGCCTTCTGCGAAATCTTCTCCACGGTTTGGGACGACTTCGCATGGGACGGATCGCACGGATCAAGGACCGGGCATACCACGAGGGAATCGCTCTAGCCTATGAAACCATGAGCTCAACACTTCCGTGAATCCCTCGGACAAACCCGACCTTACTGTTGCAATCTGCACGCGCAATCCCCGCAGGGATTACCTTGACCTTGTTCTTATGGCTCTCAGCAAGCAGACCCTCTCGGTTGAGCGCTGGGAACTCTTGCTCGTAGACAATGCATCGGCCGTTTCGCTCCGCGAAACGGTGGATCTCGGATGGCATCCCCGAGCTCGTCATGTCTTTGAAGCCCGCGTCGGGTTCTATCCCGCCAAACACCGCGCTATTCGCGAAGCCGTTGGTGAGATCATGGTCTATGTCGACGACGACAATGTTCTCGACCCGAATTACTTGCAGACTGCGCTTGGACTTTTCGGGTCAAACCCTCGCTTCGGCTGTGTGAGCGGCACTCAACGACCGGAATACGAGATCCAACCGCCAGCCTGGTTTCGGGGGGAATACGAAAGCTGGATCGCCGTTAGGTCTATCAAACGTGACCTTTTTTCAAATTTCTGGCACCCAATGTCCGAACCCTGCGGAGCAGGAATGGTGGTTCGCAGAAATCTTATCCTACCTATCGCAATCCGTTCGGAGAACAATAATCAGTCCTTATTCGAAAGACGCTTAGGGGTCAGGCCGGCAGCCGGCGAGGATGTCGAGTTTTCCCATGCAGCACTGGATGCGGGTTTCTTTGTGGGGCAGACCCCCTCCCTGCGTCTCACTCATCTAATCGCTTCCTCGCGACTCGACGAACGCTATCTTTTCGGTCTTTACCGTAATAGTATAGCAACCGGACGCTGGCTCTCAGCACGCCGCGCTAAGGGCAGAGTTATATCCATGTCTTTCAGAGAGGCGCTCAAAGAGTTGATGAAGCTATTATTCAAGGATCGGATCGGTCGGCGCCTTGCTTGGGAGCGACTGATGGCTTTCCTAATTGCCAGACGCGCCTACCGTGCTTGGCTCAAGGACGCATGAGCCTTTTCTGCACCATGGCCTTCGGGGAACGCTACGCACGACAGGCCCGCTATCTGATCGCCGATCTCCGCGATCAGAATGTGCCAATCCTAATTCTGACGGATCATCCGGGGCTATTCAGAAGATGTGGCAATGCACTCGTCCATCCGCTGTATCCACGGCGCTTCTCTTACCACTTGAAAAAAGAGGCCGTGCGCGCCGCGCTGGCTGTTGCGGGATCGGCTACCTTCATCGATGCAGACTGTGTGCTCCGACCAGGTGCTCCCGCACACCTGCTTCACCAAGCCCTAGTCCACCGTTTTTCCCCTGGATTCCATTGCTGGAAAATCTTCTCAATCGCAGAAGCGGGACTCTACCTTTACCCCGCTACGGAAGCTGCAGCCAAGGAACTGGGCATCACCTATGACCGGAACGTCATCACATGCCAGGAAATGCTTTTCAACGTCACCGCAGAGGAGGGAAAGGAATCGACCTTCCTTGAATTGTGGGATCTTCTGGCCAACCATCCTGATGTAGCCTCCCTGCCTCTTCGCGATCCCGTTCATGGAGGTGGAGGCGAGGGAACGGTCATGGGGATCTCCTCGTCGGGTTCCGGGATCACAATCCACGGCTCGAAGGAAATGGATCACTCCATGTTGTCACGTGTTTTCTGGCACTGCGCGCTCGATTACCGAATGCGCCCCTGGCACAAGGCCCGCGCCTCGCTTTTCGCCCGTTGCGGCCTACTCCCTCCCGCCGATCTCTCTCGGTCGGCCCTGGCATGAAGCCGGATCCGCTGCTTCTCTCTGATGTCAAGATGCCATGGTTTGGCGCTCGGACCGGTTACGAACTCCTCCCCAATTATCTTGAGGGTTTTGAAGATGATGGAGTCATCGCTCCCTCAGAACACGCTTCCAGTCGCTTGCTTGGAAAAATCGCATCAATCCTCTTGGGGCACGGCGTTACCAATAGTCAACTCGCCGGGGGCAGAGTCAAAGCAGCCCTACACATGATCGGCTCGGGGCGCCCGGTCCATCTCCTCTACGCCGAACACCATCTTCCCCACTGGGGGGATTTCCCTTGTTATCTACGGGACCGGTCGTTACTAACCATCCATCAGCCGATCGCATGGTGGGACAAAGCCCGCCTCCGTTCGTTGTCGCGATTCCGTGATGTCATTCTGCTATCCTCCCGAGATCAGGAGGCATTCCGCTCTTATCTGATGTCAGAGGCACGGATAAGTGTCATCAGGCACGGGGTCGACACGGAGTTTTTCCATCCCGCTACAACCCATGAGCCGAACCGAATCCTCTTCAACGGAATCCACTTGAGGAATATCGGTATGTTTGTCCGTGTGGCGAAGAGACTTCTTGCGTTATTTCCGGATGTTTTCATCGATGCGCTTGTCCCTTCTTCACGGAGGATTGGACCCGACTTTGAGGACCTGGCCAGCCTCGAGAATGTAGTTTGGCATGAAGGCCTCGACGATGCCGGTTTGCTGTCACTCTACCAACGATCCCGACTGCTGCTACTCCCCTTGAATGACAGCGGCGCGAACACGGCTGTTGTGGAGGCTCTGGCATGCGGACTTCCAGTGGTCACAACCGATGTCGGCGGAATCCGCGATTACGGGGGAGGAACAATCTTCCCAGTCGTGCCCAACGACGATGATGTCGCCATGGTGAATCTGGTCACCAGATATCTTGAGGATTCCCACTTCAGGAAGAAGGTCTCAGACGAATCCCGACAGTTTGCTCTGGAACATCTCGCATGGCCCCTGATTGCATCGCTTCATCGACAACTCTATAATCGACTCTGGTCATGAGCTCAGTCGTCTGCACACTCTTTGAGGGCGAATATCACCACGGGGTCGCGGCAATGATCAACTCTCTCTGCCAAAATGGGTTTGAGGGGTTAATCTTCGCCGGCTACCGAGGCACACTTCCTGATTGGGCTCAAAAACTTGGCGGGGCTCACGACTCTGCTGCACTCGTTACAAAAAATGTGACTCTCTCTTTTGTCCGATTGGATCCTGCGGCTCATTTCACCAATTACAAACCTGATTTCATGCTCAAGCTCTGGAGTCATGTGCCTCCGGAAACAAACTATCTTGTCTATGCCGATCCGGATCTGCTCTTCGACGCCCCCTGGCGATATTTCGAGGATGTGCTGGACTGCGGCATTCTCCTCTGCGAGGACATCAATTCACCACTGAATGCTTGTCACCCAACACGGGTGGCCTGGAATCGGTATTTTCCTGATCTTCGCAGAAACGTTTCCTGGGATCTTCTCGTCAATGGAGGATTCATAGGAATCCAGCGCGGAGCATCACATTTCCTAACCCATTGGAGTGATCTGAACG
>CAINEX010000064.1 GCA_903847935.1 uncultured Spartobacteria bacterium | reverse complement strand
CACCAAGTCGCCGCTGCTAATCCTTGCGACACTAATCCTCCCTAGCCAGGCCCATGCATCCTCGGGTGTCGTCCTCCAGTCGAACGATTTTGTCGGCATGTCATTCTGGCTCATCTCCATGGCCCTTGTGGCTTCAACAGCCTTCTTCTTCCTTGAGACCCAGCGTGTTGCTGGGAAGTGGAAGACCTCGCTCACAGTCTCCGGACTCGTGACCTTGGTTGCGGCGGTACACTACTTCTATATGCGCGAAGTCTGGGTGACCACTGGTCAGACCCCAACGGTCTACCGCTACATCGATTGGCTTATCACCGTGCCTCTCCTGATGGTTGAGTTCTTCCTCATCCTCTCGGCTATCACAAAGGTGCCTGTCGGTGTCTTCTGGCGTCTTATGCTGGGCACCTTGGTCATGCTGGTTGGTGGATATCTCGGTGAAGCACACTACGTTGCCGCCTTGCCGGCCTTCATCGTTGGCATGCTTGGTTGGGCCTATATCCTCTTTGAAATCTTCTTTGGAGAGGCTGGCAAGATCAATGCTCAAAAAGCTCCTCCCGCCGTGCAGTCTGCCTTCAACCTGATGCGTCTCATTGTCACCTTCGGTTGGGCCATCTATCCGATCGGATACTTTGTCGGTTACCTCACGGGAGCCAATCCTGAGGAGAGCATGAAGGGGCTCAATATTGTCTACAATCTGGCCGATGTGCTGAACAAGATCGCCTTCGGTGTCATTATCTGGGCGGCAGCTGTCAGCGAGACAGAGGCACACTCCAAGTAATTTTCAGGACTTTTTCCGTGTGCCGGGCAACCGGCACACGGATTCACTCTAATGATTTAGGCCCATCTAAGGCCTCTCCCCCTGTTTAGAGCCATGACCACCGTTGCCCGGGAATCACTAGATTCGATACTGCACGACGAGTCCCTGATGGGCGTTGTGGAGGATCGGATGGCGGCGTTGGTACACGTTATCCACACTGGTTCGGAGAAACTCCTTGAGGGTCCTTCTGAGCCAACCCGTGCAGCTTCATACCATCTCTCTTCAGGCGGTCGCCGCGTCCGGGCCAGACTGGCCCTTTCCGCGGGCATGGCACTCGGCCTTCCTCCCGAGGATTCGGTGGCCATTGCCTCCTGCGTCGAACTCATTCATAACGCCTCACTCGTCCATGACGACCTGCAGGACCGGGAAAGTTCCCGCCGAGGAGTAGAAACTGTTCACATTGCGTACGGGGACGATGTGGCCCTCTGTACGGGAGACCTTTTGCTCTCGTCATCTTTCGCGGCCCTCGCCCGGTTCACCGACACCAGATTACTTCCTGAACTCTTCGCTCTGGTACACTCCCGGATCGCCCTGGTGATCGGAGGACAGTGCACACGCCTCATTCCCACCGGAGATGTGCTCCACGATATGGACGCGTACGAATCCATCGCGGCGACAAAGTCCGGCGCCCTGCTGAGTCTTCCGCTTGAACTTGCCCTCACTGGATCAGCGAAGGGCATGTGGTCTTCCGATGCACGGCTTGCCGCCAACCATTTTGCCATCGGATATCAGATTGCCGATGATCTGGAAGATGTGGAGCAAGATCGCGGATCCCTTTCCGTCAATGCCTTGCTCGTTCTTACGGCGGCCATCGGTTGCTCGGAGCACGAGGCTGCACACAGGGCTCGGCAGCATGCCTTGGAACACTTGAGAAAATCGATCGAGTTAGCACGGTCACTGCCCAATCAGTCAGGCTCGTTACTTCGCGAACTTGCCCTGGATCTTTCACATCGCCTAGAAGCGACGCACTGATAGGTGCACCGTATGGAGGCTCTCGTTGTCGGAGCGGGTTTTGGCGGCATTGCAGCCGCGCTAAGGCTACGGGCGAAAGGCTACCAGGTCACCCTGCTGGATCGTGCCGACAAACTTGGAGGTCGTGCGCAGCTTTATGAGCGGGAGGGATTCCTTCATGATGCCGGCCCCACCGTCATCACCGCACCATTTCTTCTGGAAGAGCTCTTTGCCCTTTTCGGTGAAGATTTTTACGACCATGTGGCCCTTGTCCCTCTGAAACCTTGGTACCGTTTCAGATACCCTGACGGTTCCACGTTCGACTACGGTGGGACACTGGAGGAGACACTGGAGGAGATAGGTCGCATCGAGCCGCGTGATAGGGAGGGATACCTTCGCCTGTTGGAGCACTCAAAACGGATCTACGAAGTAGGCTTTGGCGAACTTTCTGCGGTGCCGTTCCACCGCTTCTCAATCATGTTAAGACAAGTTCTGAAGCTCCTACGCTTGCGGAATCACGAGACAGTCTGGCAAATGGTATGCCGTCATCTTTGCAGCCCGAAACTACGACAAGCTTTTTCAATCCAGCCCCTGCTTGTGGGGGGAAACCCGTTTGATACCACGAGCATCTACTCCCTGATCCACTATCTGGAGCGGGCTCATGGTGTTCATTTTGCCATGGGGGGCACCGCCGCCATTACAGCCTCCCTCGCCAGCCTCATGAAGAGACATGCCATCACGATACGATTGGGCACGACGGTCGACAGGATCGTGGTGGAGGATGGCAAAGCCAAAGGGGTCCTTCTTGAGGGGGGCGAGACGATCCATGCCGACCTGATTGTCTCCAACGCCGATCCCGCTCATCTCTATGGCAGCATGATCAAACCCTCCAAGCAGGCGGCATCCGCAAGACTGAAACTTGCCGGGGCAAAATATTCCATGGGGCTTTTCGTGCTCTATTTTGGAACCTCGCGCACCTATCCGGAGGTGGCTCACCACACCATCTGGCTGGGAACCAGATACAAGGAACTGCTCGACGATATCTTCAACAAGCAGATCCTTGCGGATGATTTCTCCCTGTATCTGCACCGTCCCACAGCCACCGATCCAAGCTTTGCTCCTTCCGGGTGCGACAGCTTCTATGTGCTCTGTCCGGTACCCAATCTACAATCCGGGATCGATTGGAGCACCCAGGGACCGGAACTTCGGAATCGCATCGTCAAAGCCCTTGAGGAAACCATCCTTCCGGATCTCTCTTCAACAATCAGAGCTGACTTTTTCAAAACTCCCCAGGATTTCAAACAAGACTATCTCAGCGTTCACGGAGCCGGTTTTTCCATTGCGCCCATCTTCCGTCAGTCGGCCTGGTTTCGTTTCCATAACAAGGGTGAGGGGATCGAGAATCTCTTCCTGACAGGTGCCGGCACCCATCCCGGAGCAGGTTTGCCCGGTGTTCTTTGCTCCGCAAAAGTAATCGATGCCCTCATCCCAGAGGCAGATTCTGATGCCCACGGATGAGCGGTATATTATCTCCCAACGAGGCGGTAAAGCACGCCGATACAGTTCTTGCGAGCAAGGGCCGCAGCTTCCATTGGGCGCGTCATCTGCTCGGGCAAAAGCACGCGGAGAGGGCCACCAGGCTTTACGCTTTTTGCCGTTACCTGGATGACCTCACCGATGAGGCTTCCTCAACGTCCGTTGCTCGAACAAAACTCGCATCGGTCCGTGAAGAGATCCTGAACGGCAAATCCCGAGACACCTCTCTCAGCGACGGACTGGCTTTGGTTCGGGAGTGCGGCATCCCTTTAGGACCGATTCTTGATCTAGTAAGAGGAACCTCCTCCGATCTGGAAAGAGTCTGCGTGGGGGATCTCCCTGAGTTGATCCGTTACTGCTATCGCGTGGCCGGAACCGTTGGCCTGATGATGTGTCGTGTTCTCGATGTGGAATCCCACTCGGCATTCCCCCATGCGATCGACCTAGGCATTGCCATGCAACTCACCAATATCTGCCGTGATGTCGTCGAGGATGCCTCCATGGGACGTCGCTACCTTCCAGCCACTTTGGTGGGAGATCTTACTCCCGAAGAGCTGATCCACCCCGACTCCGTTGTGCGCTCCAAGGTGTCGGCAGCTATTCTCAACCTTCTTCACTTGGCCGACGAGTATTACAAGAGCGGCGAGGCTGGCCTGTGCTATCTACCCGTGCGCGCCCGCGGGGCCATCCTCGTCGCTTCACGGATCTACCGCGGTATTGGCACCGCACTCCTTGACCGCGAAGGGGACTGTTGGTCCAACCGCGCCATGGTCTCTGCACCACAAAAGGCATTTCTTTCCTTTACGGCCCTCACCAGTCAACCACTCAAGAGATCCTTCTGGGCGCCTACTGCTGCCCACTGCGCGGAACTTCACGCAGCCCTAGAGGGCTTCACCATCAGCTCATGAGCTTCCACTCAGATCTCATTATTTTGGGTGGAGGATGTGCGGGGCTGAGTCTTGGGATGAATCTTTCCAAATTCGGTGAGCACACCCCGAAGACCACAATCCTCGAAGGAAGGACCCACTATACCAACGATAGGACCTGGTGTTTTTGGGGTGGCTTCGGATCCGATTCGGAAGAGTTTGTCACTCATCGGTGGGAATCTTTTTCCATCACCACAAGCAAGGCTCGCGTTACCCGCCACTGCAAAGAAACCCCGTACCTGATGGTATCCTCTCAGGACTTTTATCAGACAGCGCAGAGACTGATCTCCGAGTCGCCACGGATCGACTTGAAGAGGGGCAACCTCATCACAGGAGAGATTTTTAAACGTAAAGGGCTCTGGCATGTAAGCACTCCTTTGGGGGAATATTCCGCACCCTGGATCGTAGATACCCGACCCGGATCTTCTCCGCTGGTGCAATCTTCGCCGGCCAGCAACCCGATGCTGTGGCAGTCCTTTCTGGGAGAAGAGATCACCACCGAGGGAGACCTCTTTGATCCTGGATGTGTCGAACTGATGGATTTTTCAGGAAGCTTGCCAGAAACCATCCTCTTCCTCTACGTGCTTCCTTTTTCAAAGAGAGAGGCCCTTGTGGAGGCTACGGTTTTCGGGCCACGGCCTTTGAGCGCGGAGGAGTTGGCGGAGCCACTGAAGTCGCTCACCAAGAATCGGCTCCAAGGACTTCATGCATTATCGGGGAGGAGTGAACATGGGATTCTGCCCATGGGAACTATGAGAAACACGGGCCAGATGAAACAGCCGGCTGAGGATTTAGGCAACGATCCCAGTTACGTCCGTGCAGGGCTCATGGCCGGAGGAGCAAGGCCGAGTAGCGGCTACGCCTTTCAACGTATATGGAAATGGTCTCAGGCGTGCGCGATAGCTCTGGCTGCAGGAAAGCCTCCAAGACCCCATCCGCACGATCACCCGCTGACACGTGCCATGGACGCTCTTTTCTTGCGTGTGCTCTCCTCCTCTCCGGAATTAGCTCCCGATCTGTTTCTCTCCCTTTTCGCCAAGGTTAAGCCGGCGCGGGTCGCCCGCTTCATGAACGATCAGGGCACCCTCTCGGATTGTGCCGCGATCATGGCGTCGCTTCCCCCAACACCTTTTCTGCTAGAACTCGCGACTGCGGCGGGGCTTCCTTTAGGGAAAAAAAATCTCACATCCCATGAATGCCGCGAGTTTCATAAAACCCCTACGAATTCAAGGTCTGGCTTTTAGCGTCTTGGCCATCGCCTCGGCCATCTTTGCTGAAGTGTGGGGAGGCAGCTTTTCGGACCAGTCAGGATTGATCCTCCTGGCCACACTGATCCTGCTTTTGGGAGTTCCACACGGTGCTCTCGACACCATCTTTGCCTACAAGCTTTACGATCTCCGGAAACCGGCAGACTGGATCCTCTTCACCCTGATCTACCTTCTTTTAGCAGCCTTAGTGGTGGCGATTTGGTGGTGGGCGCCGATGGTTTTTTTAATCCTATTCCTTCTGATCTCGGCGGCACACTTTTCCGGAGATCCCGAGCAAGGAACACCACTCCTCACCCGGATCCTTTACGGCGGAAGCATTCTGGTCCTACCCGCGCTCTTGCATTCGGGGGAAATGGGTCGGCTCTTTGGATTCCTCGTTGGGACGAATCCGGCTACTTCGCTGATGCCTTGGATCACGCTGCTTGCTTGGATCTGGCTCCCCTGTGCCGTTCTCTCAGTCATCCTGCTGGCCTGGTCCAATTGGCTGGGAGCCTTGGAGATCGGTGCCGTCCTTGTACTCTCCGTTGTGGCACCCCCGCTCCTTGCATTCACCCTGTTTTTTTGCGGAATGCACAGCGCACGCCATATCCTAAGGACAATCGACTACTCGGGGAATTTCTCCAGGAGCCTCCTGGCGATCTCCGCCTTCCTGCCTATGATCGGAGTCTTGGTGATCTCCGTAGGGGCCTGGGAGTTCCTCAAGGAGAAATCGCTTGATGAACGAATCGTTCAGATCGTCTTTGTGGGACTCGCGGCGCTTACAGTCCCCCACATGGCTCTAGTAGAGCGCGTCCGTCTCTCGGGATGGATCAAAGGTGGCGCGAAACTCTCCGGGACAGAAAACAACCCAATCACCATCAACATCGAAGGCATCTCTGGAGTCGGAAATGGCAGTTCTTCCTAGGCATTCAACTTCATGAATGTATCAGGGTCGGTAAGTGGCTTTAGTCCAAGCGATTTCGCCTTCAACTCCACAGGCTTTACAGTAGATCCAAGCCTTGCAGGAGGTGTGTGGTCGATCAATTCCATAGTAGTTGGAGGCGTAACGGAATTACAGGCCGTCTACGCCGTCCCCGAACCCTCTACCTACGCACTCCTCGGTATCGGAGCCATCGGACTGCTGATGGTGATGCGGAGGAAGAAGACGGCATAAAGATATTTCAGACTGACACAGAAGACCCATCTCCTTCATCGGGGATGGGTTTTTCTTTGCCCTCATCAGAAGTGGCGAGTTCGACTGCCTACGCGATAGCGTAAATCGTTAAAGCGAAGCCCATATCGCAGAGCCTTTCGTAGAAAGGATAATCCCGCCAGCCCGATTTCTCGATCTTCCGGAGAAGCTGTTCTCTATGAAGAGGTTCCGAGGGAATGGCGGGATAGCTGGGTTTGGCAAAGAGCGATAGAATCGCTTCAGAGTATGTGGAGTGGGGATTGTTTTTATAAGAAAATATGATAAAGACTACATAGTGACTCTTTTGAAAAAAACAGTTAGTACTACAATCTTCCTTTTGGCTGCATGTCAGGGAATTATCGCTAAAACAACGAACCAGGATCTCAGCCCTTCCCCTGAGACCGTAGCAGTTGTCACCACAATAGCAGGGAATGGCAGTCAGGGATTTGAGAATGGAACAGGAACCAACGCGACATTCAACCTTCCATATGGGGTTGCAGTGGATGGAATAGGCAATGTCTATGTTGCTGACACCGACAACCAGGTCATCCGAAAAATCACCACAAACGGAGTGGTGTCGACGTTGGCGGGCGGTTCCTATGGATTTCAGAACGGTACGGGAACCAATGCATCATTCGGAGACCCGGAAGCAGTCGCCGTCGATAATTCAGGAAATATTTACGTGGTTGACAATATTAACTCTGCCATCCGAAAAATCACCACAAATGGAGTGGTGTCGACGTTGGCTGGCGGTTCCTATGGATTTCAGAACGGTACGGGAACCAATGCATCATTCAAAGAACCGACAGGAGTCGCGGTGGACAATAACGGGAATGTCTACGTAGCGGATAGAGATAACAATGCGATCCGAAAGATCACGACAAACGGGGTCGTCACAACCCTGGCAGGCAATGGGAGACATGGCTTTAAGAATGGAAAAGGAACCAACGCGACATTCAACCTTCCATCAGGAGTTGCAGTGGATGGAATAGGCAATGTCTACGTAGTGGACCGCAATAACAATGCGATCCGAAAGATCACCACTAACGGAGTGGTCACAACCTTGGCAGGCAAGGGTTCCGATGGATTTCAGAATGGTACCGGAACAAACTCAGCATTCTTCTATCCTGAAGGAGTCGCGGTGGACAATAACGGGAATGTCTATGTGGCTGACACCGATAACGATGCCATCCGAAAGATCACGTCGAACGGGGTTGTCACAACCTTGGCAGGCAAGTATGGATTTCAGGATGGTACCGGAGCAGAGGCATCATTCTGGGGTCCGATGCAATTGGCTGTGGATAGCTCGGGGAATGTCTATGTGGCTGACAGCGGTAACAATGCCATCCGAAAGATCACGATTCTTAGTTCCCAAACCATCGCTTTCACCCTTACCAATGCTCCCGTTGGAGGATTTCAATACCTTGACAGTGCCATGCTCTCGGCCAGCAGCAGCTCAGGGCTTCCCGTCAGCTACAGCAGTTTGAACACCAATGTAGCTGTGGTCGTCACCAACGGCTCTTCCTGTAGCTTGAGATTTGTGGGAGCCGGAACTGCAACCATTGTCGCCACCCAGTCCGGCAGCGACACGTATGCCTCCGCAATACCAGTCAGTCAGAGTCTCGTGGTGAACAAGCTCACTCCGACTGTCTCCTTCAACCCTCCCGGCACGATCGCATATAGTAGAAATTTAACACGGCCCCTCTTTGCCTCCACCACCGGCGACCAGACTGCCATCGCTTTCGCGAGTTCCAAGACCAATGTCGCCTCCATCGAAGGTAGCAACGCCCTCATCAAGGGCGTCGGAATGGCAACCCTGACCGCCTCAGTGCCAGCCAGTGCTAACTACAACTCTGCATCCAACAATCAGGTTCTCACCGTCACAAAGGGATCACAGACCATCAGTTTTCCGTCACTCCGTCCACAATATGGCAGTGTCAACTCTCTTGATTCGGTAAGCAGCGCTGGTCTCCCTATTACCTACAGTGCCAGTGCTAATGTAAAAATAGTTACAAACCAACATTCAGGCCCTACCGCCACCTTTGTCGGGATAGGATCAGCGATCATAACGGGTAAGGCTCCCTCCAATCCGCTCTATAACATGGCAACAACTTCGACGGTGGTTTCGATCGAGCCTCCGGGATCCACATACGTGTTTTCTACTTTGGCTGGAAATCCCAGTTCAAACGGAAATAGCACAAATAATAATATTAGAATAACTTTCCAGAATGGAAATGACACCAACGCAACATTCAACTCTCCATCCGGAGTCGCCGTCGATAACTCAGGAAATGTCTATGTTGCTGACATTAATGACTCTGCCATCCGTAAAATCACCAGCAATGGCGTAGTGACGACCTTGGCTGGGGGTTTAACCAGCGGCTTTCAGGACGGAAGGGGAAGCAAGGCGATTTTTAACTATCCAGCAGGAGTTGCCGTTGACCATTCAGGAAATGTCTATGTGGCAGACGCACTCAACAATGTGGTCCGTAAGATCACGAGTAACGGGGTAGTGACGACCTTTGCAGGCAACGGTTCCTATGGATTTCAGGACGGCACTGGAACCAACTCAGCATTCTACTATCCTGCGGGAATCGCTGTGGATGCTGCAGGGAATGTCTATGTGGCAGACACCTTTAACTGTGCTATCCGCAAGATCACTAGCAGCGGGGTGGTGACGACCTTTGCAGGCAACGGTTCCTATGGATTTCAGGACGGTACAGGGAACAATGCGACATTCCATGATCCGAATGGGCTAGCCGTGGATAGCGCAGGGAATGTTTATGTGGCCGATGCACTCAACAATGCCGTCCGCAAGATTGATACGAGCGGTCATGTCACGACCTTTGCCGGGAACGGAACTCCGGGGTTTTCCGATGGAAACGGTTTCAATGCCACCTTCAGCAATCCCGAAGGTGTGACTGTGGACGGTGCGGGTAATGTCTACGTGACGGATACTCTGAACAATGCCATCCGAAAGATTGACGCGAGCAGTAATGTCACGACCTTTGCAGGGAACGGAACTCCAGGTTTTTTGAATGGAGTTTCAACTCATGCTACTTTTTCCAGTCCTGTCGGTGTGGCTGCTGATGGTGCCGGGAATATCTATGTGGGCGATGCCGGGAACAATGTGGTTCGCAAGGGAGTGCAGGCCTATGTTCAATCGATCTCTTTCCCAGCGATTGCTGCTCCCTTTCGTTACCTCAATGCCACCGCCAGCAGCTATCTTCCGGTCAGTTACAGTAGTTCGGATACTAACATCGCCATAATAAAGTCAAGCGTACTTGCCGCCAACCCGTCGCAAATCGTCTTCCTAAAGCCAGGAACTGTCACCATCACGGCAACACAGGCAGGAGGAACCAACAACGGCATGCTCTGTTTCCCAGCTCCTCCAGTGACTCAAACCCTCTCCGTTCCATCCTCCATTCAATAGCCCAAGGGTAGCTCTCCTCATATGCTTTCGAGGTCGAAAACGAGCTTATCTGATAGGAAATCGCTTTTTGTGGGAGGGAGATGGGAAGCAGGTCGTTCTGGTGAAAGCGCCTGATTAATGATTGGGAGATAGCGCTCCCTACGGGAAAAGTCAACGCGGTGGCCTTGTTTCGTGATTTTTCGTGAT
>CAINEX010000063.1 GCA_903847935.1 uncultured Spartobacteria bacterium | reverse complement strand
TTCATGGCCGAGGCGGTCGCCTCAGCGCACGTGAGAGCCGATTCAAGAAGCTCCTCGGAGAGTTCAAATGCCTTTACATCGCTCTCCTCAGGGTCTGCAGCAAGAACGAGGTACCCGGTCTCGATCGTTTTGCCGGGAAAGAGTTTTTCCGCGATCTTGCGGTAGAGTGGCAACTGCAGGTCGACCCAGGACTTCTGCTTCCCCTTGAAGAGGACCCTTGCCTCTTCAAGGAAGGCTCGTGAGGCTGGTTCAAGGTGCACCTCTTCTGGAGTCTTAGCTGTGGTGTAGGACTTGTAATCGAGCACCCTGACGCGCTCTCCGTTGAACTCGATCCGATCGATTTTTGCGGAGAGAGGAAGGTCCGCCAGACGGAGATCGCCGGACGACTTGTACTCGACCTCCTGGATCACCCAACCCTCAGCCACCTGCCTCGCCTGCACCGACGCAAAAGAGAGAAGCCTCACACGTGCCGCCTCCACCTGGACCCTCACTGCGGGCGATGGGTCAGATCCGAAACGACTTGCCACCTCACGCTCCAGACTTGCGAGCACAGCTGATGCGATCTCCTGCTCATCGGAGAGGCTTGGAGTTTCCTTCCCGTACCGCTCCAGAACGTTGTGAACGAGAATGCCGAACTGCAGCGCATCCATTTCCCTCTTCTCAGGGTCATGCTCCTTCAGCTTAAGAAACTTGCTGAGGTAGAATCGGAAGGGGCACCGCAAGTAGGCAGCAAAGTCGGTCACATTGATCTTCTCCAGGGTCTTGCTTACCTGAGGCAGGTTCCACTTCCAGTCGTGCTCCCTGACCGAGGGGTCAGAATCCTCGTGAGCCTTGCCGAAGAGGGCCTTCACCCGCTCAGGCAGATCGCCTTCCGAGCAGCGCATCAGCAGAGCCGAGGGAATCGAGGGACTCCCATCCGGACCGAACTTGGAAAAGCTGCACCGAAATTGATCGGACTTTCTGGAGCGGGCCAGGCACCAGAGCAGGTAGGCATCCCGGGCACGGCGGGTAGCGTTGTCCGGCACCCCCAGATCACGGCGCTTATGATCGGGAAGGAAAGGATGCCCGTCGGTGGAGGCAGGAAGCGATCCCTCCACACATCCGCAGAGCGCAAGGCTCTTCCCTTCTGCCCACGCCGCTTCAAGCCAACCAGAAAGGTCGAGGTCACCCGGCTTGGAGGCCCCAAAGATCTTTCCGCGTGCAAGTGCCCTCACAAGCGAAGCCTCGCGGGCCTTCTCCGGGTGGGGCCAGGAGTCCAGCACGGCGCTGGACGCCTCACAGACCTCCAGCACCTCTTCCACCTCATTTTTGAGATCGCCTTTCCAGATCTCCTTCAGCAGGTCGGCAGGACTTTTTTGATTCTTTGGATGCTTTGGATGGTCGCCCGAAAGCTCCTCCATGATGGCAGACTGGAGCTTCCCTGCATCGGCACGAGTCTCCTGGTCGCTGATCCCTTGAGGAGGAAGAGGACGCTCTGAGAGAGATTCCGCAAGGAGCTCCAGCATCATGGCGTCGCAGGCCTTGAGCAATCGTTCGTGAGTGAGGGAACACTTTGTGCCGAGCCACCCGGCAAAGCGTGGAGTCTCCAGGAGTCGGCGAAGCGTGCGGAGCGATTTCTCCCTGCGCAGGGAGATCCATTCGGTGGCCACGACCGCGGGCTCCGTCCGTGCAAGGGACTCACCATCCGGAATGAAGGGGCTTCCTCCACGTCGCAACACCTCAGCCTGGAACGCGGGTGCAAGCTTCGGATCTCCGAGGACAAGCGAGTGATCACCTCCCGCCCCCGCCAGAAAATCAATGGCCAGTGAGGCCTCATCCGAGGGGTCCTTCGCCATCACGATCTGCTCTGCGCTCAGCGGGATCAAAGCGGTTGCCCACTCCTCGGAAGATGGACGTCCCCAGTTGTCGAAACCTCCACCCCAACCTGAAGCCGCATCGGGCTTCCAAACCAAAACCGTGACGGGGATGCCGGCTCTCAGCACGCTCTCGGCCTTCAGCTGGGCGGCCTTCGTCAGATCGGGAAGGCAGACAATCGTGAGCGAAGTGATCGGCCCGACCGGCTCCTCCCAGGCCTTGATCCGTGCCTCGTTCGGGTCCCAGAGCTGATGCTCCTTGAGTTCATCAAGGTACGCGCGGTAGAGCGCGGCAATCGCCATCCACCTCATCTCGTCCTCGGAGCAGACTTCGGGGATTCGTTTTTCCTCGGGCGTGATCCCTCCCTCCGCAAGGAGGTCGCAGAGGTCGCACATCATGCCCGCAGTCCCTAGCAGTGCCTGCTCACCCTCGAGCACCTCACCCTTCGGGAAGAGAGACTCCAAGGAAGAGCGTGGCACCTTTTGGAGAACCAGGCCCCAGGCAGCCTCACGGTCCGATCTCGTGGCAAGAGGCCCGCTTGGAAGCAGCGCCTTCATCGGCGAGGAGAACTTCGGAGAAATGACCCCACCTCCCCTTGCCGCAGAAATCTTGGCGAGCGAGTGCCGAATCCTCCGTGCCGCTCCCGACGTAGGCACCCAGACCTCGGTTTGGGATAGGTCAAAGGGACCCGGAGGAACCCCATCAAGAAGCGCCTCGGCGACCTGGTCCGCAAGCGAATGCGTCCGGTCTAGGAAGAGGAGCTTGGGGTTGGCCATATCGGAAATCTTTAGGTTAGAGGAGCCTACCCTATCACGGCAACACGGTCCCTGAGAGTCCTACCCCCATATTTCGAAGAACCCTTACCTTATTAACCCGTCTACCTCATCTCTTAGGAAGGGCAGCTTATTTTTTAGCACATCCCACACGATCGCGTGATCTACCGCATCGTATCCATGAATGAGTCTGTTACGGAATCCGATGATCTGCGAAGCATGTGTGATCTTTTCAAATGTCTCCTCATCACGAATGGAAAGTCTATTGCATGCCTCCCCGATGATTTCAAACTTCCGCTCCACAGCAGCACTCCTAAGAGGATCGGATACATATCCCTCAAGATTTAATCCGAGAGTAAATGTATCGATATCGATCAGGGCCTCACGGATATCCATAAGGAGTTTTAAGGCCTCATCCTGCATAAATCACTTGTTTAGATCGCGTGATGGAGCCGATGAAAATTGGATTTTTCAATGATCTCTTCGTCACGAGATCAACTTTGCGTTTGAAGATTTGTTCTAAGCCCTCGGCAAGTCCCATGAAACGATCGGCAATCCCGGGACGATCTGGATCTTGAAATTCCACCAGAAAATCCAGATCGCTACGCCCCGGATCGAAGTCTTCCCTCGTTGCCGAGCCGAAGATTTCCAATCCTAGAACCCTTTGGGCTTGGCACAAATTCCTAACTGCATCCCGATTCCGGGACAAAAGATCACTAACCACAAGATTCATGCTTCATCAATAATCACGTCCCATTCAGTGGTCAACATCAACAGCCACAAAGGCTACTAGAGATACAGAAGAAGTTTCCATCATCACTACAATGCAGGAGAGTACTGATCAGGACGTTAAAATATCAATTACCCTTGGCGGTGATGCAAACTGATCCACTCGGGCTGCCTCGGAACTATTTTTGGGCCTAGGACACTTGGTGTCTGGTGCGCATGCAATCATACGCGCAATGAGCACACCCCAAAAGCTGAAGGTTAACACCACCACCGACGAAGAACTCCTAAGCGTTGGAGGCGTCAGCGATGGATTCGGGCGGTACCTCGATATCCACGAAACCCTGTTTTATTCAAAGACCGAGGGGTTTTATTTAAAGCGTCAGATTCGGCAGCAACGTACTGGAAGGACTTGGGAGACTGTCGAACTGGGTGATCTCGGTGAAGTCGATGATCTGGAGCCGACAGAACTTCCTAAAAACGTTCGGTTCCTCACCCTTTACAGGCGGATGAGCCGCTATCAGGTCATGAGGCTCGTGATGGATTACTACATGCCCACCACGGAGGGCATCAGGGACGAAGCCATCCGACTCCTCGATCAGGACAGCCTTCAATAAATATTTAGGCCTAGGACACTCAGAGACCTAGTACACGTGAGATCATTATTACCTATGAACAACAACACCCCAAACAACACCACCGAGATCGCCTTCATCCTCGACCGATCCGGATCCATGCAATCGATCGCCGAGGCAGCCGTGAGCAGTTTTAATGAACTTCTCGAAAGGCAAAAAAAGGAGCATGAGCAGACACCTGTCCGCATGTCCCTTGTGCTTTTTAATACCGAGTACGAAGTCCCGTTCTCTTCTGCAATGGCTTCTGAGTTACCCCGCCTCGATATGAAGACCTATGACCCGGATGGCGGAACCGCTCTTCTGGATGCCATGGGACGCACCATCGATGAACTGGGATCCCGATTGGCTTCCATGTCAGAGGCCGATCGCCCCGGGAAGGTCATCGTCGCCATCATGACCGATGGGGAGGAGAATTCTTCCCGCAACTTCAGCTGGGATCAGATCAGCGAGAAGATCAAGCAGCAGAGGGATATCTACAAGTGGGAGTTCCTCTTCCTCGGTGCCAACCAGGACGCCATCGCTACCGCTGGCAGAATGAACATTGAAGAATGCAGGTCGAGCAACTTCCATTCCACCAACAAAGGCATCCGCTCTTCCATGAGAGGAGTGGGCAGGACCTTATTTCAAATGAAAAGTTGTGACCCAGAACAAACGCCGCTTTCCGATCTGGTCGAGGAGGCCGAAAGCCAGGAATAGTTTCCGCTCTTACTGCCGGCTGCCTTCACTTGGGAGGCAGTCGGCCTTGTGAGTTAATCCTGGGCCCTGGCCTCAGGGAGTTGGTTCCAGTCGGTCGTGTAATGAGGCGAGTGCCGCTCAGCCTTCATCATCCAACCCTTGCTCCCCCCGCTTGCACGTTCGGTGCCCTGGGAGGCCCGCGTGACCACTGGGTTCTTGCGGTCGCCTAGTCGACGGTTGATCTCATCGACGATCTTATCCACGTCGATCTTCCCCGGATTGATTTGGTCAAAGAGGCTCGGCTGGTACTCCTCCTCATGGACCAGGTCCGTCAGTTGGATCCCCGTCTTCTTGTAGCGGTATCCTGCACGATAGATCCGGTGGAGGAGTCCTCGGGCCGCGCTCATCAGATCTGCTGTGGAGTGGGTGGGACGATCCAGGGTGACCCTTGTTCCGCGTGAGTACTGGGGCTCGTTTCTATTGAACCTATTGGTTTGCAGGAAGACCTCCATCCCTGTGGCTAGCAATCCGAACCGTCGGATCTTTTCGCTAGCTCGGGCCACGTGGTTGGCGAGCGCCTCCTCCAACTCTTCCAGGGATTCCACAGGGGAGCCGAAGGACCTGCTCGCCATCACCCCCTTGCGGTCAGGCGGCACCTCTTCGAGCTCCAGACAGGCAATCCCGTTGAGCTCCCGAAGCATCCTCTCCCCCACCACCCCCATACTCTTGCGGATCGCTGCAGGATCGGCGTGCTGGAAGTCCAGGGCCGACCTGATCCCCATCTTGGAAAGGCGGAGTGCGAGGTTCTTGCCGACTCCCCAGAGCCCCTCGGTCGGAGTATCTGCCAGGATCCCATCCGGGTCCCAGTAGTGACTCAGGTCGAAGACTCCGCCCGTGAGCAGCTTGTTCTTCTTGGCGTGTCGGTTGGCGAGTTTGGCCAGCAGCTTTGTGGAGGCAATCCCGATGCAGACCGGGATCCCCGTCCACTGGAGGACCTTCGCACGGAGGGTGCGGGCCATGGGCTCATCGAAGTTTAAAGGAAGCGCAAGGAAGGCCTCGTCGATCGAGTAGACCTCGATCGCGGGCACCTCCTCCCTGAGGATCGACATCACTCGTGCCGACATGTCGCCGTAGAGCGTGTAGTTGGAGCTGAAGACCTGGACATCGTGCTTACGGATCACTTGCTGCTGCTCGTGCAGGGGTGCCCCCATCGGGATCCCGAGGGCCTTCGCCTCCTCGCTCCGAGAAATAATACATCCGTCGTTGTTTGAAAGCACCACGACCGGCTTGCCCTGGAGCGCCGGGTTGAAGACCCGCTCGCAGGAGCAAAAGAAGTTGTTGCAGTCGACGAGAGCGAGGCGATTCATGTCTAGGGAGGAGCGAAGAAGTCTACCTCACCCCTCTTGGATAAGCGCCAGCAAGATCTGCAAACCAACCGCAGAAATAGTCGCGGAGGGATGAAGTAATGATCTGATCAGCGATTCCGCAATGGCAGCGAAGTAATCCGCATTCTTCGCAGATCAATCGTAATCAGTGCTCCTCCCTCAATTTCTACCTTTGCTTGGACAAGAGCAAGAAGTGCCTGGCTACCGAGGGATTCAGGCCTCACATCATCTTCTCGGAACTGGATCACACTGGGAGCCACGGCTCCGGTGGCATGCAGGAGTGCGCCGAAATCCAGATCGTGGGTGAAGACCACATATTCATGATCCCTAGCCCATGCCATGATCTCAGTATCTGGCGCATTTGCCACTCCGAGATCGCGCCAGTGCAGTGCCTCATGCCCGCCGCCGGCTAGCAAAGGAACCCAGTCCGGAGACAGGTTCATATCCAACAGGATCTTCAAGCAGTCTGGAGAAGAACGTCGTGCTCCTCGGAGCGCCATGCGGCATAGGTAAGCGCCGACTTGATATCCTCAGATTCCAAATAAGGATATAGCTTCACAATCTCATCAAAGGAGGCCCCGGAAGCTACCAAGCCCGTGATCATACCCACAGTGATACGCATTCCGCGAATGCAGGGCTTACCACCCATCACTTGGGGATCGATCGTGATTCTGTCGATTTCCGGGAACTGCATGATTGAATCCTAGCCCATATCGAGGGCGACAGCAAGGGATCGGACACTTCAACCTGGATTTTCAACTCGCCCCCAGCGATGTCCGCCTCAACCTTTTGTGCACTAACAGCCTAGATCCTGGGAAGATATCAGCGATGAGAGAAGGGATCCGCCTGGACAGATTCTGATCCAGCAAGAGCTTCATGCATGGACGGCCATGAGGTGCTCCTCACGCTCGGCTGCAAAGGCCAAACAGGCTCTGATATCCTCGCGAGTCAGCTCTGGAAAGTCGGCTTGAATCTCACTTTCGGACATCCCCGAAGCAAGGTAAGAGAGAACATCGGAAACAGAAATTCTCATCCCACGGACGCACGGTTTGCCACTGCGCTTTCCTGCTTCGATCGTGATGATCTTGGAATAATCCATATGAGAGGGATAACTTGGCATGTGGGAATCCGCAAGTCGGTTCATCTTGCTTGGTGGATGATGTAGGTAACCACTCCGAAGATCGTAAGTTCCTGCCCGTCCATTACCTCTATTGGTTGGAAGTCTGGGTTCTCTGCCTCAAGGGTCACTCGTCCATTCCTGTTGCGGAATCGCTTTAAGGTGAAATTCCCATCAATCATGGCCACCACGATCTTTCGATCAGATGGAGAAAGGGATTTGTCCACGATTAGGACATCCCCAGCATGGATCCCGGCATCCCTCATAGAATCCCCCTTCACCCTTACCATAAAGGTGGCAGCGGGATTACGGATCAACTCCTCATTGAGATCGATACCACGCTCCATGTGATCATCTGCCGGAGAGGGAAATCCTGCCTCTACGGAGGCTGATACCAGAGGAAGACTCAGGCTCGTGCGCTTTACTAAGGGGATGGGGGTGGAGAGGGTCATAGCTGACCTACAGCTTGATCTTGGAAAGGAAAGGTTTTATTGCCTTTTCAAGACGATCCATTGCATGGACCACGTTATCCTGGATGACTCCCCATTGATCTTCGGGGGAACGGTATCCACCATCTTTGCAAAGATAGGAGATTCGGCAGGCTCGCTTACCCTCAAGTCTTTCCCATAGAAGGGCGCTGCCGAAGGAACCTTCAATTACATCCTTATTGGCTAAGAGCTGATCGTAG
>CAINEX010000062.1 GCA_903847935.1 uncultured Spartobacteria bacterium | reverse complement strand
GCGAGTAGAATTCTCCGAAACTGAAGTTCCCCTCCCGATGCCCCTTGTAGAGGATCCCGCTGATCAGATAACCACTGATCACAAAGAAGATATCCACCCCAATAAAACCTCCAGGGATCATCTTTGGAAAAGCGTGGTAGATCACCACCCCAAGCACCGCCACTGCCCTCAGGCCATCGATATCAGATCGGTAACGTAACGAAATCATGGGGCTTATTTACTTACTTCCATGATCATTCGCAGGAATCCAGGCAGATTCACCGAGCCACCTGATTCATTCAGTAAAGGATCCGAAGTTCTTGAAATCAAATAGGTCTTGGCGCAGTCGCACATTTCCGCCGTTTTTTTCAGCCTGCGAAAATCCTGCAAGGATGGAGAACTTGTGCATTTGATTTCAATGCCGATCCGCTCATTCGCAAACTCAACGATGAGATCGATTTCATGCCCGTCACTTGTCCTGAAATAGTAATACTCAGGATCTTTCCCCAACGTTCCATAGAGAGAAATGATCTGCTCAATCACAAAGCCTTCCCAACTTGCCCCAACCCAGGGTTGATCCAGCAACTGCTCAAAGGTCTTCACCCCCATAAGACTGTGGAGCAACCCTGTGTCACGCCAGTAAAGCCTCGGTGCCTTGATCAACCTCTTTCGGATATTGGCATGGAATGGGGGGAGCGAGCGGAGAAGGTATGCCCCTTCTAAAAAATCAAGGTAGCTTCTGACCGTTGGATGCGAGATCCCGAGACTCTGTCCCAATTGAGACAGATTGAGGGGTTGGGCATCCAATGCGGCCGTCATTTTTAATAACCTCTCCGTCATTCTTGGGGATGCTTTCAGTCCCCATGTCGGCAAATCACGCTCAGCCATGAGGCGGAGATAATCGTTTTCCCAGTTGGGAAAATCTTGGGAGGAAATGATCCCCCCATCAGGGTACCCTCCTGTGAGCCAAAGGTCATCCAGCCGTTCAAATCCTATTTCCGGCAGAAGCAGGGGCGTCAGTTCGAGAATTCCAAGCCGCCCGGCCAAGGATTCCGACACTCTCAGCATCAGCGCGGGCGACACCGATCCGAGCAGTAAAAATCTTCCATTCCTCCCGCGCTCTTCATCGATGGCTCCCCGGAGCTTCTGAAAAACCTCGGGAAATGTTTGTGCCTCATCCAGAATAATCAACTCATTGCCCGTCACAAACCCCTCCCAACCAAGATCAAGATGAGTCCTTCCTTTTTCCTGTTCGATGTCCAGATAGATCCCGCCGCAACTTTTTGCCAAAGTTGTCTTGCCGCACTGCCTTGGCCCCAAAAGCGCCACCGCTGGCATCTGGGATAGCCTCTTTTGAAGAAGTGTCTTGAGAAGCCGGTCAATCATTGCGGATTGAAAATGTATTTACAGATTGCAATGTTTTTGCGCAACCTCAAACTCCTTCTCTCTGAATCTTTCGAATCCTATTCATCTGGGTTTAATCGGCGGTTCCTTAAGAGTAACCATATCCCCAAATAATCCCTTATTTTGCGATAGCGTGCTTTCAACAGGTTTGTATGCCCCCCCCAGAAGGTGATCTCAGTGCTTGTTAAAAATAGTTAGACCGCGAACAGGGTTACAAGGACCCAACCCAATCAACGTGGGTGTCCTCCTCGGAGCACCTTTCAACATTGT
>CAINEX010000061.1 GCA_903847935.1 uncultured Spartobacteria bacterium | reverse complement strand
TGTGACATGCGATCGAGTCATTCCCCAAATGGAAAGATGCCATCGGAGTTTTGAGGGAGTAATGGATAAAAATATTGATGTTTTTATGGTTATGCGTAAAAACACAAATATGAGAACCACGCTAGACCTTCCCGACGAGCTTGTTACAGAAATTAAGATTCTTGCGGCTCAGGAGAGAAGCACGCTCAAGGAACTGATAGGAGATCTCTTACGGAGTGGTCTTCGTACGCGGATAACGCAGAGTCGACCCAGTGCTTTGCCAAGAATGTACCGCCCCAGCAGGGGTCCTGTCACCAGTTCCTGGGTCTCCCAAATACGACAGGAGGTCAGGGGATGATCGTCGCAGATGCTTCCGTGGTAACGTTCCTATTTCTGGAAGGTGAGTTGTCTGGGATCGCGAGGGAAATATTCATGATTGATTCAGAGTGGATTACTCCTCCAATTTTGAATCATGAGATGCTGAATATCTTCGCGGCTGTGGGATCGGTAGAGGGAAATGTCCAAGGAATGGAGGAGCTGTGGAGAGAAGCCCGTGTGGTACTGGGGGCCAGGCAACAGATTCCTGATCCTCAACGATCGCTGCGGTTGGCGATCGAGACGGGCATTTCTGGATATCAAGCCCAGTACCTAGCCTTGGCTGATCAACTCAGGCTTCCGCTACTGACCACGGACCTGCTGCTTCTTGATCTTCTGCCGAAGAAAACTTGCAGACCTGAAGTCTATATGGAAGCGCTTCGCTCCGGCCGTCCTGTGTGACGGGAATCCGCGCTACTTCCGTGGTTTTGCAGGAGCCTTTTTGCGTCGTGTTGCCCTTGCGGCCTTATGCACGGCGGGATCTGGAGTGACGACGCTATCAGCAGGGCCTGCCCAAATCCGGAAACCGCCCTCAAAGGCGTTCACATTGGCACCGGCGATGCATGCCGGGGGTAGCTCCTTCAGGAGTTTGGCATTGCCACCGCCCAGAACCACATAGTCGGGGAGGATGGCAGCGGTCAGGAGTTCTACGGTTTGGAAGACATGCTTCCTCCACTTTCCCTTCCCGTCTTTCTCGAGTCCGTGGATGCCAACATAATCCTCAAAGGTCTTTTTCTTAAAGGGGAGGTGTCCCAGCTCCAACGGGAGGATTGCATTGTCGTTCACCACGGCGCTTCCGAGGCCCGTTCCCAAGCCGAGAAAAAGCATCTTGCCACCTTTGTAACTGCCTAGGGCCTGCATGGAGGCGTCATTGATCATCTTGACCGGGCACCCGAAGGCCTTCTCGTAATTGAAGTCGACCCAACCGCCTCCCAGATTGAAGGGTTCGGCGACCGGGATGTTGTTGTGAACCGGAGCAGGGAACCCGATCGAGATGACGTCGTAGTCCCATCCCTTGGCCAGTAGCTTCACATCCTTGACCATTTGAGCCGGAGTGAAGTCACGGCCTGAGGGCATCTTGCGAGGTTCTTTTTCGCTGTTAAGCAGAATCTTGACATGGGTGCCGCCGATATCGATGGAAAGGACTTTCATGGGACGTGGGGAATGGTGGTTGGGTGAAGAATGAGT
>CAINEX010000060.1 GCA_903847935.1 uncultured Spartobacteria bacterium | reverse complement strand
GACCTTTCGCTTCACATTGCCGCTGGCATCAATTTCCTCGGAATACTCCTGACAAATCGGGCTAGTTGCATCTACCTCACTGGGGGATGTTCTAGCAATTCGGGCGAGGATGCTTCTTTTCTCGGCAAGCGAGAGAGCGTCCTCAGTAAAGGACTGCTCTCGGAGCCGGGCTAGATGCGCCTTCACATGGGGCAGTTGCTCTAGGGTAAAGGAGTTCTTCCTAGCGGCATCAGGCGTCCCAGATTTGTATCCCGCCTTCAGGTAGGCTGCTGATTGAGAGAAGTTGCTAACACGAGCTTGGCAGTAGGCTCTCTGCTTTGCAGTAAGGGGTTTGGATGAGTAGGAAAGTTTGTTGTTGGACATAGGGTTTGGTTTTTATGGTTTGCGATGGTGCGGAAAAGCGATGAAAGCGATGAAAGGGGGGCTTAAATCGCTTTCATCGCTTAAATCGCACATCGCACGGGTTGATTGGCTACTAGGGCGATTAGAGTTTTGTCTCTTCCTGCTGTGGATTCCACCCGAACTCGGATGACATCTTTTAGTTCCTTCTTAATACGATTCCATTCCTTCTCGGGTAAATGGTTATGGAAAACCTCCTTTTGGATCTTGCTATGGCTTACCCATTCTCCGTTTTGTATAGATTCCAGAACCTTCATGGCATTCTCGGAATACAGATTCTCTACCAATGCCCATCTAGCAGAATAGAAGCAATAATCCCAGATAGCTCGTGCGGCATTGATGTGTTCAACCTCAATTTTTTCTGACAAATCAAGGAGGGTAAGTAGCAAGGACAATCGGACAACCTGTGCCTCTGCCCTGCTTGTCACGCTCCCCCATAGCCCAGGGACATCATCCCGACTCAACTCTGGATAAATCTCATTCCAGTATGCCCTAGCATTTTCGGAACGTTCGATCCTCTGACGCATGCGTGATTTCTCAACAGCCAAAACCAGAGTATTTATTTCCCTAGTGAAATCTAGGTCTGCTCCACCATCTGAAAGGTATTTAGTCCGCTCGGAATGAACCCAAAGAATGCGGTTTGCTAGGCCATTGGTTGCATCATTTTGACTCATGAGTTTACGCAACTCTGATTTGGTAATGTGCCCGATAAGGCTTATATGACAGTCGGTAGCTTTTGCTGGCTCCCCCTTTGACATATTGTTGAGGAATCCTAGATCCCAAGCATTGCGAAGGGTTGCAGATAGGGTGCTGCCTGTCCGACTCATCACTTGAAAGGCTTGGGCCAGTTCTCCTTCCATTAGAAGAAGTCGCTTATCCGATACTTCCCCATCCTCGCTGTCCTTGAGTTGAGCCACTATGCCTTCTCCACTAGCCATTCCTCCCATAACTCTGGTCTTTGTCCAATTTTGGTCTACGCAGGACAGAATCTCTCGGACGTAACCGTATCCAGTTCCCTTTCTTCCCTTTGATGAGTCACCAACTATTGTTGTAAAAATATTTACATGGTGCCTGTCCTTTCCAACGAGGAAGTAGGGATTACGTCCAATCAGACTGCCAAGCCCAGTTAAAAGTTGGAGCAAGATTGCCGCTGGGTGTGATTCGGTTTCTGGTTCAATTTTGCGGACAATATCACCAGCAATTCCGTAAAGTGCTGCCTCTGCCAATACTGGCTTTGGAATCTCGTTGATGATGGGGATGTAATCCTCCTGATACTGATTGGAGGCTATTGGTTCCAGTTTCTCTTTGAAATTAGAGATAAGATCACAGATCGGTCTTGTTTGATTTTCGTAGGCTTCCTTTTGTATTTCGTCACAAACCTTAATTACCTGTCTTGTCTTCGCCTTCTCAATGAGAGTGCTGGCGTATTGTTGTACATTTAAGGACGTCGGTAAGAAGGTTTGTAGTTCTGACAGAACTTGTGGGCCACCGATATGTTGAAGCTCGTTCTTATCCGCCATCAATTGAGAAACCGTTACGAGATCGATTGGTACACTTTTATCCCGTAATTCAACGAGAGCGTTCCAGATCGTTCCATGGGCGGGGTGATGGAAATGCTCTCTGCTGATGTGCCCAAGACCGTCGAGACAGGCAGACGATAAAAGCACGGAACACAGGACGCCTTTTTCAGCGTCCAAGCTTGCGGGTAGTGTGCGATTCATCGTTTAATGCCCCTATAAACTAGAATTACCCTCATTAGTCTTTCATGAGCCACAAGGTGAATTTCTCGCCCGGTACGAATGTATTCCTCAAGCAGACGGACTGCTTCATTAGTCCAAGATTGAGAACGTGCATCACCTTGCATGAAAAGTATGCCATGATATTCATGTGGTAGTTGAATCGTCGAAAGTCCCGGTAGGCTGCACACCTCCGGGATTCGTCGTTTTTTGGCTGGAGCATTTTTTTTCGTTCCCTTGCTTGAAACGTGTTTCTCCCTATATGGGGTGGGGGTACTGACCCCCAGCACCCGTTCCGGATTCCTGTGTTTTTTTGAATGCTTTTTCATTGGATTAAGCGGTGAGGGCATGGAGGTATCCCAATAGGCTTTCTCGATGGAGGAGGGTAATTCCTCGCAAGCTTCCCTTTTTGCGAAGTTTAACGGCCTTTATGGCTCCGCAATCCACAAGCTCAACAAGGCTTGTGCGACTTAATCCGGTGAGTGGACAACGACTACGGGCTTTTGGTAGTCTGACAAACTCAGGGTACAAGTTTGTGCCATTGACGACCGCTGGCACTAATGGCGGTTGGGCAGTATATCCGCTGACCTCGGGAGTGTTGTGGGTGTTCATAACGAACCCAGAAAACCCCAAAGATAAAATTCCCTCTTCCCCGATTATCGAGGGGTAAAAATCAGGGAAATTCTAATCAAACTTTGTGATCGTGCGGAAACTGGCTTCAACGGCTCCCTTGATACGATCTCTGATGTTGCTATTGACGGAGTCTTTTGGGTTCTTAAGTCCAGCAGAGATGGTCTTCTGCTTGCCTTGGTGTTCCCCAATTCTACGGAGGAAAGGGTCTGATTCGGGTTTGCCGTTCTTCCACGCCATAACCCTATCCCATGCCACTTCAAACCACTTGCCCCAATTATCTTTGGTGAGACGAGTCAGGCCGCATACTTCTTCGATATCTTCTCGATTTACGTAGAGCCAATATTTCAGTTGCATCGCCACTTGAGTCGATTCTTTCCAAGGCTGTGCATTCGCTTTGAATGTGCACTTTTTCCCTAAATTGATGCTCTCCATGAGACGTGCGTTATCTCTAGCAACAATGCCCTTCTTGCTTATGTTGGCAGGCCATTTCCACATCTTTGATGCAATATCTTCAACGAGAGAGGTGTTCTTCCATGCAAGAGTCTCCAAAAGATCGGTAGATTTGGAGGCTATAAAAACGAGTACTCTGATTGCCAAAGGGTCGCCATTCTCAGCGTGCACAAAAAGACGCTCAATTAACTCACTACTCCAATCCTGCATTTTGAAAGCCTCCTGATCCGTCAATCGTTCATCAGTCTTAACTTCTGGACTGTTGTCACCCCCATATTTGGCAGGTGTTCCAAGAGCGAACGGCGTGCAGTGAGAAAAAAAACGATCTCTTCCTTCCTCACCATAATTAGTATTTGTGAGTTTTTTGGGCATGATCGAAGCGGTTACTCCCCTCCGACTTGGGGAAGATTCTCAAGGGCCTTGCGTTTCTTGGCGGTCTCAATGTGGGTGTATCGCTCATGCACCCGCTCGTCTTTATGTCCCGTGATGGACTGCCTCACCTCAGGTGCAACATCAGCATTGGCAAGCTCGCTGACATTTGTGTGTCGTAACGAGTGGAAACCCAGTTTCTTGAATTGCCGACCCTTCCCTTTGGCCTTCTCTCCGGTTTCAACAACGATGTCGGTCTTTCGGACAAGTCGATTGAATGACTCAGAGAGTCCCCGATTTCCACCAGTTCCTTTGCACGCAAGAGTTGGGCAGAGATAATCATCGGCCTTGTCGGAACTTGGAAGAGTCAGAAGATGGTTTTCCAATTCGGGCATCATCGGCACAATCAAAACCTTGGACTTGCCGCTCTTCTTAGGGGCAAAGCGTATAGTTTTGGCTACAAAGTCCACATTACTCCACCGCATGGTTGCGCAATCTCCGAGCCTTGCGCCCGTATAGTAACCGAAATAAATCATGGTGACCCATTCTGGTTTTTCAGCTTTTGCAACTTTGAGAAGTTTCTTCACCTGGGCGGAGGTGAAGCAATCACGCTCCTGCTTTTCAGCATTAAAAGCCTCTATTGCCTCGGCGGGGTTATGAGTGATGAGCCCTTGTCTTCGAGCCCCATTGAAGCAACTCCTAAGAGTTTTCAAGACCAGATCCGCAGTCGTTTCCGATTTACCCGCTTTGATTTCAGAATTGATGAAAGTCTGAACATCTTTGGGGATGATGCTTGCAATGGATTGATCTGCCTTCTTCTCGCCCAAGAAGGTGATAAAGCCCTCGATGACTCCTTTGTATCGGACAAGCGTGCCAGTTGAGTTTCGGCCTTTTTTGTTTTCCAGCCAGTCATTGGCAAACTCCTTGAAGCTTCGGAAGTCTAACGGCTCCCCGCCTGCTCGCTCTACAATCTCTGAGATCAGTTGCTTGGCCCTGATCTCTGTGAGGTTACCAGACATCCCAAGATTGGAAGCACGCTCTAGCCCCATGCAGAACTCAAGGGCTGAACTCCTGTCCTTCAACTTTGTACTCTTGCAGGAGCGTGTTCCGTCAGGGTTGGTAAAGTAGCAATACCAGAAGGGTGACTTGCCCCGAGGGTCTTTATGAATCGATGCCATAAAGTCATAAAATAGTCATAACAACGTGGAGTGCAAACCAAATCGCAGACGTAGTATTTATTCTATTAAGGAAACTATCACTAGGGGTGAATGGTGTCGGGGGTTCGATTCCCTCCTTAGCCACCACTTCACTTGAAAATGCAGTGGATCTTATAAGCATCGCCATTTCCGGTTATGATAGAGCAGATCCAAAGGCACCGGAGTCTAGGGACTTCCAGATACTGCGGCTGTCTTATTTTTTCCTGAAAGACGAGTTTGGGTGTTCCCAAAAAAAAACGCCACACCCGAAGGTGTGGCGTTCCTTAAAACGATTTTTAAGAGGCTGATTACTTGGCCTGCTTCTCTTCAATGTATTTCACAACATCGCCGACCTTCATGAGCTTTTCAGCATCCTCGTCAGGAACTTCGACGCCGAACTCTTCCTCAAATGCCATTACCAGCTCGACGGTGTCCAGGGAATCGGCTCCGAGATCCTCGATAAAGGAAGCGTTGATGGTGACTTGTTCCGCGGTTACGCCGAGTTGCTCGACAATGATATCACGGACTTTTTCTTCGATGGTTTTTTCAGACATGGTTATTGTGGTTACAGAGTTCACGAGCACGAGTAAAGGGAGGAGATTGGATTGGCAATAATTTTTCCACATCTCTTTTGCATGGCTTGGTGTATCTCGATGATCAAAATGAACAAGTTTTCCATTTTTACACGCAGCGTCCTCCTTAAAGCGAGGCCGGCCGAAGTCTACGCATTTCACGAAGACCCTCGAAACATCTCAAAAATATCCCCCTCCTCACTTAAGGTGAAGAGGGTGGATTGCTCGGTTCCAGCACGAGCCGGGGAGGAGTTTCGGCTCTGCCTGAGTCAGTTCGGACTGCCCTTGGAGTGGGTTGGCTTTTGGGAGGAGGCCACTCCCGATTCATGTCTTGTGGATGGAGCTAAAAAATCCCCTTTCAAGCATTGGAGGCACGCGCATCTCTTCACCGACTGCAGCGGGGGGACAGTGATGTCGGACCGAGTGGAGTACGCCATGCCGCTTGGGGTGCTGGGCAGGCTGCTCGATGTGACCGTGATGAGGCTTGTTTTTCTGGTCATGTTTCGGGCGCGGCACCGGGCTACCAAGGCCTTCTTTGCCAAGACGCGGTGACCCCGGGGGTTCGGGATTGAGCAGATGGTTGCCCCTATGCTTCCATGCGTTAAACTCACCACCCTTATCTGGCTCAGTCCTGGGGCCTGTCGCGTCTCTCTCCGCTATTGCTCCTAGGGTCTTGGGGTGATGGTTGTGTGTGCCATGAAGTCATCCTGACCCGAGAGCGATGTCTCGATCGTGTAGGTGACGCCGGCCTTCATCTTTGCCGTAGGCATCCTTTCCGAATAAGTCACATATTCCGAAGGATTGACCTCCACGAATCCCTCCTTGGAGTCGAAGGTGCGATCTTCCGACCACTTCGCGACCATATTTCCCTCGGGATCTTTGGCGAGGATCTCGAGCCGCTGTTCCGTGGGGTAGAGTAACTCAATCTCTTGGCGCTTTTGGTTGGAGATCTTGAGCGAGATGCCGATTTCTGGGGTATTGGAAAGCGAAAAATCGGAGGGGTCCGCAGTGAGAATGACCGGAACCTTGCCATCCTGTTTGCCAGATCTCAGGGAGCCGAACATTCCTGAAAAGAAGGATTTCACCTGCTGGCCGATCGGGGGGCGAGGAGGTTTTGGGACATACATGCCCCGGCCCTCCTGACCGGCCTTCACAAGAGCCGCCTTTGCCTCCTGTCTTTCGACAAAGAAGGGGCTGTCGGACTGCGGGCCCGTGAGGGAAATATCCGAAACTTCGGACTTGCTGATGGTGTTTGTGCTCTGAGCCTCCAGCGAAGAGCAGAGTGGCCCGCAACTACCTGCCAGAAAAAGAGCCAGGGCAACAAAACGGGTGTATAGATTCAATAGCATCCCATGAGGCGTAACCCGATGGGGGCTCCGGTTGCAAATGTTATCCCAGCATCCTACAATGGTCGGCATGAAAAGATTTTGGACCTTCCTCGGGATACTCATCCTCTTGGTAAGCATCCCTCCATTTGCCCGAAGTGCAGGCTCCAACAAGAAAAAGGAAGTTTTCACCATCAGGATTCACGGTGAGGCAAGTCCCGAGGATGGGGAGAAATTCGCCACTCCGGTCATCCTGCTCGATGGGAGGAAGACATCACTTTCGATCATGCCGCTCCTCAACGAGCATGACATCAAATCGGTCTATCCCTTCAAGACCCCTGATGGAAGCGGTGGAGCGTACCTGAGGCTCGATGCCCATGGCTCCAACCTCCTCTCGCTTTACTCAATAGAAAAGAAAGGTCGTGGAAGCGTGCTTGCCGTGATGGTCAATGGAAGGCAGGTCTCGGATCTCGTCATTGACGCCGCGGTGAGCGACGGGATTTTCGTGATACCCTCGGGATTGACGATGGCTGAGGAGGCTCATCTTGTGAACGCCTTCCCCATCATGGGCCAGGAAAATGCTCCCGCGCAGAGGAAGAAAAAAGAACCCTTCTCGCCGGTCAATATCATGCTTCCTCCGAAAGCTTCCGACCTTCAGGGTGTTTCGCAAGCCAACACTCCGGGACAGTGATGGGTACAAACGAGAGTACGAAAAGGGGCCTTGCTGCCGGTTGGATGCTTGTCTCCGGGCTCTTGCTGTTTTGCGTGGTTGGCACTTGGTTGACCGCACACAACTACAAGCAGAAGGTCTTCTCGAGCGCTCGGGGCGTGGTCCTTGAGAATCAGTGGCCCGAAAGCAGGGTTTCCGTAAAACTGCCGGCTGCAGAGGCAGCAAAAGTCACGCCCGGGCACCACGCCCTCGTGACCGTGGGAACGGACAAGCACCCACTCCAAGGGGTGGTGGTTTCCGTGACTCCTGAAGAGACTGACGCGACGGTGATGGTCCGGTTGATCAAAGTCGCTGGGGTTACTCCTCGACCCGATCATGACCTGCCTGTCGGCGCCACGTGTGGCGTCACCATCGACACCACGATCCCCCCTCAGAAAGAGGAATCTGGGGAGTCCTCACCGGGGGCTTTGAAATGACCCTCCAGTCGATCCCAAATAACTCCAGATTAGCAAAAGGAAGAGTCGTTACGATCATTCCGTGGGCTCTCGCTCTGCTCTCCGGTCTTCTTCTGGGAGGATGTTTCCCTCCCTTTGATAAGCACGCCATCTCTTGGCTACCCTGGGTCGCGCTGTCACCGCTTTGCTGGGCCCTCTGGATGCTACCCCAGCCCCTCACTTCAAGAGAACGAGCTCGGCACTCCTTTCTCCTCGGATGGCTCTGCGGAGCGGTCTCCTTTCTGATTTCCCTCCACTGGATCATCACGGTGACCGTGCTGGGCTGGCTACTCCTCTCGCTGGTCGTGGGCCTCTACCATGGGCTTTGGGGTTTCTTCGCCGGAGTTATTCTCCGACCCTTGGGTGAAGATGGGGAGGGTGGAGGAAAGCAGAATACCCCTCGAGCCTGGCTCGGCAACGGGCGGAACCTCCTTGTCGCACTCTTGGCGGCAGCCGCTTGGGTCGCGGTCGAGTGGCTTCGGGGGACTCTCTTCTCCGGCTTCGGGTGGAACACCCTCGGAATCGCCCTGCGACAAAACATTCCCTTGATTCAGTTGGCCAGCTTGACGGGCACGTCGGGCCTCACCTTCCTCTGCGTTCTCGGAGCCGCGATGAGTGCCATCACGGTGGAGCGACTCCGGTGCGAAATCCGTACGGGAAGAATGCGTCCGCATGTCGACTTTTTTGCAACTGTCTTCCTTGTGGTGCTGGTCTTCGGATACGGCATGAAGAGGATCACGAGGCATCAGGGAGAAACAACTTCCCTTCGGGTTGCCTGCATCCAGGGCAATGTGCCGGTCTACGATTATTGGGATCCCAAGTGCGAGGCGAGTATCATGGAGGGCTATCTCCGTCAGAGTCGCATGGCCTTGGAATCACATCCTGATTTGGTGATCTGGCCGGAGGCAGCCACGCCGAGGCCGCTTCTTCTCGACGAGATGGTCTACAGCCAGGTGAAGGAACTGACCGCAGGAACCAGTGCGGATTTCCTCATTGGAAGCGTCCACTACACGCAGGAACCGCGGGCCGATTATAACTCCGCCATTCTCCTCACCGGGCACGCGGAGAATGCCCAGATTTACAACAAGGTTCATCTGGTACCCTTCGGGGAGTATGTCCCGTTCCGGCACAGTTTTCCTTTCTTCAGCTGGATTGTGGGGGATAAGGTCCCCTACGACTTCGATCCCGGTAAGGGACCGGCTTTGCTGGAGCTTGCAGTGAAGCCGATCAAGTTAGGCCCAGTGGTCTGTTTCGAGGATACTCTGGGCGATCTCACGCGTCGCTCCGCGAAGCTCGGTGCCCAATTGCTCGTGACACTCACCAATGACGGGTGGTTCGAGCATTCCGTGGCGACTCTTCAGCATTTGGCCAATGCCCAACTCCGTACCGTTGAGACAGGTCTTCCCATGGTCAGGGTTGCCGATACCGGCGTCACCTGCGTGATCGATCACCTTGGACGAATCGTGCAGATCCTGCACGGGGAGCGTGATAACACCTTCATCGAAGGTGTCCTCCAGACCGAGATTCGTGTGCCCTTACATCCCGAGACGACCTTCTACACCAGGCATGGAGATCTCTTTGCCCATGCCTGTCTCTCGCTCACGATCGTGCTATCAGTTGCCGGATTTTTAATGTTACAGCGACGTCGTAAAACGGGATTTGCCCCAGAAATGATCTCGCGCAGAGATGAATGACACCAAGGGAAGAGGGGATTTTGATACGAATCACGAAGATCAATGAAATGAGAGATAACTGGGGCCTTCCTCCGGGTTGGCATTAGTATTCTAAAAAAACCCTGTGCCTCCGTATCTCTGCGGCAAACCCTTCAGTGATCCCACTTGGCATTCTTCGCCGATTGATCCATAGATCACAGCTTCCCTCTTTCTCCATGAAGCATCTTCTCTCCATCGAGGCACTTTCCGTCGTTGAAATTCGCGAGATCCTCAAACTTGCTAAAAAGCTCAAGTCCACCCGTGGGCAGCAAGATCCCAAGCCTCTGGCCGGCGAATGTTGGGGACTCCTCTTCTCAAAGTCCTCCACCCGTACCCGGGTGAGTTTTGAAGTGGGAATCCGGGAGCTTGGCGGTGAGGCACTCTTCCTCTCTTCGAGCGAGATCCAGTTGGGTCGGGGTGAGCCGATCGAGGACACGGCGCGTGTGCTTGGCAGGATGATTCATGGTGCCGTGATCCGGACATTCAAGCAGTCCGACATCGAGACCTTCGCCGCCCTCTCCGGCATCCCGACCATCAATGCGCTGACCGACGAGGAGCATCCCTGCCAGATTCTGGCGGACCTCCAGACTATCGAGGAGCTGAGGGGATCCCTGGAGGGACTCAAGATCGCCTTCATCGGCGATGCCGATTGCAATATGGGGCGTTCTTGGATTTGGGCGGCGGCCCGCTTGGGATTCGACCTCAGGTTGGCATGCCCCTCTCTTTACACCCCACCTGCCGAGTTGCTCGCCCGAGCCAAGGTAGCCGGCGGATCAGTGACCGTGACGGAGGATCCCCGTGAGGCTGCTCACGGTGCTGATATCCTCTACACCGATGTCTGGGTCAGTATGGGCAAGGAAGAGGAGGCCGAGCACCGGACCGCCCAATTCGCACCCTACCAGATCAATGACAGGGTCGTGGCTGCCGCCGTGCCGGATGCTCATGTCCTACACTGCCTTCCGGCTTATCGTGGTAAGGAGATCACCGCCGAGGTCTTTGAGCGCCATGCCGATGCCATCTTCCAGCAGGCCGAGAACCGTCTCCATGCCCAGAAGGCTGTGATGACGCTGTTGAAGTCCTAAAAGAAATTATCGCTCTGAGACGCGGAGATCGCGGAGACGAAAAAACGCCATGACAGACCCTTCAAAGCTCGGTGCCTCAGTGCCTCAGCGGGAGATTCAGCATCAACCTCTCGTCCTCAAGGCGGTGGCTCCTTTCGGAAACGAATTGGCCCTCTCCTGGTCGGATGGTTTGGAGCAGTTCCTAGCCTTGGAGATGCTTCGCAGGGCCTGTCCCTGTGCTGTATGCTGCGGCGAACCCGACGTGATGGGCCGTGGAGATGCCCCTGACCGAAACTACAAACTGGGGAGCTTTCAACTCAGGGCATACGACTTCGTGGGGGGATATGGACTGAATCTGAAGTGGGCTGACGGGCATGCAACGGGCATTTATTCTTATAATCTGCTACGGGATTTTAGGGATCCGGGTAATACACGATGAGAATACTGTGAATTTACAAATTCTTTTATTTTTTTCCATCCTGGGAGTCGTCTCTCTCCATACGGGGTGTGCAGGTCAGAAGCGGCAATCAGAAAGTGAATACACTGCCGGACAGATAGAATGTTCCAGCTACATGACCCGGATAGCCAAATGAGTGGAGTGAGAGATTTCGGTCTTAGGGTCTAGTAACGGATTCTTTTGAGCCTTAGTGAATTTGCGATCACCGAGACGGAGCTGAGACTCATCGCGGCGGCTGAAATCATTGGACTCAGAAGGATGCCAAAGTAGGGGTAGAGCACTCCTGCGGCGATCGGGATGCCGAGGATGTTATAGGCAAAGGCGAAGAAAAGATTCTCCCTGATGACTTTCAAAATGATCCTGCTGAGTTGAATGGAGGAGACGATTCCCTCCAGCGAGGGATTGAGCAGGATGATCCCCGAAGTCTCCTTCGCAATGTCCGCCCCCGCCCCCATCGCAATCGCGGTTTCGGCAACGGCCATCGCCGGTGCATCGTTGATCCCGTCACCGGCCATGGCCGTATAGTATCCTTCAGCCTTCCATTTCTTGAACTGCTCAGCCTTTCCCGCCGGGGAAAGTTCCGCATGGCATTCGTCGATGCCCAACTCTTCGGCAACGGCTTTTGCCGTTCTGGTGCGATCCCCGGTGAGCATCGCCACGCGCACCCCGAGACGTTTGAGTTCCGAGATGAGTTGACCGGCCGAAGGACGGATGGTGTCCCGGAATAGGAAAGCCCCGGCCGCAACTCCCTCCGCTGCCATGGCGACAAGTCCTTCACCCGACTGAAGCTGAATCGAGTCCAATGATCCTGTTACCACACCCTGAGCAGAGAGAAATTTTGTCGTTCCGATCAGCACCCGGACGCCATCCACCACAGCGGAAATCCCTCCCCCCGGGAACGCCTCAAAGGAGGTTGACTTGGGAATCTGAATCGCTTTCTCCCGTGCATGGAGCAGGAGGGCTCTGGCCAGCGGATGCTCGCTGCCCTGCTCTGCACCGGCGGCGAGTCTGAGAAGCTGTTCTTCGGAAAAGGGGGTGACCTGACTGATGGAAACGACCTTGGGAGTTCCCTCGGTGAGGGTGCCTGTCTTGTCCAGGGCCAAGAGATCCGTAGTCGCAAGATTCTGGAGCGCCGAGGCGGAGCGGACCAGAATGCCGTTCCCGGCGGCTCTCCCGATCCCCACAATCAGTGCCATGGGTGTGGCAAGTCCGAGTGCGCAGGGGCAGGCGATCATGATCACGGCTACTGCGGCCGTGATTGCGTGGAAGAGGTGCGGTTCCGGTCCCGCGATCATCCAAACCGAGAAGGTCACCCCGCTGATGCCGATCACGATCGGCACGAAAATGGAAGCGACGTGATCGGCAAGTTGCTGGATGGGAGCTTGGCTTCGCTGGGCCTGGGCCACGAGGCTGATGATCTGGGAAAGGGCCGTGTCTTCGCCAGTTCCCTTGACTCGGATCACAAGGCTTCCCAAGGAGTTCATGGTGCCGGCCGAGACGGTTGACCCCGTGGACTTCTCCACCGGCAGGGGCTCTCCGGTCAGCATCGATTCATTGATGGCGCTTTCTCCCTCAAGAACCACACCATCGGCGGGAATCTTCCCTCCCGGGAGAATCCTGAGTCGGTCCCCGGACCGAATTTCGGCAACGGGAACCTCGCGGTCGGCCTCCCCATCCTTGCCCACAAGCAGGGCGGTCGCCGGGGTGAGATCCAGAAGCTCCCGAAGTGCCGTGCCTGCCTTGGCGCGTCCTCTCGACTCGAGCCATTGCCCCATGAGTACAAGAACCATGATCACCGTCGCGGCTTCAAAATAATAATCATTTGCGCGAGTGCCCGGAGCAATCATCCGACCGAATGTCAGCATCGTGACGCTGTAGAGGAAGGCGACTCCCGTCCCGAGGGTGATGAGCGAAAACATGTTCAGGTTTCGCGATGCAAAAGACCGGAGGCCTTTTTGCCAGACCGAGGCACCGCACCAGAACACCACGGGGATCGAAAGCAGGAACTCAATCCAACCGGTCCACGGATAATCAAGGAGAGTTACCCCGAGCATCGGGGCCATGGCCAGTACCACGACGGGACTTCCGAGAGCGACCGAAAGCCAGAATTTTCGGGCCAGGGCCGTCGACTCGGAGTCATCGTCACCGGGGATCAGCGGTTCCAAGGCCATCCCGCACTTGGGACAGTCGCCCGGTTTTTCCCCGAGAATCTCGGGATGCATCGGGCAGGTGTAGAGCGACCCCTCCGGAGCTTTCACGCCCGATGTGGAGTCCCTCTGCTCAGGGGAATGATCGTGATGACAGCAGTCGCTCATGTGGGGGGAAGGAAGGCTGTCAGGCTCACGTCAGTCAGCGTTTTCGTCTCAGTTGGCAGAGCTCCCGGCCCATGCGTCCTTCAAACGCCTCGACGGGCCTCCATTCCTGAAGCAGATCGAAATTCGGATCGAACAGATTGCTTATCTCCTCGCTGGCGACTCCGTGCGGGGGACCCTCGGGGGTGGCGGGATTCATGTAAAAGATGGCGAAGTAGTGGCCTCCGGGTTTGAGAACATCTGCAATGGCCGTGACATACCGACTCCGGGCCGATGGGGGAATGGCGCAGAAACAGGTGTGCTCGACAACCCAGTCGAAGCGAGCGGTGCATGATGCAGGAAGATCAAAGAGATCGCTGCATTCGTAATGCTCTCCACCGGCATTGGGATATGAGCGAGCAAGTTCAACGGCGGCAGGAGAGAGGTCGATTCCGATGACCTTGGCCCTTATGCCAGACTGGCTTGCCAGCGCACGAACATCGTGCCCCGGTCCCGATCCCGGTACGAGCACCTCACCGTGGATTGGGTGACGAGCCAGAAGTTCCGTGAGAGCGGGTGCTGCGTATCCCTCGTCCCACGGGGTATCCCCCGCGCGATAGCGGGCCTCCCAGTCAACCGGATCAGTCAGCTGATCATCGCCTGATCCAGGAGGTGCCGAGGGCGATGCCGAGTTGGTATTTGCGTTCATGCTCCCGTATCAGGAATGGCAGATCGATGTGTCGATGCAACCGGAACTCACCCGAGAGTCGTCGGGAAAGTTCTTCCTCACTTCGACGATCCTGATCAATGCCCCCGATCCACCGATTGCGGGGAGTGTATTCCTCAAGCCATGTGAAGGGTGTTGTCACCAGAAGCTGTCCACCCGGTTTTACCAACCCGGTCAGCCTTGAGAGGAAGGCATCGGGGGAGGGAAGGCGACAGATCAGATTGGCAGCCAACACGACATCGAAAGGTACCATCCCTTCGGGAAGGTTCGTGGCATCCTGTACGGAAAAAGAGACTCTTGTCCGGTCGATCCCGGGAGCAACGATGGCCTCGAAAGGTGCGGTGATGATTCCTTCCAGCAAGCGTGAGGCGGAGTGGTGTCCCTGGGACTGGAGTCTCCGGGCTGCTGCAATGAAGGACTCGGAATAATCGCTCGCCTCGACCCGGTGACAGTGACGTGCCAGCTCGAAAGCAGAAGCTCCCACGGCGCAACCAACTTCCAAAGCCGTTATCTCCGAGGGTGGTGATGGAAGAAGGGCAGGGTCGAGTAACTCCTGCACGCACCGCACGGGAAAGGGGGTGCTTGTGACCGATGAAGGAACGGGTAGTGCCGGATGGCATAGCTCCCTCTCTCCCCCGTAATGGAGCAGGAGATACTCACCGAGAAGCTTGGGCGACTCGTAAAGAGAGGCCACGATCAATGGGGGAGCGCCTCGCCCGGGTCGCCCGACTCAGTGGAGGGCGGGGGAGCAATCACAGCGCCTTCAGGGATCTCCAGGGGTTCGTGGTGAACAAGAGGTTCGAGAAGTTCATCCTGCGGTTGTTCAGCGGCCATGGTGGCCGATCCCCCTTGCTGGGCTAAATCTGTATCCCCGGCAAGGGTCTCATCCATGACTTTGGTTTGTTTGGAAGATTGGCTCTCCGTCGGGCTTGGATTCTTTGGAGCGGGGCGCGTGGCGGCCTGAAGATTCCCCATGGCGAAGTCAATCACATGACCCTGATGGAGCAGCCAGAGAAGATCGGCACCAAGTGCCTGCTCGCGACGCTTCAACGCTGCCTCATCCGGAAGAGACTTTGATTGTTCGGGCTTGGCGGGCTCTGTCAATTCCGTAGCCTCTGTCGATGCGGATTCCGGTGCCTCCGCAGTAGGGCGGCAAACAGCTGTTTCTGAGATCTTATCGGGTTGGTTCGCCGTTTCGGTGCGCAAGGCCAGAAGTCCGGACCATTGCTTGTCCCGGTGCTGTTTCGGATGGGCCTCCAGATATTCGAGGATAGCCTTGAAGCTTTCGCCGATCGGGGTGGTCTCCCTGTCAAGGTAGCGCGGACGGGCTACCGAGACATTGATGATCTTTTTGTGGGACTTAAAGAGCTGCAGACCGCGACCGGTCAATTCCTTCCCAAGAAGCTGCGCAAGCGTTAGTGGGAAGCGGTCCATCTCCTGAAGATTCCTTAGAAGGAGCTCGCGGAGCAGTGGGGTTGATCCATGGAGGGCGACCCCCCCTTTCAAGGAGATGTCCCTTCCTGCCGGAACGACTTCCTCATCTGCATGGTGTTGATGGAAATGAGCCGTTGCCTCTGCAAAAGAAAAGCCGTCCGCGGGTTTTGATCCCATGGATTCAGTTGGTTCGCCTTCGGAATTGGCTTCCGCGGACTCCTCGGTTGCGACCTCGGATGAGCTCTCCATTTCGGGGCTAGCTGGAGCTTCCGCAACCTGAGGCTCCGTCTCGGCGATGCTCTCCTTGGTGTCTGCAATTTCGGTGCTATCAGGCACGATGTTCTCTGCAACTTCAGCTTCAGGATCGGCTTGAGGCGCGATCTTATCAGCTTCTGTGACAAGTTCCCCGCTCGTGACAGGAGTGTAGATGGTTTTGGTCGATTGTTCGGACTTCCACTGTTCGATGAGAGCCTCATCGCGCATCATGCGGATCCTAGACTTGTAGACTTCAAACGGGAGGTTTTTAAAGCGCGATGCGTGCAGCGCAATTATTCGGGACGTGTACTCGTGGTGATTCGGCGGTCCAAGCACCACGCCGCTCATTCCACATTGGGCAACCACGGCAAAGGCACCTTTGGGAGCCTCCGTCGTGACGGAGGATTGTTTGTAAAAACTGCCGAGATGCTTCGAAAGGAGGTGACTTACCCCCTCGTTGCGGGTGGGCCACAGTGATCCGTCCAACTTGACACGGAAGAGCTCCCGGGATCCTTCGGACTCGGCTTGCAACCTGATACTGTAGCGGTCGGAGAGTTGAACGATCAGGCGTGCGAGTTCAAAGAGTGGGTAGGCCTTGGCTCGTGAACGAATCTGCTTTGCAATGCCCTCGATGGCAGCAACCTCTGGAATCAGTTGGAGCTTCCATCCTTCCAAGCAAGGATTGGGAGTTGGGTCGGGTCTGCGGTCACGCTCGTCACGAGGCCCACGACGATCATTTCTCTCCCTGTTCCCCTCGCCACGCGGACCCCTTGGGCCCCGTCCCGCACCTCTATTTTGTCCGCCTTGTCCTGCCCCTCCTTGACGAGCGGGCCGCGGTGAGCGTGTGTCACGTTCCTGCCCTCGCTCTCTTCCGCGGTCACCACCGCGACCTTGGTTCCGCTGCGGTCGATCTCCTTCGTCGAACTGTGCTGCGAGACGTGCCGAGGTATCGGAAGTCTCGGTTGTCCACGCGGGACGGAACATGTCGGAAAGATCGATTCCCAGGGAGGAAAGATCTGCAGGTGCTTTGGAGTCGTCGCTCATGGAATGCGTCACGCTAGCATGAGAGGCATGGCTTTGGGGAAGCACGAAACACCATCGGCAGGTAACGATTTCGTATGGAGGCAAGGAGCACCCCCCTTTTTTTGGTCGTCACTCGCTAAGAAATGAAGCCACCGATTCCCTGAGTCTGTCGGACAGTGTGGCCCTGATTCGACTCCCTTCTTCCTCATAGCAGGTTTCATGAACGACACCTTCACGGTGAATTTTTGCCAGAAGATCAGGGCGGGTGTGCGGGATGAGCAACTCGACTTCCCGGTTCTCGGAGCCGACGAGATTTCCCAAGTGCTCGACCAACCCCTCAAGTCCCTCCCCGGAATGAACTGAAATGAAAAGTGCTTCGGGGTAGGCGTCGCGAAGCATGGCGCGCGTGATGGGATCCTCGACGCGGTCGATCTTGTTGAAGACGGTCAGGGTCTTTTTAAGATCGGCGCCGAGTTCTTTTAGCACCTTCATCGTGGTGCCGTGGAATTCGAGAACCCGCGGGTGGGAGGCGTCGAGCAGGTGCACGAGGAAGTCGGCCATGACCGCCTCCTCAAGCGTTGCATTGAAGGATTCTACGAGTTGGTGGGGAAGCTTCCGGATGAATCCGACGGTGTCTGTGAGGAGGAGGGGTTGCTTGTTGGGGAGATCGATCTTACGGGTCGTCGTGTCAAGTGTCGCAAAGAGGGCATCTTCGACAAGGACATTGGCTCCGGTGAGTCGGCGTAGCAGGGATGATTTGCCGGCATTCGTATAGCCGACGATGGCGACATTCGGGACCGGGGCCCGCTTGCGGTCCTTGCGCTGGTTTGCCCTGTTGCGACGTACCTCGACAAGATCACGCTTCAGGCGGTCCATCTGCCCGCGAATTTTCCGTTTGTCCTGTTCGAGTTGGCTCTCGCCCTCACCCTTGGAGCCGATGCCTCCGCCCTGTTTGCCAAGGTGGCTCCAGGCTCTGGTGAGACGGGGAAGGGAGTAGGACATGCGTGCCAGATCCACCTGAATTTTGGCTTCCCGGGTTTGGGCGCGCGTCCCGAAGATATCGAGGATGATCTCCTGACGGTCGATCACTGTCACCTTTGTCAAGGTCTCCCAATTGCGCTGCTGCGCGGGCGTCAACTCGTTGTCAAAGATGATGACGTCGCAGCCAAGCTTCCTGGCGTGCTCGCAAATTTCCTCCGCTTTGCCTGATCCGAGAAAAAGACGGGCCTGCGGCTCCCTGATCTGCACCAGTTGCTTCCCCGCAATCGGGATGCCAAGCGTGCGCACAAGCTCTCCCAATTCATTGAGGAGATCCTCCGCATCCTCACGGGACTCCGCGACCGTATGGGCGCCGACGAGAAGGGCGCGTTCGACCATCTTATCGCGGGGTTTAATTTCGAACATTCTGCGAGGTGTAAGGCATGAGGCTGTGGGACTATCAGACTGTTAGCTCAGAGGTGGAGTCTTGAAGAGAAAACAATCGTCCAAGTCGGTGCGGACTGCATCTGCTGATTTAGCATTCCTGGTTTCTGGATCGGGTCTCTTGCACGCAAAATGTTAACAGTCTGCGGCTAAAAAATGCCTTGTGCCGATGGAGCGAGTGCCAGTGCTTTGCCATGCTCAAGATGTTCCCTGCAGAGTGCAAAGAGGGAGTCCTTGCTCTCGACCCGTCGAACTGCGTGCAGGAAATCCCGATTGATTCCCTCCCCGATGAAGTTGGCGTATTTCTTCATTTTCTGAACTCCTTTGAATTCCGCCATTGAGGGGTCGCAGACCGTCTCGTAGAGGTCATGGATGTAGTCCAGCACTTGGCGCCCGGTTGGAAGGGTGATCGGCCTCCCTGTGAAATGCTCCCGGATCTGGGAAAAGATCCAGGGATTGCGCACCGCACCCCGCCCGATCATCAGACCGCGGGCTCCCGTGTTCGCAAGGGTTGTTTCAGCATCCGACGGTGTCGAGATGTTGCCATTTGCAAGCACGGGGCAGGGGAGGAATGTGGCAGCCATGCCTATCAGATCGTGCCGGATGCCCCCTTGGTACATCTGGAGCACCGTGCGTCCGTGGACCGTGACGAGATCGATCTTGTGCTTTGCAAAAAGAGGCAGCAACGCCTCGATCGTCCTTTCGCTCTCAAATCCAAGACGTGTCTTCACGGTGAACTTTCCTGAAATTGATTCCCGCAGGGCTCCTAGGATCCCATCAATGCGCGGCAAATCCCGCAGCAGTCCGCCTCCCGCACACTTTCGGTAGACCACTGGCGCTGGACAGCCAAGATTCAGATCGATGGCGGCAATGGGTTGGTTGCTCAACTCCCTTGCTGTCCGGACGAGCGATGGAATATCGTTACCAATCATCTGGGCGATGACCGGTCGCCCCGTCGGGTTCTGCGTGATCGAGGCCAGGATCTGCTTGTCGAGGCACGAAGTGGGAGTGACTCGGAAATATTCGGTGTAATAGAGATCAGCCCCGCCGTAGCGGGCCATCAGTCTCCAGAAGGGAAGATCGGTTACATCCTGCATCGGTGCCAGTGCAAGGACCGGTGCGGGTGAAGCAAGCAGATGATCCAGTGAGGAAAGACTGGTCGTCATATCAAAGGGACCTCAACGATGCATTGCTTTTCAGTTGCGCCGTCACTGTTTTCAGAAATGCCGTTGCGGCCCGACCAAGAAGACGGTGTTTGGGCCATGCTGCTACCACCGAACGGGTCGGTTGACGCGGTGAGAGGGAGCGGAAAACCGGCCCTGATGATTTTGCGGTGGGAGCTGCCATTGCTGGAATCAGCGAGATCCCCATCCCGGCGCAGACAAGGGATCGAATGGTCTCCAATTGCGCGCTGCGGAAGCTGACCTGTGGCCGGATACCGGGACTTTTGCAGAAATTCAGTACCTGTTCCCCGAGGCAGTGTCCCTCCTTCATGATGATAAGCTGTTCCTGATTCAGATCACCTGGAGTGATCGTCTTTTTACGGGTCAGCGCGTGGTCGGGAGGAAGAGCCAGCAGCAACTCCTCGGTCAATAGGTGCATGGTTCCCAGCTGGCTGCCCGGGGGTTCCTCCAAAGGCGGACTGATCAGGGCGAAGTCGATCTCGTAATTGTGCAACAACTTCAGCAGGCGGGGAGTCGTTTCTTCCTGAACGATCATCTCGACACCCGGATACTCTTTGGCGAAAGCGGCCATGGCTCTTGGCAGCAGGTATGGGGCGATCGTTGGGATCACCCCGATCGTGACTGTGCCGGTCAGGAGATCTTTTGCATCCTCGGCTTCCCGGTGCGCGGCGTCCACCTCCTCGAGGATGCGAAGGGCCCGCCGCAGAAAGGCCTCTCCGTGGGGGGTTGGTCGGGCCTCCCTTTTTGTCCGCTCAAACAAACGCTCCCCGAGTTCCTCCTCAAGCTTCAGGATCTGCTGACTGAGGGAGGGTTGGGCGACGTGGCAGTGCTCTGCCGCCCGGGAGAAGTTTCCCATCCGCGCAACTGCAACGGCATAGCGGAGTTGGTGCATTTCCATAGTTCAGGCCTATGATAATTACAGGAAACAAGTATTTCAACAATAGCTGGTCCGCCTTAAGATAATGCACTCAAGGTACACCCCATTTTTAAAATCATCATGACCACCGAATCCATGTGCCCCTTCTCCGGTAATCACCGCAAACAAGCCATCACGGGAGCTTCCAATAACTCCTCATGGTGGCCCAATCAGCTCAACCTGAAACTCCTCAATCAAAACTCCCCGCTTTTTGATCCCATGGAGGAGGACTTTGATTACACCAAGGAATTCAAGAAGCTGGATCTTGAGGCCCTAAAAAAAGATCTCCACGCCTTGATGACGGATTCTCAGGAGTGGTGGCCAGCTGATTTCGGTCATTACGGCCCCCTTTTCATCCGCATGGCCTGGCATAGCGCCGGAACATACCGCACAGGTGACGGGCGTGGTGGCGCCGGGAACGGCAGCCAGCGTTTTGCTCCGCTCAACAGCTGGCCTGACAATGTCAACCTGGACAAGGCCCGACGCCTCCTCTGGCCGATCAAGCAGAAGTATGGAAAAAAAATCTCCTGGGCGGACCTGATGATTCTCACCGGGAATGTCGCGCTTGAATCGATGGGCTTCAAGACCTTCGGTTTTGCCGGCGGTCGCCAAGATATCTGGGAGCCGGAGGAGATCTATTGGGGAGCAGAGAAAGAGTGGCTCGCCGATGAGCGCTACAGCGGTGACCGGGAGCTTGAGAATCCTCTCGCTGCCGTCCAGATGGGGCTGATCTATGTTAATCCGGAGGGCCCCAACGGAAACCCCGACCCAGTCGCCGCGGCGCGTGATATCCGGGAGACCTTTGCCCGTATGGCAATGAATGATGAGGAAACCGTCGCCCTGATTGCCGGCGGACATACCTTTGGCAAGACCCATGGGGCCGGACCGGCCAGTCATGTCGGACCAGAACCCGAAGCAGCCCCGATCGAGGAGCAGGGATTTGGATGGATCAGCGACTTCCGGAGCGGCAAGGGGACCGACGCGATTTCCAGCGGGCTGGAGGTCACTTGGACGCAGGCTCCGACGCAGTGGAGCAATTATTACTTTGAGAACCTCTTCAAGTACGACTGGGAGCTGACGAAGAGCCCCGCCGGTGCCCACCAATGGGTCGCCAAAAAGGCCGAGCCATCCATTCCGGATGCCTTTGATCCGTCAAAGAAGCACCTGCCCTCCATGCTCACCACCGATCTCTCGCTCCGGTTTGATCCTGAATACGAGAAGATTTCCCGCCGATTCCTCGAGAATCCCGATCAGTTTGCCGATGCTTTTGCCCGTGCTTGGTTCAAGCTCACGCACCGTGACATGGGCCCCCGCGCCCGCTATCTCGGAGCTGATGTTCCGGCCGAAGTGCTGATCTGGCAAGACCCCATCCCGGCGGTTGATCACCCGCTGATCGGAGAAACCGAGATCAATGATCTCAAGGGCCGCATCCTTGGTTCCGGACTGAACGTTTCACAACTCGTCACAACGGCCTGGGCCTCGGCTTCCACGTTCCGTGGAAGTGACAAGCGTGGTGGTGCCAATGGGGCGCGGATTCGCCTGGCACCTCAGAAAGACTGGGCGGTTAACCAGCCAGCCTCATTGGCGAAAGTGCTTCAGTCGCTGACAAAAATTCAGCAGGAGTTCAACGGCGCGGGTTCGAACGGCAAAAAAGTCTCCCTGGCCGATCTGATTGTCCTCGGAGGATGTGCCGCCATCGAGGAGGCCGCGAAGAAAGCCGGACTCGAGGTGAAAGTTCCCTTCACGCCGGGCCGGATGGATGCTTCCCAGGAGGAGACGGATGTGCACTCATTCGCCGTGTTGGAACCCGCAGCCGATGGCTTCCGTAACTACGTCAGGAAGGGGGCGGAGAACTTCACGGCTGATCTACTCATCGACAAAGCAAACCTGCTGACGCTTACCGCTCCTGAAATGACGGTCTTGATCGGTGGTCTCCGTGCCCTGAATGCCAACTTCGATCACTCGGAGCATGGTGTGTTCACAAAACGTCCCGGAATGCTGACGAACGACTTCTTTGTCAACCTGCTGGACATGGGGATCAAGTGGGCGAAGTCCCCCACCTCTTCCGGTGTTCTTGAGGGGCGCGATCGCAAGACCGGCGAACTCAAGTGGACCGGCACCATCGCCGATCTGGTCTTCGGGTCGAATTCGCAGTTAAGGGCTCTGGCCGAGGTCTATGCCAGCTCCGATGCACAATCACTCTTTGTGAAGGAGTTTGTGGCTGCTTGGAACAAGGTGATGAACCTGGACCGCTTCGATCTCAAATAATACGGCCGAGGGCGTGTTACTTCACGCTGAAAGAGATGCTTACCGGCTTGGCGGCAAAGTAGTTTGTCCGACTTCCGGGAGTGGTCGGGTCATATCCGGGTTGGCTTGCCGAGAGCACGACTTTTCCTGCTCCCAAGAGCCGGATGCTGTTGGTGCCGTTGTTCGTGGTCACCCTCGCGGGCCCCGAAGTTACCTTGACGATCACGGGCAGGCGGGAGGAAGCCACCGGGGGAGTAATGGTGAAGGACCCTGATCGGTCGTGTTTCCCGGAAATAGGGGCAAACTTTTCCAAACTTTGCGGAGCCTTTGCCACGGTGAGGAAATTTGTTACGGGATCCGCCGCTGACCAGGATGAACCGTCGCCAGGTTGCTGAACAATCACGGAGGCTGTTCCCGCATTGACGGGGGTCAGCGTGCCATCGGGCGTCATTGTGAAAATCGTGGGGTCACTCGACGAGAAGATCACGGGAAGTCCCGAGTCGGCAGTGGCCTCAAGTGGGATGGAGGGACCTCCATAGACACATTTGTTGGTGATTTTCGTGAAGGAGATCCCTTGCGGCCTGAGCAGAGAGTTGCTCGGTGATGCTGAGACAAATGCATCGGCGATCGGGGCTCCGAGGCCGCTGACAAGATCGTAACCGTCACCAGCCTCATAGCCGTTGGAACCTGACACGATATCCCAGAGGAGCAATTCCGAGTTCGTGCCGTAAAAGTAAGGATTTGCCGGAGCCTGCTCATTCCTCCCAAGACTTCTCCTGCGGGCGATGAGGGCGGCGACCTGCGGCGTCGAGGCACTGGTTCCGCCCATGGTAACCCATCCTCCCCTCTTGCTTTTGGGATCAGTGATCCAAACGGAGACGCCGGTGTATGGATCTCCAACATAACTGACATCAGGAACGCAACGAAATCCCTGGGCTTGGTTGAAGATATTGGTCTGTTTTAACGAGAGATAGGCGCGTTGATAGTCGGGCATCGCTTCGTAGGAGCTGATACCCCCTCCGCTGTCTCTCCAAGCTGTTTCCGAAACGACCAACTGTCTGTCGGGATCATAGATGAGAGAGGTGGCCCCGGTGCTGATGACATTGCTGTGAGCCGCCGGCCACTCGACCCCCATAGCCCCGTCTTGGGTGCCATTGTCCCCTGAAGCCGCCACATAAGAGACACTGGCATTGGTAAAAATTCCGCCCCAGTCGTTGGTGGCGTTTGAATCTTCGGGATTGGCCCAGCTCATGGAGACAACACCGGCACCAGCCTGCCCGCTATTTGTCCCCGTGGCACACTCAAAGAGGGAATTGGTTCCCAGGCTGTAGTCGTCGGGGGCAATGATCAAGGCAATGGAGGCGGCAGGAGCCATGGCATGGGCCCACTCCACATCGAGAGTGGCTTCCGCGTACCATTGGCTCGTATCCTTGTAGGGGGTATTGGTTCCGTTCGGAGTGTAAATTTTCAAGGTTGTCGAAGGCAGCATGTAGTAGCTGCTGAAGTAATCCAGATCGGCCTGAAGATGGTTTGTCGAGGTCGCAAACGGGATCATGATGGCGATGGTCTGGCCGTCGCCGTCGCCTCCGTTCGTGATCCTGCTATATCCATAGGCGAAGGAGAGATCGGCCGGGGAATAGCCCGAGGCTACCTGCATGGAAAGGGCCGGAAGGGGGTCCCCCAGACGAGCTCTTCCGATCGTGTTGGCCATCAGGCCATCCCTCCACCCGTATTTCCATCGGAGTGTCGGCGTGGGGTGAAGCGGGGAATGCCGCGCCGGAGCGTGCTGAGCAAAGAGGAGGGAACCCCATGATCCCAACATCAGGAGGATGAGGAGGGTACGCGTCATGGGTAATCGTTGTGGCACGAGGAAGATCTCCTTCTACTGCTTTAAGGTTGGGCGCACTCTTCCTCTTGTCAAGGGAGGGCCAAGCGCCGAGTTGGTCAAAAAGCCCCATGTATGCATGGCTGGCTTCATGGAATCCGGGGCCCAGCCTAGTGATGATGACCGCCCGGGCCATGCACATGGCCATGCTCGATTTCCTCCGCGGAGGCGGTGCGCACTTCCCTGATGGTGACGTCAAAGTGAAGAGTCATGCCGGCGAGTGGATGGTTGCCATCCAGAGTAATCCTGTCTCCCTCGATCTTGGAGACGACGACGATCTGTTCCCCCTCCTCGTTGGAGGCCTCGAGTTGCATTCCCTCCTCGAGTTCCTCGCCACCTTCGATCTGATCCGCAGTGACCACGGCGATCTTTGAGGGATCGGGAAGGCCGTAACCTTCTTCGGGTGAGACGCTGATCTTGAAGGAGTCCCCCGCCTTTCTACCTTCCATGGCTTTCTCCAGACCCTTGACGATTTGCCCCTCGCCGTGGAGGTAGGCCAGCGCCCCTTCCTCCCTTGAAGAGTCGATGATTTCCTTATCGTTATCAGTCAGGGTGTAGTCAAAGAGAACAACGGAGCCGGTAGTGATGGTCATGGGTATGCTGGTTACAGGGTGAGTAGTAAGCGGATCATGTGGGTCGAGTGGGACACTAGGGAGAGGTCGGTCGAAGGCCAGCCCAAAACGCTGGCTGCAGATGAGTCTCTTCAGACTTCAAAGAGAAAAAGCTCGGGGTCGAGTCGGAGCCGTGGGCCATAGATTCCTTCCGGATTGGCTCTCCCCACGGCGATCACCATCACAACGATGCTTTTTCTCCCGAGTCCAAGGATCTTTTTTACGCGGCAGGGGTCGAATCCCTCCATCGGACACGTGGCATACCCTTGGGCTGCGATAGCTAGCATGAAGTTTTGGCAGGCTAGGGCTACCGTCTTGGAAAGTACGGATTTTACTTCGGCATTTGAAAAAGGTCCCCGGGGAACCGGGCGAAAGATGCCAACGATTGAAAAAACAATCTTCTTCAGCCATCCCAGTGCATTCAGCCACCCATGAGCGTACATGAGGGGGACGATCTCATTGTAGTACTTGAGGATCATGTCCGGCGCTCCACCACTCTCCTGGAGGGCTTTTAAGAGATATGCCCGATTTCGGCGCCAGGTATCGGTTCGAGCCGTGAAGACAAGCAATTCGGCGGCAGTCGCCGCGGCGGTCTGATCAAGGCAGGCGGTGACCATTGCTCCCCTCTTCTCCGGACTCGAGACGAGAAAGATCTCCCACGGTTGGAGATTTGAGGAATTGGGAGCAAGGAGAGCCGCCGAGAGAGCACGATCGATCACTTCGCGGGGAACCGGTTCTGGAAGATATTTCCTCACCGAGCGGCGTGATTCGACAGCGTCAAAGAAGTCCATGATTCAGGTCAGACCTTAAGATGTTTGGAGGCTCTCGGAAGAAAAAATGTTTCCGAGAATTGATCTTGGGGCAAACTTCAACCCATGCAGGTCGAACGACTCAAATACATCATCTGGGCGGCTGACACCGTTCGGGCCGTGAAGTTCTATACATCCGTCTTTGGCGGAAAGGTTATCAGGGAGAATCCCGCCGTGACCGATATCGAGGTCTGCAATGGAATCATCGGCATCCATGGAGGCGGTGAGGGAAAGCGCACCTGGACCGGCCTGAGCTTTCAAGTGTCGGATGTGATCGCCGGATCAGCTGAGATCGTCACTGCAGGGGGGCAGTTGCTACGGGATCCACAAACCGAAAACGGGGAACCGCCGCATCTGGCCATGTGCGTCGATACCGAGGGAAATGAGATCATGCTCTCCCGCAAGAGAAGCTAGGGATCCCTAATTCATCTCAATACGTTGGAAGGATTCGGCTGAGATCGTCGTCGCTCCAGTAAATGGGAAGTCCAGATCAACGATAATGCAGAAGGT
>CAINEX010000059.1 GCA_903847935.1 uncultured Spartobacteria bacterium | reverse complement strand
GATGTCGGTGTAGGAGAGTCCGGTGCCCGGAATGCCGACCGTGGTACGGCTCCCGGAGGTCCCAAAGGTGTAGTGGGCTCCCCTCCCCCCGATACTGAGAGAGGTGCTACTCTTCCCGAAGTTCCAACGAACTCCGGGCAAAATTTTAACACTTCGTCTAAATCGGAAGAATCCCATGGGAGTAGGTTGTGAGATTGTCAGCTATTCGCCTATGTCGTGGGCAGCCCCTAAATTGAAATGAAGATCGGTTGGATTCCCTATCTAAAAATCTCACAGACTTCAGTCTTGAATACCTTGCTCTGGCCGAAGTTGACGGTTGGGACATAGAGGAGTATTTATAAAGTGTGAGCTCTACAATGACCTTGGAACTGCCATCTGATGTGCTTGAGTCTGCCCGAATGTCGGTTCCAGACTTGAAACTCGAGCTTGCACTCTCGCTTTTCTCGCTAGGCCGTCTCTCGATGGGTAAGGCTGCGGAAGTCGCCGGGCTACCGGTCGGAAAGTTTCAGCTTCATTTGGGCTCTCGAAATTTGGGTAGTCACTACGGCACGGAAGAAGCCCTTGAGGATGCAGGCACCCTCTCCAGGCTCCGGGGTGCATGATTGTCGTATCGGATGCCTCTCCGCTAATCGCGCTCGGGCGGATAGGAAGACTTGATCTTCTTAGAGAGATTTTCGGAACTTTGGTACTCCCCGAAGCTGTTTGGACTGAAGTCGTCGAGGCAGGCACGGAGAAGGAAGGCGCCCTTAAGGTAGCTGAGTCCTCCTGGATCAGCCGGCAATCCGTGAGAGACCAATCTCTTGTGAATCTACTGAGGCATGACTTGGGCGCTGGCGAAGCCGAGGCGATCGCGCTGGCACGTGAATGCAATGCCGACCTTCTTCTCATCGATGAACGATTGGGCCGATCCGCGGCGAAGAGTCTAGGTCTGAAAGTGGTCGGGCTGGTTGGAGTACTGATCGAGGCCAGGGAGAGAGGACTTGTCTTAGATGCAGGTACGCTAATCAATCGTCTCCACATTGAAGCTGGATTCTGGATCTCGGAAGATTTACGCAAGCTCGTCACAGGCTCATTCACAGAACCAAGCTGAAGCGAAACGAGATGGCATAGCTTGCCGGGCAGCAAAGTGCCATCAATGGGAGTGTTAGATGGAGCACGGGAAGTCATCGGGGAGAGTAGTATTCATTAAAAGCCGCCCTAAAAGTATTCAGGTGGAGAGGGAGGAGCTTTTCCTCGATCGGGGTCTGATAGCCGCCTGCCAGGACAAAGAAGAGGGGCGTCCCGCATTGATGAAAGTGAGCAAAGACCATCCGGTCCCGTTCAAGAAGTTGCTCCGTGCTCAGGATCCCTGAGCCCATGCTGTCATCCTCGTGGGAATCGACCCCTGCCTGGTAGATGATCAGGTCGGCCTTCCACTCTTGGGACTTCGCAAATCCCTCGAGGAGGGCCCTCTTGTAGTGATCGAAGCTGTCGGGGGCCTTCTTGATGTGACGGCAAACGCTCCTCTCGTTCTGCTGCATGCCCCAGTTGGTCCCATTAATCGAATAATTGAAGAGATTGGGAAGCTTCTTGGTGAAGAAGGCGGTGCCGTCTCCGCAGTGCTCGTCGCAATCCAAAACGAAAACCCGCTTCTCCGGGAACTCCTGGGCCACGAGTGCCAGCCCGTTAAAGGTGCAGTACCCGGCCCCGTGCTCAGGACGGGCATGGTGGAACCCCTGCCCCACGTTGGCCGCGATCCCGTGTTCGAAGGCCAATTTGGCGGCCTCGATCTGTCCGGCATTGATGGCCAGGACACCGTTTCGGATCTGTGGTGTCCATTCCCACCCCTGAGAGTCTACCAGGCGCCCCTTTCCTGTGATAAAGGCACGGACGTAGGAGGGGGCGTGGAGGGATCGAAGCTTAGCACGGTCGAGAAGGCCCGGATCGTGAAGGGTGATGTAGCCTGCGGCCTCTGCGGCGCGGGCCACCGGAGCAAGCTTCCTCATGCTGGCAGTCGGTGTGTCAGCCGAATAAGTGTCGGAAAAGCAGGACGGGATGGATTGGCGCCTATGGGAAAGATTACTCAAGGGAAGGGACTCCTGTGATGGTGGGGAAGGTTGACTGAGTGGGCGACCCGGAGTAAGAGTGGTTCATGATCGTAGCCGATATCGCAAAACTCACATTGCGTGAGAAGTTACAATTGATG
>CAINEX010000058.1 GCA_903847935.1 uncultured Spartobacteria bacterium | reverse complement strand
GGGGCCAATCCCGAGGACAAGGACGAGTACCTCGCCGCCAACGTCTTCTGGGTTCCCAAGGAGGCCCGCTGGTCCTTCCTCCAGGCCAATGCCAAGCTCCCGACCATCGGTAAGCTCGTCGACGACGCCATGGTTGCCCTCGAACGGGACAACCCCCGACTTAAGGGCTCCCTGAACAAAAACTACGGCCGCGCCGACCTCGACAAGAACCGCCTCGGCGAGCTCATCGACCTCATCGGCTCCATCCAGCTTGCCGATGCCGCCAGCCGGTCCAAGGACCTCCTCGGACGCGTCTTCGAGTACTTCCTCACCCAGTTTGCGAGTGCCGAGGGGAAGAATGGCGGCCAATTCTACACTCCCTCTTGTGTCGTCCGCCTCCTCGTCGAGATGGTCGCCCCGTATCGGGGACGCATCTACGACCCCGCCTGCGGATCGGGCGGCATGTTCGTCCAGAGCGAGAAATTCGTGGAATCCCACGGCGGCAAGCTCGGCGACATCAGCGTCTACGGCCAGGAGAGCAACCCCACCACCCGCCGCCTCGCCATCATGAACCTCGCCCTCCGGGGCATCGAGGCCGACTTCGGACCCGAGCACGCCGACACCTTCCGCCGCCCGCTCCACCCCGACCTCCGGGCCGACTTCGTCCTGGCCAATCCTCCCTTCAACGACTCCGACTGGTTCCGCAAAGACGACGACGTCCGCTGGCAGCACGGCGTCCCGCCGAAGGGGAATGCGAACTTCGCCTGGGTCCAGCACTTCATCCACCACCTCGCCCCGAATGGCATGGCCGGCTTCGTCCTCGCGAACGGCTCCATGTCCTCGAACCAATCCGGCGAAGGCGAGATCAGAAAAGCCCTCATCGAGGCAGACCTCGTAGACTGCATGGTCGCACTCCCCGGACAGCTCTTCTACTCCACCCAGATCCCCGTCTGCCTCTGGTTCCTGACTCGAAATAAAGCCGCCCGCACGGTAAAGGCTCCGGACTCCGAAGATGCGGAGTTCATCCGCGACCGCCGGGGCCAGACCCTCTTCATCGACGCCCGGAAAATGGGCACCCTCATCGACCGCGTTCACCGCGAGCTCACCGAGGAGGATATCAACCGTATCGTCCAAACCTATCATCTGTGGAAACAAGATCAGGGGGCTCTGGTGAAGGATGGGGAGCGGAGAGGTCTATTGCTGGATCTTGCGCCTGATTACGCCGACATCGCCGGTTTTTGTAAGTCTGCAATGACGACGGAAATCGCCGCCCATGGCCATGTCCTCACACCCGGCCGCTACGTCGGAGCCGAGGAGATCGAAGATGATGGCGAACCCTTCGAGGAGAAAATGCCCCGCCTCGTCGCCGAACTGGATGCACAATTTACCGAGTCAGCCCGACTCGAACAGACCATCAAAGCCAACCTGAAGGGACTCGGGTATGCGCACTGAGTCCACCATTCCCGGAAAAGAAGAAACCCTGGCGCCTATCTGCTGCAAGCAGCAGAGGAAGGGGGTCCAGGGTCTACGATGGAAACCCTACGCTTTTATTTCCCTCATTCAAGCATGAATCACACTTTTTTTGAGTGTCTTCAAGGCATCTTGGCAGCGGAGCGTCTCAATGCCTACAGCTATCCCGGTGCTGATCCTGCAGTGATCCTTGGAAGGTATCTTTGGAATATGGCCATCTGTGAATCGCTTTATTCCCCACTCCAGATTGCTGAAGTTGGACTCCGAAATTCTCTAGACAAAGCGCTTTCAGACTATTTTCAGAACGATCGCTGGTTTGAAACAGCCGGAAGCAAACTGACTGACTGGCAGCGAGACCAGATTGGTGAGGGAATCAAAAAACTGACAGAGCGCAATAAGGAGGTAACTCCGGGAAGGATTGTTGCCGAACTCCAATTTGGATTCTGGACGGGATTTTTTAACAATGCCCATTCTCGCACGGGGCTAGGATTTGCTTTGCCTCCGGGGGTATTTCCATACGCGCCATCGGAAGAACATACTCTTAAACGACAGATAGCCCGATGGAAGAAAATCAGGGATCTACGGAATCGCGTTTTTCACCACGAGCGCATCCTGCATTGGAAGGATCTCGATCAGCAACACACAGCAATTCTTGAAGTTATCGGATGGATCAGCCCGGATTTGCAGGAGTTGGCTGTTTCCCTTGACCGATATACTCAAATCCGTAGCCAAGGATTAAACCCTTGGGTCGATAAAATCCGTCACCATTGGCCTAGTGCGTGAATATGGCTACTGAATGGGAAATCGGAAAGCTTAGCGACATTGCAGAGATTGTTATGGGACAATCGCCTCCGGGCGAAACCTGTAATGAAACGGAAAACGGGTTGCCCCTACTCAATGGTCCAACTGAATTCGGCGGCCATCATCCGGATCCAGTTCAATTTACGACGGATCCGCGAAAGTACGCTGAAATCGAAGATCTTCTGTTTTGTGTGCGGGGATCAACGACAGGACGAATGAATTGGGCTGATCAGCGGTATGCGATCGGCAGAGGTATTGCAGCGATACGCCATAAAGACGGGAAAGAGTATCAGCCCTTTCTGAAGGCAGTAGTTGATGCAGGTTTGCCGACACTTCTTGCCTCAGCAACGGGTTCAACATTTCCAAATGTAAGCAGAGAACAGCTTCGTGATTTGGAGTGTGTGCTCCCACCCCTTGCAGAGCAGAAGCGGATTGCCGAGGTGCTGGGGGCTTTGGATGAAAAAATCGAGTTGAACCGGCGGATGAACGCCACCCTTGAGGCCACCGCCCGAGCCCTTTTCCAGAGCTGGTTCGTCGACTTCGACCCCGTCCGCGCCAAGCTCGACGGCCGCACCCTCTCCGGCATCGACCCCGCCACCGCCGCCCTCTTCCCCGACTCCTTTGAACATGAAGCAGATGGAGTGGTGCCTAAAGGATGGAGCATTGGAACAGTAAAAGACGCATTCGAAATTACGATGGGTCAATCACCGCCTGGCGATACCTACAACGAGGATGGGAACGGCATTCCATTCTACCAAGGCCGCACGGATTTTGGTTTCCGCTTCCCAACGCGCCGCATGTATTGCACGGCACCAACCCGCTACGCAAAACAGGGCGATACGCTCGTGAGCGTCCGGGCACCAGTAGGCGACATCAACATGGCAGATGAAGAATGCTGTATCGGTCGAGGCGTCGCATCCGTACGCCACAAATCAGGCGCATCGTCATTCACCTACTATGCGATGGCGAATCTCTATCCCGATTTCGCTGCCTACGAAGCAGAAGGAACCGTCTTCGGCTCCATCAACAAACAGAACTTCGAAAACCTTCGTTGCATTGTTCCCTCACCGAGCATTGTTTCTGCTTACGAGAAACTAGTTGGCCCACTGGATGAGCAAATCAGCACCTTCGAAAAGCAATCCCGCACCCTGGCCACCCTGCGCGACACGCTGCTTCCGAAGCTGCTGAGCGGGGAGTTGAGAGTAGAGACCAACTGAACCCGAACACCAACCACAAGACCGCACATGAGCATCATCAAGTCTTTCGCCGTGGGAAACGGTGACATGTTCTTCATCGACCACGGGTCGGACAACTTCACGATGATTGATTGCTGTCTGAACAGCGATAATGCGGTCAGAATCCTCACTGAGATCGAGGCCCGACGGACGAAGAAAAGCATAGCGAGGTTTATATCGACGCATCCCGATGAAGACCACGTGCGCGGCCTTGAGTATCTTGAGAAGGTAATTGGCATCGAGAACTTCTACTGTGTGAAAAACGCCGCCACGAAGGACATCGAGACGGATAGCTTCAACAAATACTGCGAACTTCGGGATGACCCGAAAAAAGCGTTCTACATTTACAAAGGGTGTTCACGAAAGTGGCTGAACACGAACGATGACGAACGGGGCTCATCTGGAATCAGCATCCTCTGGCCGGATGTGAACAATGCGGACTTTAAGGCTGAACTAGAGGAAGTGAAGGAAGGATTTAGTCCCAACAACATTTCTGCGGTGATCAAGTATTCACTCAATGATGGCGCAACCCTGGTTTGGATGGGTGATCTCGAAACTTATTTCATGGAAGCAGTCGAGGAAGACTTGGTCCTTCCATCTGTGGACATCCTGTTTGCTCCTCACCACGGGCGCGATAGCGGCAAGATTCCCGCTTCCATGCTGCAGAAGATGACACCAAAGATCATCGTGGTTGGAGAAGCCCCGTCTCAACACCTTCACTACTACCCAGGCTACAACACAATTACACAGAACCG
>CAINEX010000057.1 GCA_903847935.1 uncultured Spartobacteria bacterium | reverse complement strand
GGCATAACTTTCCAAGCCTGCTGATGTTGCTTGGATATGACTCTTATCCGTGAATAGTAGTTTGATGACTTCGTCCGGATCAAAAAAATCATCTCTCCTCTGGCTCGCGGCGCTAGGTGTCGTCTTCGGGGATATCGGTACCAGTCCGCTCTATGCGCTTCAGACGGCTGTCAGTCTGACTGGGGCCTCCCGGGCCATCGGTATTGCCTCACTAGTCATCTGGTCGATCATCCTGGTCGTTTGCGTGAAGTACGCTTGGATCATGATGAAGCAGGACTACCAAGGACAGGGAGGGGTCTTTGCACTTTTCGCTCTCCTAAAGGAATCTCGAAAGGGTAAGTCCATTGGATTCGGAATGATCGCTCTGGTCGCCTTCGGAGCAGCGTTGATGCTTGGAGACGGGACGCTAACCCCGACCGTCTCGGTGCTCAGTGCCGTGGGTGGCGTCGTGACGATTGAGCCCAAACTTGCCGAGTATGTCCCAGGAGTCTCGATCCTTATCCTGATCATCCTCTTTGCAGTGCAACGCTTCGGAACGGGAATGATCGGGGTTGTCTTTGGGCCGGTCATGCTCCTTTGGTTCGCGGTCATCTCGATCATGGGCGGCTATCAGATCTTTCTTCATCCTGCCGTTTTGCAGGCATTTAATCCGATGGAGGGATTCACCCTGTTGCATGCATGGGGGTGGAAGGGATTGGCTGTTATCGGTGCGGTGGCTCTGGCTGTGACCGGTACGGAGGCCCTCTACGCGGATCTCTCCCACTTCGGAAGGGCTCCGATCCTACGCGCATGGTTCCTGGTCGCCCTTCCTGCGCTTCTGATCAATTACCTGGGACAGGCTGCATACCTGCAGGCGTATCCTGCGTCGGCTTCTAACAGTGCGCTCTTCTTCCTGCTCTGTCCCGATTCCCTCAAGGTCCCACTGGTGATCATCGCCACGGCCGCGACTGTGATCGCCTCCCAAGCTCTTATCAGCGCTGTTTTCACCCTTTGCCGTCAAGCCAAGTCGCTTGATCTCCTTCCCCCATTCATTTCCAAGCATACCAATGACCGGATGAAGGAGCAGATTTACATTCCCTCTGCCAATTTTGTGCTCGGTTTTGTGTGTGTCCTTTTGGTCGCCATCTTCCGGACCAGTGACTCACTGGCCAATGCCTATGGAGTGGCTGTGACTGGAGCGATGGCTGTGACCTCCGTTCTCTGTGGGGCTGTGATGTTTACGCGGCCAACAGTTCCACGTTGGCAGACTGCCATCACACTTGTTCTTCTGCTGGCACTCGATTTAACTCTCTTCGTCTCCTGCTCCACAAAGTTCCTTGCCGGAGGTTATATCCCATTATGCTTCGCCTCGGTCATGATGGTGCTGATGATCACATGGTATCGGGGGTGGAAACTCATCAGCGAGTCGATGCAGGGAGGCATGACCGCAGCGGAGTTTGGTGCGGTTTTGTCTAAGGGGACTGATTACCGCATCCCCTCTACCAGAGTCTATGTCACCAGAGAGGACACGCCGGAAAGGTCGATTGTCTCCATCCAAGAATTTCAACGCGCAACAGGTGGACTGGCGGAAAAGCTAGAGGTCCTGATGATCCCATCGAACTGGAGCGATCCTCACAAGGTAATCGGTGATCCTAAGTTGACCCGTCATGAGGGGGGACTTTGGGAAATCACAGTGCCCCACGGCTACATGGTCGATGCGGACGTACCCGCTAGTCTCGAAGCTGCCTCCAAAGCAAGTGGTGGGGAGTTCACCTTTGATCCCGAAAACACGTTCTATATCTTCCCGAAGCCATTTCTTGCCTTGGAAGGTCAGCGGATGACCTCCTGGCAGCGAAGGATCTTTGCATTTCTGGTCAGGAATGTGGTTCTTCCGGACACGCTCAAAATCCCCCCGCGCAACCTGATCGTCTACTTCGACTACATCGAAGTCTAGATTGCCCCGTGGTGATCCTGACTGATTGCCGTAAGGCAGTGTTAAGACACGAAAGCCCGGTTGGACCGCTTGCCCTTGACGATTTACCGCGTGGGAACAAGATGCCTCTTATGATAGCCCGACTCGTTTCAAATTGGGTCTATGGCGGCTTTCTGGCCGCCTTTCTCCTGCTCGGTTTGTTGCCGGCCTTCGGTCAATCTTGCGATCTTGCGCTGATCCTTGTGTATCTACAGTTGCCGGTCTACATGATCCACCAACTCGAGGAGCACGATGATGATCGTTTCCGCCGCTTCATCAACCAGCTTCTTGGACGGGGAGGGGATGTTCTTTCCAAAACGGCTGTCTTCGTGATCAACGTCCCCGGAGTCTGGGGCGTGAACCTTCTCTCCATCCTGCTCGCCTTTGGGTTGGATATCGGCTTCGGGTTGATCGGTGTCTACCTCACCCTGATCAATGCCGTTGTCCACGTGGCCCAGGCCATCCGCCTCAGGCGCTACAACCCGGGATTGATCACCGCGCTGCTCCTCTTTCTTCCCGTGGGAGGCTCAGCCCTTTGGGCGATCACGGCGGCTGGAAGAGTGGCTCCCGGGTATCACCTTATGGGCTTGGGAAGCGCCCTTGCGATCCATCTCGCAATCGTGGCTTGGGTGGGAGTGAATGTTTTCAAGCTGAGAGCCGATCGATCTTAAGGACTCAAGGAGTTGCTACTGGGGCCGAGTGCCTTGAGCCTGGAATCAGGAGCAACTCCAGCAACTTCTCAGGGCCTGGATTCCGCCTCCCGACCTCCGGGAGGCGGGAGGTTTACCACCCGAGAATCATCGCGAAGACCAGCGGCGCGACGATCGAGGCGTCGGACTCGATGATGTGCTTCGGCGTGTTGATGCCGAGCTTGCCCCAAGTGATCTTCTCGTTGGGTACCGCTCCGGAGTAGCTGCCGTAGCTCGTCGTGGAGTCGCTGATCTGGCAGAAGTAGCCCCAGAGAGGAACCTCGGGGCGCTGGAGGTCCTGGTGAAGCATCGGCACGACACAGATCGGGAAATCGCCAGCGATCCCGCCTCCGATCTGGAAGAATCCGATCGAGCCGTCGGGCGAGCTCGCATGGCGGCCTTCGCCGGCACTGACGGCTCCACCCGAGGCCAGGGGTTTGGAGTTCTTGGTGTACCATTCGGCCAACAGCATCATGTACTCGATACCGGTGCGGACGGTGTGGACGTTTTTCACGTCCCCGGTGATGACATGCCCGGTGAACATGTTGCCAAGGGTGGAGTCCTCCCACCCCGGGACGAACATCGGGAGGTTCTTCTTTGCGGCTTCCATGAGCCAGCTGTTCTTGGGGTCGATCTGGTACTCGAGTTTTCCACTGAGCAGGATGCGGTACATGAACTCGTGGGGGAAGAGGCGCTCGCCCTTCTTGTCGGCGGCCACCCACTCCTCCAGGACCGCCGATTCGATGCGCCGCATGGCCTCCATTTCCGGGATGCAGGTGTCGGTGACGCGGTTCATGTGACGCTCGAGCAGGGCCACTTCGTCGGCCGCGGTAAGATCACGGTAGTTCGGAACCCGCTCGTAGAAATCGTGCGCCACGAGGTTGAAGACATCCTCCTCGAGGTTTGCCCCCGTGCAGCAGATGGCGTGCACCTTGTCCTGGCGGATCATCTCGGCAAGGGAGAGGCCGATTTCCGCCGTGCTCATGGCGCCGGCCATGGTCAGGAACATGCATCCGCCCTTCTCGAGGTGGGCCGTGTAGGAATGGGCGGCGTCCTTCAGTGCGGCGGCGTTGAAGTGACGGTAGTGGTGCTCGATGAAGTTGGAGATGGGGCCTGAAGTGGACATAGGGAAAGGATTGGAGAGGAACGATCAAACCCGAAACCTGAAAACTGAAGAAGTCAGAAATCAGGAAATGATGGTTTTATCTCATCGACAGGCAATCGGACGGTGAAAAGACAAAGGCCGTAACGGTTTCCCGATACGGCCTTTGAGAAGGGGAACGATCAGGGGATCAGTTCTGGATCTTGTCCTGGACCCTGTCAGCCGCCTTGGTGAGATCGCGTCCGCCGGCGCTGACATCCTGTCCGACACCCTTAACGGTATTGCAGGCGCTCAGGCTAATGGCGACGATGGCTAGAACGAATAGAGAGAGGAGTTGTTTCATAGGGCTTCAGGAATGTCAAAAATCACCCGCTTTGTCGATTGAGAACACACCTTGGTGTGCGCTCCGCCGACTCCGCTTGATCAGGGGTTGAAAGAGGAGGGCGGTATGGCCTCCGAGCGGGCTTGCTTCATCTCTGCGCACACTGCGGCCCATTCAGCCTGAAACTCGGGGTCCTTCAAAAACTTGTTGGCAAGGAATGTTCCGTAGGTCTTTCCCGCCCTGACGTCCGAAGGATAATGCCTTCCCAGAACCACGCGGTACCAGGCCTTCTGCCGTGCCTGGAGATGAAGGGCCTTCCGTTCGTCGGGAAAAGCATTGGCCAGCAGGGTGGACCAGACATAGGCGCGGGTGGTGTGTCCGCTCGGGTAGCAGTAGCCGTCGCTCTTCTCGGGGTCGCCGGTTACTTTCCACATCTCGGGGCGGATTCTCTTGAAGTGATTTTTGGCCAGCTCGATGGCTTCTTTTGTTTCGTTGGTTACCTTTTGAAACAGGGTGGCTGTTTTCGGAAGGATCTTCGGGTTGAACCATAGGCCCAAGGTTTGCGAGTAGTCGAAAGCGCTGTCTCGGGAGGCCGCGATTCCCAGCAGTTTTTGGTTATCGGTTGCCGCCGCGTTGGAATACTTGATGTAACTGTTATCGGCTCTCGCTTGCGCCGAATTCGCTTTGGGAGGAGGAGGAAGAATCTTGGCGACATCGATCGAGTTCGGATCAATGAAGGTGGCGATCGCGGGGGAGCCGGCGGCAGACTGGGCTTTGGACGTCGCAATAGGTATCGCCGAAGAGACGAGCAGTAATGCCGCCAGTATGGCTGCGGAGGAAACGCGGGGTGTTTTCATGAAGTGAAAGGCTAAGCGTTGGGAGATTTCTTCAAAAGGAAAGACATCATGGTGTGCCTTTGAATCGTAACGGGATCAAAATGGAGGCGGGGGACGGAATCGAACCGTCGCATGGGGCTTTTGCAGAGCCCGGCCTTACCACTTGGCTACCCCGCCGTTACCATTACAGGTTTTTTAGAATAGTCACAAATCAGAGACGTGTACAATGGGGATATGTGAAGGAGTGAGGAGGGTGCTGTTTTATCCTCCTGTCTCACTCAGCCTTGGTGCGTGGATCTCCATGAGACGCTTCAGGGGAAGATGATTTAGCTGATCCAATGAAGGGTCTTCATTCAGGATTCTGGATGCCTCCAGAGAAGCGACGCTAATAAGATCGCCATCCTTGTAGAGATCAGCAATGCGAAGGGGAGGAAGTCCACTCTGTTCCGTGCCGAGTATATCTCCGGATCCACGAAGTCGGAGATCCTCCTCCGCGACAACGAATCCATCATTAGTCCTCTCAAGGATGGCCAGACGCTCCATGGCTTCGGGACTTCCGCTTCCCTCGATCAAGACACAGGTGGAGGTATGACTCCCCCGACCAATCCGCCCCCGAAGCTGGTGGAGTTGTGCGAGGCCGAAGCGTTCGGCATTCTCCACCAGTAAGAAGGTGGCATTTGGAACATCCACTCCGACCTCGATCACGGAGGTGGTCACCAGAACCTTTGCCTTACCGCGAAGGAATCTCTCCATGACCCCTTTCTTCTCCTCCGAGCTCATTCTTCCGTGCAGAAGATCACACGGAAACGGAGTGAGCCGTTCACGCCAGGTGGTGATCTCTGTTTCAGCCGCCTTCGCCTGAAGTTTCTCGGATTCCTCGATCAGGGGATAGACGACATAGGCTTGCCGTCCTTTTTCCAACTGCCCTTTGAGGTAAGCGACAATCTCTGAGAGTTTCTCGGGGGTGCGCACCGCGGTTCGCAGTGCTCCACGACCGGGTGGTTTCTCATCGAGAATCGAGAGATCGAGATCGCCGTAAATGGTCTGGGCCAGCGTCCTAGGAATGGGAGTGGCAGTCATCACCAGCAAATCCGGGGCCGAGGGAGAATTTGCCAAACGGGTACGCTGGAGGACACCGAACTTGTGCTGCTCGTCGATGACGACAAGACCCGATCCCCGAAGTGATGATTCGTGATGAAGCAGTGCATGCGTGCCGATCACGACGCTTGGATGATTGGCTCCCGATAGTGAATTTAACGGTCTCGGCTTTATGGCTCCTGTGAGGAACTCCACCGGAATGCCTAGTGGCTCGAACCAGTGCTGGAAATTCCTAAAATGCTGCTCGGCCAAGATCTGGGTTGGGGCCATGAGGCTGGCACGGTGACCTGATTCGACCGCGTTAAGTATTGCCGCAGCAGCAACAACGGTCTTTCCGGAGCCGACATCACCCTGAAGTAATCGCGACATTCTATGGGGTTGAGCCATATCATCACGGACCGTGGCGATGGCTTTCTGCTGGGCGCTGGTGAGTCCGAATGGGAGTGCCTTCAGGAAGCGGGAGAGAAGGTCTCCCCGAGATGCTTTTGCCGCGCCACGCGGTTTGCGTGCCTCGTTCCTGCGGATGGTGACAAGTGTTTGGATTCCTAGGAGTTCCCGCAGGGCGAGTTCCCGTCGTGCAGGCTCCAGTTCCTCAAGGGATCCGGGAAAGTGAATGTTTCGCAGGGCGGTTCCCCAGTCTGCTTTCTTCTTCTGCTGCAGGGGATCGATCCAAGCGCTCCAGTCAGTTTCGCTCAAGGCACGGTGAATGAGTCCACGGATCACACGGACGCTGATTCCCTCGCCGGCTGGATGAACCGGAACGATGCGGTCAAGATGAATGCTCTCACGATCCTTGTCCGTGACCACTTCGAACTCCGGGTGCTCCATGCAAAGGCGCCTCCCGCGTAGTCGTACCTTCCCGTGGACGATAAGTCGGCATCCCTTGACGACGCTCTTCTGGACATGAAACAGATTAAACCACCGGAGTGTGATCCGGGCCGAGAGGGGGGAGTCGGGAGATTCCTCAATCTCGGCCTCAAAGCTACGCATCCTACCGAAACGGCGGAAGATGGTCCTTCCTATTGTGCCGCTGAGGCAAAACGAACGCTCTTCCGGAGTATCGGGAAAATAATCGAAGCGATTCCGATCCTCGTGACGCCTCGGATAATGCTCGAGCAGTCCGCGGAGGGTGGTAATGCCGAGTTTACGCAGAGCGGTGAGTTGGGGGCGTCGGATCCACCCCAGTTCCTCAAGCAAGATCGCGGGGTCATGGGGTGCAAGAGAGATCGGTTTCTTACCTTGGCCAAGTCTTTTTGGAAGCTTTGCCTTAGTCGCCTTGATCGGCTTCTTTTCCGGGGCCATGGCTAGGCCGTTTCAGCTGTTGACGTACGGATCGCCACAATCTGAATCTGTGCCTCATCGCGTCCTTGCCATGTGTTCCTGTTCACGATGAAGGCCACATCCCAAGGAGGACGGGGTAGTGCGTCCAGCGAGGCATTAAACCAGATTGCCTCGCGGCGACGCCCGGAACTCTTGAGTTCAAGGCGCAGATGCTTTTCCTTGAGAACTCGTGGCGGTGAAGAGGGGGTGACGCCTCGCGAAAAGAGAAGAGGTTGAGCATTGGTGGTTCCGAAGGGTGCCAGTCGGTCTTGCGTATCAAGCCACCCGTCATCTACCAGACTGATATCAAGTTCGGCATCAAGGTGAAGGCGGGGAATAAGATCCTCGTCGCTGATGAGTTGTCTGGTTGCCGATTCAAAGCGCTCTCGGAGTTCACCGAGATTTGATTCCTGAAGGCTCAAGCCGGCAGCCATGTCGTGACCACCGAAGGCATCGAGCAGTTCGGAACAGCGTCCGAGAGCTTCGACCAAGGGAAGGCCCTCGATGCTGCGGCCGCTCCCCTTGCCGGCTCCGGTGTCGTCGAATCCAACGATCAGCGTGGGACGATGCCATCGTCGGGCGATTCTCGAGGCCACGATTCCAACCACACCCTGATGCCAATCCTTCTTGCCTGCCACGATCGTGGCATGACGTCCGGGATCAAAGTTGCCGGCGACCCATTCCTCAGCCTGAAGGGTTACATTGCGCTCGACGGCCTGGCGTTCCCGATTCTGCTGGTCAAGTTGGGCTGCTATCCGTGTCGCCTCGTTGGCATCATCGGTGAGAAGAAGCAGGAGTGCCTCGGTAGCGCTGCCGAGACGCCCGGCGGCGTTAATCCTGGGACCGATCTTAAAACCGATATCGGAGGGGTTGTAGGGAGCAGATGCTCCGGCGACATGGAGCAGCGCATGGAGGCCAGTCCAGCGAGATTGGGAAAGCTGGCGCAGGCCTGCCTTGACGAAGATCCGGTTCTCCTCCACGAGGGGAACGATATCGGCCACCGTGCCGACGGCCACGAGGTCGAGGAAATCACGGAGATCAATATCAGGAATCGGGTTGGCTTTCTGCATGGCATGGCAGAGTTTAAAAACAATCCCAGCACTGCAGAGATAGTGGAAGTCAGGTCCCCGCTTCGGATTGACAAGGGCCGCGCACAGCGGGGCCACAGTCTCGGCTTCAGGCTCGTGGTGATCGAGGACAAGGAGTTCACAGCCGGCCTTCTTGAGTTGTTCCGCCTCTTTTCGTGAGTTAGTGCCGCAGTCAATCGCCACAACAAGGCTTGGCATGTTCTCTCGGAGACAGCGACTCACACCACTGGAACTGAGGCCATACCCCTCCGTAGCCCGATCCGGTATGAAGCAGGCGACCTCGGCTCCTGCACGTCGGAGATATCTGCAGAGAATGGTCACCGAGGAAACACCGTCCACATCGTAGTCTCCGTAGAGGGTGATCCGTTCTTTAGAGCGTAGGGCCTGAATCAGGCGGGTGACTGCCTCGGTGATTCCGGGAATCTCCTCTGGCGGTCTTAAGCTGGCCAGTCGGGGATCGAGAAAGAGCGTGGCTTCATCCGGTGTGCAGAATCCTCTCGAGTTGAGGAGAATCGCAACCACGTCGGGAACTCCTAATTCTACAGCAAGACGTCTCGTCAAGACGGCATCAGAGGTATTAGGGAGGATCCAACGGCGCTGCATGAAGGAAAATCTAGCGCCGGATCTGAGCGGTGGCAATTCTGGTTGAGATATGACATCACGATGTTAGCCGGATTCATTTTTATTGAATGTGGGAGATTCCGTCCAAGATACTCAGGTGAAATCAGCCAATTGATGAGTCTAACGATGTCCTGAGGATCTGCCCCCAATGCGGGTCGACCCGCATTGATCGCTTATTCAGTCACGATTGGAATGGCTGAATTACTCAAAGTGATCATTGTTTGCCCATATTTTTCAGAGCCACATGTACAGGCTTACTGGAAATCTTGAGAGCCCCTTGCAGTGGTGAGGCCAACTCACTGATCAGGAAGATTGAAACGGCGATGCAAATCGAACTACTCAGCATGGCCGCAACAACTGTGGTGTTCCGTGGCGCATACAGGGCATAGACAAAGGTGATGAAGGCCACAAACAGAACCGGGATCACGAGTAGGATCGAAGAGATGCCGCCCCCGTAGACGATTTCTTGAAGCAACCATCGCTTCTGGATGATATCGTCAATCAGATGAATGCTGTCCGTTTGCAACTGCTGTTGGTTGGGGTTTGATGGCTTGAGCAGGGAGACTCCGTTATAAACGCTCTCGAGCACCATTCTTGAAGTGGAGGGATCATTCAACATGGGATTCTTGCCGAGACCATTCTCCTCGGGCCAGACCAGCGAATACGCAGTTTCCAAAGACTGCCTGAGCAAGCCCCTCAAGGGAATCGCCTCGGGGCCGTAGTTTGCAAGCAGTCTGTCCGCATGCTCAAAGCTAGCAGCAATTTCGTTCACAAGGCTTTCGGTCTGATCGTAGGATCCCTTGGTCGATGAGACGAGTAGGCCAAGAATGAGTGCTGCCAGTGTGGCGATCAATCCGGCCCCGAGATGAGCAGCCCCCTTGGATTGATCCGAGAGATGATGCGAAGGGAGACGTTTCTGAAGAATGAATCCGGCTGAAGCGGAGCCAAAGATCAGTGCGAATGTCAGTGTGGCTGATTCGATAGAGTTCATGAATGGGGAGAATCAAAGCTGACCGCTGGAGTAGGCAAGGGTGGCAAGGCTCGCTGCGATTGATTGGTCGCACTCCGCCTTGGTTGCCATGGCTTGAGCCAGCGAGGCGCGAGCGTTCAGGAGATCCTGAATCTGCGAACGTCCGAGGTTGAAGCTCGCCAACAGGGCATCGTATGAAGATTGGCTGGCCTTGAGAAGATCATCAGCTGACTGTTTACGTTGCAATGAGGTCTTGGCGGTTGTGTAGGATCGCCAGACGGTAGCCACGGCCTCCTCGCGGGCGAGAAGCACGGCATCATTTGCCTCCCGCCAAGATGAGGCTGCTTGCTTGACTTTGTTCCTATCGATTCCTCCGTCAAAGAAGGGCCATTCCACATTCACAGATCCTCCGTAGTTCTGAAAACTCAGGCCGACATTGTGGATGGCGGCTCCGTTGATTGTTGTATTGAAATCCTGATAACTCTGAATTGCCTTGATGGAAAACTGAGGCAGTGTGCTGGCCTTGGTGGCACGCAGGGATTGCTCGGCGGCTTGTGCCTGAGCGACTTTGGCGAGCAGGTCGGGCTTCTGCTTCATGGCGGATCGTACAAACTGATCGAGTGGAGCCTGCAATCGGCTGTCCAGACGTGAAAAATCGTAGGGGGCGATTTTGAGGCCACATTCGGGTTCCGCACCGATCACTTGGATCAGGTTAAGGCGGGCGACCTCCCAGTTGGAACGCGCATTGACGAGATCGAATGCCGATTGGGCTTGGGCCTGCTTGGCTTGAAGGAGTACGGGCTCTGTAAGAAGTCCCTGATCGTACTTGGCCTGCGTCGAAGCCAAGACATCATCAGCTGATTTGGCGGAGATCTCGGACGCCTCGATCAGTCGTCTGTCTGTTTCCAGAGTGTAGTAGGCTTGGGTGACCCGGAAGGTGACCTGCTGATGGGTGGCATTGAAGGAGAGGTTGGCGGCGGTCTGTGAGTGTTTTGCTGCCTTTGTATTGGCGACTCGCTGGCCAAAGTCAAAGAGAGTGTAGCGAAGGTTCACGCCGGCGTTTAGGTTGCTGTAGTCACCGCTTGCCTTATCGTTAAAGTTGACAGGCACCACGATACCGGACTGGCTTTTTGCCCCGGTCAGGTCTTGGCTCCAATATCCTCCTCCGTAACTACTCGCCACCGTCAGGGTCGGATAAAACTGTGCCTCACTCAGGCCCGTCGAAGCTGCCGCTTGCACCGCCATTTCCCAAGATATTCGTGTGGTAGGATTATGACGTTGTGCCAGATCGACCAACTCGGGAAGGGTGTAACTCTTATTCGGATTAACAAAGCTATAATCATGTAACTTGGCCATGAGTTCCAACTGGTGGGTCATCTCCTCCGAGGTAGGAATGGGGGTCTGCTTCTCTGTTGAAGCGGGGATGGAGACAGAATCCTTGGCATTCGCGCCGGAAGCATCAACGCACGGGTAAAAAGCCAGCCACAACGATGTTGTTGCCAAAGCAAGACAGGTGCGGGAAATGTGCATCGAATGGTCAAGTAAATGGGTTCCCAAGATGCTGTCGAGCATCGTTTTGCCTTGCTCCTGATTCCAGGCCATACCTAACGTGCAGAAGATGAAACGGCTTCTTTTTGTTTCCGTCGCCGTGCTTGCGATCATTTTTCTCTCAGGATGTTCCTGCATTCAGGAGATCGGAGGGGCCTACTTTCCCGCTTGGCTTCTCTCGATCCTGATCGGTTGGGTTCTCTCCCTGATTTCTCGCTTCATCTTAATAAAAGTCGGTATCGACGGATGGATTCGTCCTCGGTCAATCGGGTACCCCTGCCTGGGGGTGTTTTTCACCCTCTTGGTCTACTTGATCTTTTTCACCCACTGAACTCCATGACGACCGAAGAGAAAAATAACCCGACAGGACTTGCCGAAAATCCCGAGGCCCAGCATTCCGGAAAGGCTTTTTTGGGGGCTGCAATCGGGTGGGGATTTGTGGTGCTGGCGATCATTGCCTCATTGGTGACCTATGTCTGGGAATCACGCAATCCGCGCTGTAACAATGGGGTGCTGATGGCTGACATGATCGGGATTGCCCCACGGGTTTCTGGTCCGATTGATGAACTTCCGATCAAAGACAATCAGTTGGTCCACAAGGGAGATCTGCTTTACCAGATCAAAACGGCTCCCTACGAAATCGCCGTCCAGTCGGCAAAAGCCAATCTTGCCATGGCCGAGGGAGCTCTCACCAATGCAAGCCTCCAGATTGCCGCACAGGAAGCCCAGGTCAAATCGGCCGAAGCCTCCTTGCAGCAGGCCCAGTCAAAACTGGCGACTGCCAAGGACAACTACGATAGGATCGCTCCGTTGCTTGCAAAGCACTACGCAAGCGCCCAAGACGTCACCGACTCCAAAAACTCGATGCAGTCTGCACAGGCGGGAGTGGCTGCCTCGGAGGCCCAGTTGCTATCGGCGCAATCCTCCGTTCTCAGCATCTCAGAGGCTCAAGCCAAGCGTGACGCCGCCGCAGCAAATCTTGCCCAGGCCGAATTGAACCTGAAGTATTGCACCGTGAGGGCACCCTTTGATGCCCTGATTTCCCAAATGTCGATCTCCCGGGGAGCGTTCGCTTCAGAGGGGCAGCAGGTTTTCACACTGATTGACATTAACTCCTGGTGGATCTGCGAGCCTTACCGCGAAGGGCAGATCAGGAAGATGAGGGCAGGGGATCCGGTCACGATTGAATTAAAAACTGCCGCAGGAAAGTACTTTAAGGGGACCGTGGAGAGTATCGGATGGGGAGCCACTCCGCAGGCCATGCAAAAAAGCGCGCTTCCGGTTATTCCCCAAGCACTTGATTGGGTTCAGTTGGAACAGCGCTTTCCTGTCAGGATTAAATTTTCCGAAGGTGTTCCCCAAGAAATCCTTCGTGTGGGTACCAAGGCCGCCGCCACCGTTCACGCCGGCCATTGATTCCTATGGGAACTCCCTCAGGGATCGGGAGCATGGCTCGCTTTGCGATTGGCGGCGTGGATATTGCCGCCTTTTTCCGTTATGTTCTGGAGGAGCTAAAGCCCTTATCGGACCGGTTTGGGGGCACCTTGAGGATGGTCTGTGCCTGTCTGCTTATCTGGATCATTGCGCTGACCTTCCGTAATCCCATGGGTGACCTGGGGGTATTCATGGTCTTCATCTTTCTGCAAAGGAACAAGATGATGACCCGTTTTGTTGCCGTGCTTGTCCTTGTCGCCCTGATTCTTGCCTCTCTTTGGATTCTCGGGATCGCCTACCTCTCCTGGAATAACTCTTGGCTCAGGATTCTTCTCTGGGGTGGCATGTTCTGGATCAATTATTATCTGATGAGCAGGTTCCCGAAGTTGAGCGTCGTCTTCATGCTTCCGATCAGCTTCGCATCGGTCTTCTGTTTCAGCTTCGATCATGATCCTAATCCCAATACACTGATCAGTCAGTTGGGATGGGTCTGGTGCGCCATCGGCCTGACCATCATGGGATCCTTCCTGGTGGAGTACTTTTTCGGAGCACCGAGCGCTCTGGATCTGCTGCGGGCCGAAGTACGAAGGATATTCGACCATGCCGAGTCTCATTGTCTTGGAAGAGCGGATGGAACTCTCTCGCCGCTGACCCTCGGTGTGAATGTCGGCGTCGTGCACGACCAGGCCAAGATGCTCCAGAAATTCGGGGGTCTTACCCCACTTCAAAGGGAGAATTGCTCGCGGATCATCTCCGCAGTGGGTGCAATCGACCGGATTGCCTTTTTGGGTGATTTCTCCATGGCGCCCGATGCCTCTTCGCGCTCTGATTGGCTTCTCGTCGCATCGCATCTCAAGCAACTCAGGAAGCGAATCCTTCAGGGTGTCAGTGGTGCCCCTGCAGGGACAAATGATGCGGAAGGCCATGAGTTGCTTGGCATCAGTAATCCGCAACTTGCTCAGGCAATGAGGGAATTGCTGGAGGCCGAATCGTGTCTTGATCCTTCAGGCTCCGGTCACGATATGCCATTAAGACAAATGTCCGAGGAGCCTGCCCTTCTCGAGAAAAAAGATTTCACCGATACGGAATTTGCCAGCAGGGCGACGGCCGCGACCATGGCCTGTTATATGTTTGCCAGCATGACCGATTGGAGTGGCATTCATACCTGCATGATCACCTGCGCGGTTTCGGCCATGAACAATGTTGACTCACAGGTTTTCAAGCAGAGGCTACGCATCATCGGCGCATCGATCGGAGGACTGATGGGGTTTCTCGCGATGTTCCTGATTCCCCACATGGATAATCTTACCGGGGTCTTGCTCATCATGGCGGCGGGAACCGGAATCAGTGCCTGGGTCTGCATGGGCAGGGTGAAGTATTCTTACATCGGTATCCAGATGGGCCTGGCCTTTGTGATGCTTGTTGCCCAAGACCCTCATGCCACGACGGGGTTTACGGTGATTCGGGATCGTCTTGTCGGCATCCTTGTGGGCCTATTCGCCATGCGTTACGCCTTTGTCTGGTGGACGCCGAAATATATCCGTGGAGAAGAACCAACCGCCGCTGCACGTCTCAGTCCTATCTGAGACGAGAGAAGCTTCCCCCTTGCCTTGGGGCCTTGACAAAATAAACTGCATCCATGCGTGTAGGACTTGCAACAGATCACGGTGGGTTTGAACTCAAGGAGGAATTGATCGCCCAACTCAAGGCCGCTGGCCATGAAGTTGTGGATTTTGGAGCCCATCAACTCAATCATGATGATGATTATCCCGATTATGTAACCCCCTTGGCACATGCCGTTGTAGCCGGTGAGGTGGAGCGCGGCATCGCCATTTGTGGGAGTGGGGTGGGCGCCTCCGTTTGCGCTAACAAGACGCAAGGGGTTCGCGCTTGCCTCATTCACGATCATTTTTCAGCCAAACAAGGCGTCGAGGATGACCACATGAATATTCTCTGCATGGGTGGACGTACTGTTGGGCCTTGCGTGGCATGGGATCTGGTAGAGACCTTTCTGAATTCTCATTACAGTCAGGAACCCCGCCACCTGCGCCGTCTGGGGAAAGTGGCCTTACTTGATTCCAGGAAGGCTTGAGCACCACTCTTACCAGTCAGTTGGGGGGGGGTAAAGGAGATTGGATTCGTTGCCCCAACTGTGATGCTTCCTGTCGGGAGCGTGAGCTTTCATCCGGAGAGGAGATGCGTTGCACGCGGTGTGGGGCCACGGTCCTCCAGTTCACGGGCAGAAAAACCCTTCAGCCCGCGCTGGCACTTTCGGTTGCCGGGCTTCTGGCTTTGGTCCTCGCTAATAGCAGCCCCGTCTTGGTTTTCTCGGTCGCTGGGAGGGATCAGTCCGGGTACATCATCACCGGCGTCAGAGAACTCATTGCCCAAGGATACTGGCCAATTGCCGCATTGGTCTTTTTTGCAGGAATTCTTGCTCCCCTTCTGTATCTCACGTCGGTGGCCTATGTCTCTTCGGCATGTTGCTTCCATGTCCGCTTGCCACGACTTGTCGACTTGATCCGATTAAGCGAACAGATGGAGTCTTGGAATCTCGTTCCCGTCTACTCAATCGCCACGGTGGTTTCGGTGGTGAAGCTCAGAATGCTCGGAGGGGTGCAGTGGGAGTTTGGTGCGCAATGGGTTCTTGCTCTGGCGGTAATTTCGCTTTTCGTACAACAGACATTCAATCGCCGCTTGGTAACAGAGCGCTTAATATCCATGGGGGTCGAGGCTTGAAGATCAACAACAAACTCCGTGTCGAACTCGCCCGAGCCCTTGTGGTAACGGCGGCCCTGCTCTACATCCCCTCCAACATCATGCCGGTCATGACCATGACAATCGTCGGAAAGACGGAACCGCTTACGGTACTCGGGGG
>CAINEX010000056.1 GCA_903847935.1 uncultured Spartobacteria bacterium | reverse complement strand
GAACTTTCCAACTTTTGAGTATTCATCCCTTTGAGAAGGTTCCTATCCATGAACTACTTACAGAAACCGACTTCAAATCTTATATGCCTCAAGAAAATAACCAGTTGATGCTGTTAGACTTATAACCGGACGCTAGTGCAAACGAATATAAGAATTGCAGGCGGCTTCTTTCTATTTTTAACAATAAATAGGCTTTTGTGAAGTTTTACGATGAGTAATATGGGGAAGTATTATACGTCGTCGATTTAGAAATCTTCACCCTCCGGTCAAAATCACTCCGGATGAAATCGGTAATGAATCCGCTCAGGGCATTGCAAATGGCGGTCATGTTCTCAGCCGGCAATCCGTTTGGGTGCGCAGTCAGTCGGCCATGGGCAAAGATATGGCGTATGCAGGCGGCATGGGTGAGGACGGCCAGATCCATACCCTCCTGAAACTTTGTTAGGAAGATGACCTGTGGGGCGCTTTGGGCATGCTCCGTTAGGAATGCCCCCAACTTGTTCTCCGGATCCTGCATCCGGCAGAGCTTCGCCAGATCCTTGATGTGGTGACGGGGATGGTGCGCCAGCAGGGTCCGGTAGGGCGGTGCCTGATCGTCGGCTAACTCAGTGTATCCCTCGAAGGCAGACCATGTTAAGAAGACACGGGTGAGGGCTCCGTATCCATTAGTGGTCTCAGGTGAAAATCCCTCGAGATCCATCCCTCGGAAGGAGGTCGCCAACCGAAAGCGATTCGCAAATCGATAGAAATCGAATTTGCTCCCCTTGAACCCCAGCGGTCTGATGCTATCCCCTGCCGCCTTCACAATCAGACGGGCCTTGGAGAATCCAGGCAAGGCTTGCTCTAGGTAGTCGTATTCGTTTTCGGCCATGGGGTTAAGCTGTTAGCCTTTTAGGCTTTAGGCTGTTAGGCAAGGGAATCATCCGAAGAATGTTGCACGCCACTGCATCAACCCTCCGCGATCTCTGCGGCTCCGCGGGAGAAATGGGATTGCCCGAAAGATTTACGAAAAGAATCAGTCGGGATTGCCTCTCATCCCCAACAAGTCGCCTTTGGCCACGGGGTTCCCTTGGGGACGATGCGGGCGAGCCTTCGGTAATCCTCTCTCAGGTAGGGGGGCATGAGTTCGAGATTCTCCTCGATCTCCTTCTGGGAATTAGCCTGTGAGAAGGCGATGGCGCCGATGATCCATTCAACCCTCATGGAGGCCCAGATGCCTCCTGCAAAGTCGGGTTCACATTGCCACTCTCCTGTCTTCACCATGAGGATCTCGAGCATGAAGGCGTGAACGAGCCGGTAGCCTGCGCTCTCGATGGTGTCCCCCTTTACCCGAGGGGTCCATGCGATGACATCGTGGCTGGGGGACATCCCGATGGCATTTTCATCATCAGAAACTGTGCGGGTCCAGAGGAGGTAGTACCCGGGGACTCTGGTATCGATGTAGAAGGTAGCGGTAGCCGGGATGGGGTAGCACATCCCGAGGAGGTTGGGGTGGTCGATGAAGCCCCACTTATGAACTCGGTTGGATTCCCAGTATGGAATCTCTGCGTGGAGTGTATTCCGAGCGGTGTGGTAGACGGGATGGCCGTCGATGATCCTGTAAGGCTCCTGCTCGTTGGAGCGGGTGGGGGTGAGGGTGGGCTCTCCTTCGGGCCCCTGTCCGACGATAAAGACCTGTCCCATGAGGCTCTGGTTGATCGCCATCTTCATCATGGCGTTGGATCCCTTGCATGACTTACTCATGGCCGAACCTCGGTTGGCGCCTTCGTTTCTACCTCTTCCGTTGATATCTGGGCGGATGTCTTTTGAAAAAGTGCTTCCGTGAAAACAAAGAGTTCTTTTCCATCTGTCAGGATGGCCCGGTACTTGCCATCGGCGGAGCGATAATAGACTTTGCCCTTAGTTACAGGGGTTTCCTGGACTATCCAGGCAACCCCTCTGGAGTTAAGGCTCAGGATAACCGACACGGTATGATCCGAGATCCTCTGCTGATTAACGGAGATGTATTTGATTCTATTGCAGAGACCTTTTTCAAAACCGGCACTGATGTGAAGCTTCGGATCTTTGTTCTCGATGATCTCATACTCCGACCCGACGGGATGAGTTGCGAAGTATTTTCGGGTAACCTTTTTCATCTCTGACTGAGACGCTCCTATCCTTGCGCACGGAGGATCTGATTTTGTGAAAAAGGAGCAAGCTGTGAGGGTGAAAAATAGAGTTAAAAGAAGGAGTTGTTTGGACATGAAACGATCCTATCACCCGAATAAGTCACTGAGTGTCCTAGGCCTTAAAATAGTTCTAAAAACTCTTCTTGATGAATCACTAGACGGGGTGGGGTAGGGTGCCTCATTCTTGGGCATGTCCTTAAGTGCCCCCATCCCCTTTGAGAAGAGGACGAATTTAAAACTGCCTCTGGTCTCGGCCTCCGTGGAGGCAGGCTTTCCGTCGCCGGCCGATGATCACCTGGAGCGTGGTATCGATCTGAATGAGGAGCTGATCCGTAATCCTGCCGCGACCTTCCTGGTCCGCGTGAAGGGAGACTCGATGCGCGATGCCGGGATCCATGCCGGTGACGTGCTGATCGTGGATAAATCGCTGACTCCGACAGACCGCAAGATCGTGGTGGCGATGATCGATGGCAACTTCACAGTGAAACGCTTCCGGAAGAGGGGAGCACGTGTCTTCCTCGAGGCAGAAAACCCCGACTTCTCGCCGATCGAGGTGACTGAGGGGCAGGAGCTCTCCATCTTCGGAGTGGTGAGCTACATCATCCACCAGGCGAGGTAGGCAAGATTGGCAAGATAGGCGAGGTAATGGCCGTTTCGTAAAAGAGGCAACAATGTATTGGTACTACGCAAAATCCGGTGCCCAGTTCGGTCCTATCCATGAGGAGGAACTGCGCCGGTTAAGCCTGGAAGGTGGGATCCTTCCCCAGGATCTGGTTTGGAATGCCACCATGGGCGACCATTGGGTCGCCGCTTCGTCCATCGAGAATCTCTTCCCACCCGCTCCGGTAATACCTCCACCGATTGCTAGTCAGGGGGTGGCAATTCCAGTCACACCAATCCTGCCTTCTACGTCTCCTCGGGAGTCGACACTCTGGCAGAAGGTAAAGCGCTTCTTAGCCCCTGTGACAGCGGGTTGCATGATGGGCTTTAAATACCTAGCCGGGCTCAAGTTCCTGCTACCTGTCCTGAAAACTGGGGCGACGATGGTCATCTGTATCGTGGCGTATGCGATGCATTGGGGATGGTGGTTCGGGGTAGGCTTTGTGCTGCTGATCCTGATCCACGAGTGCGGGCATCTAGTCGTCGCAAAGCAATGCGGCCTTCAGGTTGGCGCCCCCATCTTTATCCCCTTTATGGGTGCCCTCATTGCCCTCAAGGAAGCTCCAAAGAACGCCTGGATCGAGTCCAAGGTAGGGATTGGCGGGCCTATCTTGGGCACCCTTGGTGCAGCGCTCTGCGAGACTATCTTCCTGCTCACGGGTAATACGTTCTTCCGTGATCTGGCCTACACCGGATTCTTTTTGAATCTCTTTAATCTGGTTCCCTTGGGGTTTCTTGATGGGGGGCGCATCGTGACGGCTCTCTCTCCCTGGATCTGGCTCGTGGGCTTTGTGATCCTTGCGGGACTCACCTACATGCACTTCAACTTTTTGCTGCTGGTGATCCTGATTCTTTCCCTTCCGAGGCTTTTCTCACTCTTCAAGCAGAAGTCTGATCTCGAGCGTCGCTATTACGAGGTCACTCCTGCCCAACGCATGATCATGGCTTCGATGTATTTTGGCCTCATCGCCTTCTTGGTGATGGGCATGCAGATGACTCAAGTTGCCAGGTAGCCCATGGAAGAGATAATGAAGGATTGATGCCTCAGCTTCCCGATTCAATTATTCCAAGCTAATTTCCCCCTATGGATTACTCAAAGATCATCACGATCGAGGCAGGAAAGCGAAAAGGTTGAGGCGGACATCGCTGGGGGCGAGTTGAAAATCCAGGTTGAAGTGCCCGATCCCTTGCTGTCGCCCTCGATATGGGCTAGGATTCAAACATGCAGTTCCCGGAAATCGACAGAATCACGATCGATCCCCAAGTGATGGGTGGTAAGCCCTGCATTCGCGGAATGCGTATCACTGTGGGTATGATCACTGGCTTGGTAGCTTCCGGGGCCTCCTTTGATGAGATTGTGAAGCTCTATCCTTATCTGGAATCTGAGGATATCAAGGCGGCGCTCACCTATGCCGCATGGCGCTCCGAGGAGCACGACGTTCTTCTCCAGACTGCTTGAAGATCCTGTTGGATATGAACCTGTCTCCGGACTGGGTTCCTTTG
>CAINEX010000055.1 GCA_903847935.1 uncultured Spartobacteria bacterium | reverse complement strand
TGCCGCTGACGGGAAGATTTTCCGAAAATTTATTCAAGGAAAGCTGTGACATATCATGCATCACTACTCCTCTCCTGCACGCTGCGCAATCCGGAATCGGCCCTCCTGGTGAGATAAGCTGGAAATTCAGACCATTTCTACGGCTTGCCTCCCTCCCTGCACTCCGATGTCATGGGAAGGTGAATTCGACTTCCCGCGTACTTGGCGTTGATCCAGGATCAGTTCGCATCGGCCTCTCCCTGAGCGATGAGATGGGCTTCATGGCTCATCCCTACAGCACCATCAAGGTGAAGGGAGGCGACTGCCTCACGGCCGCCGCGGAGATCGCCGCAGCAGCGCGTGAAAAAGAAGCGGGGACAATCGTCATCGGACTTCCCCGCAACATGAACGGAACCTACGGGCCGGCCGCTGAGAAAAGCCGGGCACTTGCCGAGGTCGTCAAGCAGCACACGACAGCCCGAGTGATCCTCTGGGATGAGCGCCTCACGACCGCCGCCGCCACGCGTCGTCTTCAGGAGACAGGCATGGATAGCCGTGCCCAGCGCCACATCATTGACCAGGCGGCCGCAGTCCAGATCCTGCAGGATTGGCTCGATTCGCAATCAGCAATCTGATGAAGCTGCGCCTACTGGTCGCATACGACGGAACCGCCTTCCGAGGATTTCAGAGCCAGACACACGGCAGGACTGTTCAGAATACGCTGGAGGAGGTGATTGCCGTCATCGTTGGGGAACGTGTTATCCTCCATGCCTCCGGGAGAACTGATGCGGGCGTCCATGCGCTCGGGCAGACAATCCATTTCGAGTTGACTCCGGAGCAGGTAAAACGCATCGGCCGCATGGGGGAACCAGAACGCTGGATGGCGGCTTTGAATTCATCCCTCCCGCAGGAACTGCGCGTCATGAAGGTCTCGCGTGCCTCCAAGGATTTCCATGCCCGCTTCTCGACACGGGGGAAGATCTACCGCTACGACATCTGGCACGATTCCGTGCTACCACCCCATCTCGTTAACCGCGCATGGCATCTCTTCGGCTCACTTGATTGTTCCTTGATCAGGGATCTCGCAGGAAGGATCGAGGGTGCACACGACTTCCGGGGTTTTTGTGCCGACTCGGGATCACTCCCTGAGAGTACCGTCCGCACGATCCGCAGGGCCTTGGTAACAGAGCGCGGTTCGTCGATCTCGATTACTCTGGAAGGGGATGGCTTCCTGTACCGCATGGTCCGGATGCTCGTTGGGGGAATGGTTCGGGTCGCTCAGGGAAAGGAAGACCCGGGTATTTTTCTCAAGCGTCTTGCGGATGGGAAGCCATGGCCAACTCCCGCCATGGCTCCCGCTCACGGACTCTATCTGGTCAAGGCCCTCTATGGTCGGCAGCGTGGAATGGGGAAGCCGGCCATGCCGAGATAGGTAGAGACTCGAGCGGCTTGATCGCTGCATTTGTCCACTGATAGGCTTGCCCCAGTGTTATTCATCAAATCATACGCTAGGATCCTACTGCTTCCGCTCGTCGCGGGGCTGTACCTTGCGCATCTCTCTCCACTGAAAGGTGAAAGCTCCGATGAGGAGAAAAAAGCTCTTTTTTTGAAAAGCAGTTCCGGGTCAGCCGGTTCCTCCACCCACGTCCACTCGCATAAGCACCCGTCGCCCTCTCCCTCCCCTCACCACGCTTCCCCAGATCACCC
>CAINEX010000054.1 GCA_903847935.1 uncultured Spartobacteria bacterium | reverse complement strand
TGTCATAACGTTTATTGATAACTTCTGCGGAGAGGTTGTTACCAACCTGTCCTAGCGTGGCTCCTTTACAGCGACGGCAGAAGAGCCGAAAAGAATAGCAATCCCTGCTTGCAGGGCAATGAATTTCTCTCACTATTTAGAACCTTCACTTTCCTCATGACCGAATCTGTTAATCCCTGCTCCCTGCATGCCCTCACTCTTGAGGACTTGGAGCGAGGATTGGTCGATCTCAAACAGCCCTCTTATCGTGCCAAACAGATCATGGAGTGGACTTATTCCCGTGAGAAGAGGGTTGAGACTTGGGAGGAGATGAGCAATTTGCCGGCAACGCTACGTTCCATGCTGGCTTCCAGTCATCCCATTCGTTTACCAGAAGTCATCACTGTCAGCGGTTCCAATGATACCACGCGTAAGTTTCTCCTGCGTCTCCATGATGGTGAACTGATCGAGACGGTTTTGATACCCGCATCTCCCGCCCTTTATGGTGAGGAGTCCGATAGGCGCACCCTTTGCGTCTCATCCCAGGTTGGGTGTGCCTATGGATGCAAGTTCTGCGCCAGTGGACTCGATGGATGGAAGCGACACCTCAGTGCGGATGAGATTGTCAGCCAAGTGCTTCTAGCCGAGAGGGTCTCTGGAGAATGCATCAACAACCTAGTCTTTATGGGAATGGGTGAACCGATGGCAAATTACAACAACTGGCTCCAAGCGGTAAAGATCCTGAATGCACCATGGGGTATCGGCCTCGGTGCCCGGAAAATGACTGTCTCCACGAGCGGTCTTGTACCCCGTATCCGAGATCTTGCCGATCAACCGCTTCAGATCCGTCTTGCCATATCACTTCACGGCGCAAGCGACGAGGTTCGCAGTCAGATAATGCCCGTGAACAAAAAACATCCCGTTGCCGAACTCATGGACGCCTGCGCCTACTATGCTGATCGCAAGAAGCAGATGATCACATTCGAGTATATTCTTATCGAGGGAGTTAATGATGATCTGTCCGAGGCTCGTTTGCTTGCAGACCGAGCGAGGGGACTTCGTGCCAAGATCAACCTCATCCCCTACAATACGGTTGAGGGTCTTCCGTGGAAACGCCCCAGCGAATCAGCGCAGGAGGGATTCCTCTCCATTTTGCGGGATCGTGGGATCGCCGCCACCATTCGCCGCGAAAAAGGGCACGATATCGATGCCGCGTGTGGACAACTCAGGCGGAGAATCTCTTCACCTGACCCTTCATGTTCCGAAACACCCGCGATGTCATGAAGCGAACCATCATTATCGGTGATGTGCACGGTTGCATGGCCGAACTCGAAAAACTGATCACTAAGATAGGAGTGACTGATCATGACGATGTCATCCTTATTGGTGATTTTGTACGCAAGGGGCCTGATAGTGCGGCGGTTATGCAATGGGCAATGGGAACCCCGAATGTCCTCAGTATACTTGGAAACCATGAGGTCAAGCTCTTGAACGCTTGGTTTCATGGTGTGGAGCCCGAGCGTGATTCTCCCGACTGGGTGATGTGGAGGCAACTTGATGGATTCTACAATGATGCGATGGATTTTATCAGAACGAGGCCCCTTTGCATTGAAGGGGAGGGATTTCAAGCGGTGCATGCCGGTATCGATCCGAGGATCCATTCCATCAAGCGCCAATCTCCCCATGATCTTTTGACAATACGCATTCCAAGGGGGATGGATGTTCCTTGGTATGATGCCTATACGGGCGAGTCTCTTATCGTGTTCGGCCACTGGGCCCAGAGGTCTGCGGTAATCCGTACGAATGCGATTGGTCTTGATACCGGTTGTGTCTATGGAGGTGCACTTACGGCCTTAATTCTCCCTGAAAGACGCCTGATAAGCGTTCCAGCGGCTAAGGAGTATCAAAAACACGAAGGGTGGAAATGAACGAAGCGGCTCATCAGGAGAAACAACAACCGATCCGTTTGAAGGGATTTCTTGGCGGCATCTTTCTGACTCAGTTGGTCGATAGCGCGCTGCATCTGGCTCAACCTCTACTCCTAGCCAAGCTTTCAGGTTCACTTGGCGGAGCTGCCTTCTTCTCAGCCTTCGACACCGGGGTTCACATGCTTGGCACATATATCGGGGGCTGGCCGACGGATAGGTTTGGCGCTCGCCGAGTTTTGGTTGTGGCCACCTTTTTGAGAGGTGTGGCCTTGGCTGGTATTCCTATTTCCATGCTCTGCGGCTTTCTGAGCCTCTGGTGGGCGATGGGTTGCTACACGTTGGAGGCTTTGATTCGAGGCTTTGTCGACACGTCGGTTCATACCATCCCTCTGGAGCTTGCAAGTCACCGTGCCGAGCAACTTGACAGGATCAATTCACGATATGAATTGTCCTTTGACCTCGGTGGTGTTGCAGGCCCCCTGATCCTAGGAGGCTTGATGATCTGGGGAGGAAAAATTGTTCCGCACATCATTATTCCAGTAGGGTTTGTGCTCTCTGCAATTGCCTACTTCTTCATCCCTAAGAAAAGAGGAAGCGTGTCTAGAGACCACGGCAACCATTCTCATGGAGGCTCTTGGGAGGGTCTTAAATACATCCTCACGCGCCAACCACTCCTTATCACCTGCATCGGCTTGATGTCGTTCAATATTTATCCGCTTCGTAAGCTCCTGAGTGCTTTTTTTGCCAAGGGGCTCCTGCATAAGTCATCCTCTGTGGGTCAAATCGGAGCTGCATTTGCCCTTGGTGGAGTTGTTGGCGCCCTGATTTATGCACTCACAAAGCATAAAGATTCTGGCGGAAAATGGGTCGCATTCGGTGCAATTGGAACATTCATCCTGGCAGTCGGTTGGTTGCCTGCAAATCTCTGGGTGATGACGGTGGTGGTGTTCCTTTTTGCCGTGGCCAATGTCTGCGCCCGCTTGACTCTCACCAAGAAACGTCAGGAACTTACCCCGCTTGAACATGCCGGAGGCGTGACCTCCGCTTCCCAGTTCGGCGTTAATGCTGTTTCAGTTGTCATCAAGACCATTGTCGGGGCCGCCTTCTCAGCCGGCTTGGGGACCTTCGGAGCCTTCGCTGTGGTGGGTGGAATTCTCGGGCTTATGGGAGCGGGTCAATTTGTCCTCTCAAGGCACATGCCGAAGCTCCGTGCTGCATCACCTGTTTGATGCTGATCCTGTTATCTGACTCTCTCGTTCAGGAAAAAGCAATTTCCTCCACGGGCACTTCTCGCTTAGAGTTAAAGACCAAGTATTCTAATCCTAATTTTTCCATGAGCACCTCCACACAACCCCTGCAGGATCAAGTAGCCATCGTTACCGGTGCCGGACGCGGTATCGGCGAATCCGTTGCCCGTTATTTCGTCGATGCCGGCGCCAAGGTAGCCGTTGTCAGCCGAAGCGAAGCTAACTCCAGCAAGGTGGCCTCGGCGCTTGAGTCTATCCGTCCTGGGTCTGCTCGGGCCTATGCGGTCGATGTAGCCGACTTTGATGCTGTCCAGAAAGTCGGTGAACAGATCATCACTGATTTTGGTAGGGCCGATATTCTCGTGAACAATGCCGGTATCACCCGAGACAATCTCCTTATGCGTATGTCCTCCGAGGAATGGGATGCCGTGCTCGACACAAATCTCAAGGGGGCTTTTAACTTTGTTCGCTCCATCCTGCGTACCATGATTAAGCAGCGTTCCGGACGCATCATCAATATCAGCTCAGTCAGCGGCTTGATGGGCTTGGCCGGCCAGACCAACTACGCTGCGAGCAAGGCTGGTATGATCGGTCTCACCAAGGCGCTTGCAAAGGAAGTCGCAAGCCGCGGCATCACGGTCAACGTGGTGGCTCCGGGATTTATCGAAACTGATATGACCGCTGTTCTTAACGAGGAGATCAGGAAGGGAGCGCTCTCGCAGATTCCTCTCTCCCGCTTCGGTCAACCTGAGGAGATTGCAGCCACCGTGGGATTCCTCTCCGGATCCTCTGCCTCGTACATCACGGGTCAGGTAATTGCGGTCGATGGTGGCATGTCGATGTAGCTGCGGTACGCAGACTCCTTGACCCAAGTCAGCGGGGGATCTTTTCAAATGAATATTAGGGCTTGGCTTATCCCCATCCTTATAGGGAACTGCGTTGGGATTCTTTCGCCACGATTGTTGGCTAATTCATCACCTGCAACCGCGACTGTTGAAACTCCGAAGGGTGAGGTTCTTTACAGGTGAAAAAAGTTAAAGAGTGGAATTGTAGCGGCCATGCATTAAATTATGAATCTACCTCGGCTGCAGGCTGAAATGCGATCATTCACCACCACTCACTCAACCTTTTTTGATGCTCATCACTATTCTTAGACATGCCGATGCGGAGCCTCATTGCGTGGATGATGCGGCCCGCCGCCTGACCGAGAAAGGCTACAAGCAGGCGAAGCGTGTTGGCTGCTTCATGAAGGAGCAGGGGATCCGTCCGGATATCATCCTCACCAGTCCAGCTGGCCGGGCACGAGAGACGGCCGAGATCGTGGGCAAAATCCTCGCCAACCAGAATCTCACGGAAGTCCCTTGGGCATCATGCGGCATGGATCCGATGAGGGCCCTTGATGAACTTGCTGCCTACAGTCGCTTTAAGTCCGTGCTCCTTGTCGGCCATGAGCCTGATTTAAGTTGCCTGATCGCCACACTGCTTGGTCTCGGCAAGAGTATTTCCGTGAGTGTTCCCAAGGCCTCCCTGACATCCATTGAGGTGCCGCGGTTAGGAGTGGGTGCAGGCACTCTTCAGTTTCTGCTTCCGGTCAAATTTCTTTAACCTCTCCCAATCCATGAAAACATTGCTCCTGACCAACGAATACCCGCCGAATATCTACGGGGGTGCGGGTGTCCATGTCGATTACCTCAGTCGGGAGCTGGCAAAGTTGATGGAAGTGGAGGTCCGTTGCTTCGGTGATCAGAGGAACCATGTTGGAAATCTGGAGGTGAGGGGATTCGGAACCGGGTTGCCCGAGATGACCTGTGCCAAGGCCTTGCAAAGCCCGTTAGGGGCTGCTCGGCGGTGTGTCGATTTCAACGGGTCTGGGATAACTGCCGATCTGGTGCATTGCCACACTTGGTACACCCACCTGGGTGGGATCATGGCAAAATTGAACTATGGTATCCCCCTTGTCATCACGGTACACTCTCTCGAGCCACTTCGTCCCTGGAAACGAGAGCAACTTGGGGGTGGTTATGATTTCAGTCTCTGGGTTGAGAAGACAGCCCTCGAGATGGCTGACGCCGTGATTGCTGTTTCAGAGGAGACCCGCAGCGATCTTCGTTCACTTTTCAACATTCCTGAGGAGAGAATGACCGTCATCCACAACGGCATCGATCTCAGTGAATACACCGCGACGAAGAATCCGGAAACCCTCCGAACTCTGGGCGTCGATCCAACACGTCCCTACGTTCTCTTCGTGGGGCGTATCACTCGTCAGAAGGGGATCATTCATCTGGTACGTGCCATCCGTCACATGAATCCCGATTTTCAGATTGTGCTTTGTGCAGGAGCCCCTGACACACCTGAAATCGCCCTTGAAATGCAGGCCGCCATTGCTGAGGCTCGCGGGATCCGTGAAGAGATCGTCTGGATCGAGAAGATGGTCTCACGTCCCGAAGCCATAGCCCTCTATTCTGGGGCAGAAGTCTTTGTCTGTCCCTCGATCTACGAACCGTTCGGCATCATTAACTTGGAGGCGATGGCCTGCGGTACACCAGTGGTAGCCAGTGCAGTGGGTGGCATCAAGGAGGTGGTTGTGGATGGTGAGACCGGGTTCCTCGTCCCCTTGAAGCAGATGACGGAGAGCCCATTTGAGGCGACCGATCCGGAGTCCTTTGCCAATGATCTTGCAACCAAGGTAAATCTGCTTATGGCAGATCCCGTGCTGGCCTCGAAAATGGGTGCGGCTGGACGCAAGCGGGCCGAGGAGCTTTTTAGCTGGGATGCGATTGCACGCAAAACTGAGCGACTTTACGCCAAGCTTCTGCAAAGGTAACGGAATGTTCATTGATCGAGTCAGAGTTCACGCCAAGGCAGGTGATGGTGGCCATGGATCCGCAAGTTTTCGCCGTGAGAAGTTTATCCCCAAGGGGGGGCCGGACGGGGGAGACGGAGGCGATGGCGGTGACGTCATCCTTCGGGCCGACACGCATGTTGACCAACTAGCCAATCTTTTTTTCGAACCGATCCTGAAGGCCAAGCCGGGGGGCAAGGGATCCTATCGCCAGCGACATGGCAAGTCAGCACCCGATCTGATTGTGCCGGTTCCAGTCGGAACGCTGATCTATCGCTTCCCCACACCTGCCCTACACGACCCTTACGCCGAATCACAGGAGATCCCAGGAGAGGAGCAGCCTTCCGAGGGGCCCCGCGCCAAAAAGGGACTTGCCGATCCCCAACCTGAGGATCTGGTTGCCGATCTGGATGAGATCGGTAAGGAATTCATCATCTGCCATGGTGGCAAGGGTGGACGGGGGAATATTCATTTCAAAAGCTCACGCAACCAGGCTCCCCGCCGTTTTACAGAGGGTACTGAAGGAGACGAAGGTTGGTTCCTCCTAGAGATGCGCTCCATCGCTTTCGCTGGCCTTGTGGGATACCCCAACGCTGGCAAGTCAACCCTTCTGCGGGCTTTGTCACGTGCTACTCCGAAGGTAGGCTCCTATGCCTTCACGACACGAAACCCGCAAGTGGGTGTCGTCGATCTAGAGGATTATAAAAAAACAACGGTGGCCGATATTCCAGGCCTGATTGAGGGGGCTCATGAGAATCGTGGACTTGGCCATCAGTTTTTACGCCACGTCATGCGCTGCAGCTATTTGCTCATGGTGGTCGATATGGCCGGATCCGAGGGTCGTAATCCTATGGACGATCTCAAGGCCCTACGCCACGAACTCGAGCTCTACAATCCTGAGCTCGCGGCACGCCCCTGGTGCATCGTCGCCAACAAGACCGACATGCCCGAGGCGGAAGGCAATATCAAGGCCTTCAAAAAGAAGTACAAGGGTGTTTCCATCCTTCCTGTCTGTGCCGAATTGGGTGAAGGAATACCCGAGTTAAAAGCATTCCTTCAGAAAAAGGTTGAGGAAGAGGAGGTACGCCTGAAAGCTGAAAAAGAATTGGCTATCATTGCATCAGGAGAAATCGCGCAAAGCGATTCCGTTGCTTCGAACCTCGTTTATTAACGGGGGGGGTAAAATAACTATCGCCGCGATCCAGTTCCTAGGATGCGGCGATAGTATTATTCTTGAATCACTGAGGCTTCGCCCTCAAGCGAAGCAGTTTAGTTCCAAACTTATTTTTCTAGTCTCCTGCTCTCCTTAGGGTGTCGGCTAGGCTGCTGGACTCGTTGAAGGGGTAGCAGAAGGTTGCTGAGGAGCTTCGGTTCCCCCTCCGTGTTTTCCGCCCTTGCCACCGCCACGCCCGGGGCGACCTTGTTTCAACTTATCAAGCTGATCTGGTTGGAGGATTTTTTCCAGTTGGGTCTTCATTTCCAACTCAAGGGAAGAGATTTGCTTCTTCTGATCATCAGATAGATTGAGTTGCTCCGCCATGCGTGGGGGAAGAAGGTGTAATCCTCCTCCAGGGCCACCTTTGCCTCCCTTCCCGCCTTTTCCTTCTGATGGTCTAGAATCAGAAGGAGGTGAGGCGGGTGCTCCTTGATCTTGTGCCCTGACGATGGAGGAGTGGGACGTTATCAGAAGAACCGTCAGCGCGGCTACTGTGATTTTCTTGATCGGGTAATGTGGGAGGGTGTTTGTATTCATCAATGGGAGTAACACCCCAAGAGAAAAAAAGTTTCAGATTATTTTAACGACTTTTTTTGGGAAGGAGACTGATCATCCAAATTCCCTATGTGATTATTACTATCTCCAACGCTCCAACTAAAAAGCTTCTCCAACTTTTCAGATCATGAAATCAATCTCATCCTCGGAGAGTTGTACCGTCATCATCGATGTTTTCTTACCCTTCTTGTCAAGCCGGGTTTGGACCTGCTCGGCCCTCACGAGAAGTGTGTCAGGTGGAATGCTCTTCATCAGGAAGACATTGGCTCCGATGGTGCTTCTAGCTCCAATCACGGTGTCCCCACCCAAAATAATTCCGTTGGGATAGATGACCACATCGTCCTCAACTTGAGGGTGACGCCTAGTCCCCTTGATGATCTCTCCGTGCTCATCCTTCTGGAAGCTACGAGCACCTAGTGTGACTCCATGATAAAGTTTTACCCTGTTTCCGATCACGCAGGTCTCACCGATCACGACGCCTGTGCCATGATCGATAAAAAAGTGTGAGCCGATCGAGGCACCCGGGTGAATATCGATGCCTGTCCTGCTGTGAGCCCACTCGGTCATCATGCGTGGTAACAAGGGAACGCTCTCTTTGTAGAGTAGGTGTGCAACTCTCTGGATGGCCACGGCCTCAAGTCCAGGGTAGGCGAGCACGATCTCTTCAAGGCTACGGGCTGCGGGATCGCCTGCATAGGCCGCCTCGACATCGGTTTTGAGCAGTGCGCGAACCTGTGGGATGCCAGCAAAGAAACGTTCCGTGATGGCGATGGCCTCGCTACGAAGTGATTTCGTAACATTTTCGGCCCTTTCCTTGATCCTGAGGCTGACGGCGATTGCTTCCTCAAGTTCGTCGGCAATCTGGTCAATGATCTCTTGGGCTGCCGCGGGGAGTTCTTCTGTAGAAACAGCCTCCTCTGAGAAGAACCCCGGAAAGAGCAGGTGAAGGAGTTCGTTGCAGAGCGCCTCGATCGCTTTCTTTGAGGGAAGGTTGGCCCGATCGAGGTGATTGATTCCCCCGCTCTCCTTGTAGGAGGAGAGGATCGGTTCCAGAAGATGCGTTCGGGAATTCATGCTTTAAATCTTAACCTTAAGTGACTATTTTGGGCGAGAATAAGAGATTGGATGAGCTGGGTATTACTCAGCATTAGGTCTCTTTTACCTGTGACCTAACCAAGGAGCAGAGTTGCATGACCATTTTATCCTTCATCCCATAGATGACGCATTGTCCATCTTTCTTTCTTGAGAGGATTCCTGCAGATGCCAGAAGTGTCAGATGCTTCGAAACGTTCGCTTGGGTTGAACCCGTGATCACCACTATCTCATTCACGGTCTTGGTGTCATGGCAGACTGCCTGCAGAATCCTCAATCTCATCGGCTCCCCTAGAAGTCTGAATCGAGTAGCAAGATAATCAAGTTCTGGGTCTGTAAGAGGTTTTAGGAAAATGCCTTTTGACATATCGTTTTATGGTTATATAAATATATAAAAGCAACAAACAATGCAAATGCAATCCACTATCACCCCCCACGAACTTCAAAGCCTACTTGCCAGCGGCAATCCATCCCACTTGCTCGATGTGCGTTCACCCGCAGAGTATCTGGGTTGTCACATTCCTGGGGCCAAGCTCATTCCCTTGGATGAGTTGGATCCCGCTACTTTTTGCCGTGAGCGTGGCGCTGATTGCTCCCCAGTCTATGTGATCTGCCAGTCCGGTGGCAGAGCTAAACGTGCTATTGATAAACTGGAGGCCTCCGGTGTGAAGGGTTGTGTGTTGCTTGCAGGGGGCACCCAGTCTTGGATTGATGCAGGCCTGCCCGTGACCCGGGGAGAGTCAAAAGTCTTACCCCTCATGCGTCAGGTGCAGATTTCAATCGGAGCTATTTCAGCAACCGGAGCCGTCCTTGCTCTACTCATTGACCCTAGGTTTGCTTATATTCCTCTTTTCATGGGATGCGGGCTTCTGATGGCAGGAGTCACTGGATTTTGCGGACTGGCCGTCCTTATGGCGAAAATGCCGTGGAATAAAACCAACTCCCGGGAGCACACCTCGTGCTGTTCATTCAAAGTTTAAGGGGAAAGGCATGAAATCAAAACGAATTATCATTGTTGGGGGAGTCGCTGGGGGAGCTTCAGCAGCAGCCAAAGCTCGGCGCGTAGACGAGAAGGCTGAAATCCATGTCTTTGAACGGGGGCCCTACATCTCTTTTGCGAATTGTGGACTTCCTTACTTCATTTCTGGGGAAATCACGGATCGAAGTAAACTAGTCGTAATGACTCCCGAGCGATTCTGGACGACCCTCCGGGTTAAGGCTCATGTGAATCATGAGGTGCTCTCCATTGACCGAGTTGCGAAGACGATTTCTGTCAAAGGACCTAATGGGGGAATTTCAGAAATTGCCTATGACAAGTTGATTCTAAGTCAAGGTGCCAAGCCGATTGTTCCGAGTATCCCGGGAGTTGATCTGCCTCATGTCTTTTCCCTACGTGACATCCCCGATATGGACCGAATCGTTGCCTATCTGGATAAAACCAAACCAAGGCACGCAGTAGTGATCGGTGGTGGCTTCATTGGTGTGGAAATGGCCGAGGCGTTTCATCACCGAGAGATGCACGTGACTATTGTGGAGCGTAATCCCCATATTATTCCGCTGCTGGACAGTGACATGGCAACCTATCTGCAGGATCAAATCCGGCGTGCTGATTTTGACTTTAAGGCAAATGCAAATGCTTCAAGATTCACACAGGATGGAGTCGATTTTGAAGATGGGACTCATCTAAAAGCCGACTTGATCCTTGTCAGCGTGGGCGTAAAAGCGGAGGTCGAAATCGCACGAATCGCTGGATTGGAAATTGGTGTGACCGGCGGCGTCAAAACCAACGGACGCATGGAGTCATCCGATCACGATATCTACGCCGTGGGAGATGCAGCAGAAAGCATTAATGCACTGACCGGAGCGCGCTCCCGTATTGCACTTGCAGGACCAGCCAATCGGCAGGGACGTATCGCAGGAGCTAATGCAGCAGGAGGCACACTTACTTACCCAGGAGCCCTTGGCACATCGATTGTTCGGGCTTTGAACATGACCGTGGGGTTCACCGGTATGAATAGCAAGCATGCCAGTAACGCCGGTTTTAGCTTCTTTACGAGCCTTACCCGTGACAACAATCACGCCCACTACTATCCGGGTTCCAACCCCCTAATGACAAAGCTCATCGTAGAGGAGGGAACAGGAAGGCTCCTCGGAGCACAGGTCATAGGAGAAGTTGGAGTCGACAAGAGGGTGGATGTCTTCGCAACGGCTATAGCTGGAAAGATGACCGTGGATGACCTAGAGAGTTTGGATCTTGCTTACTCACCACCCTTTAGCTCAGCGAATGATCCCGTGAATGTTGCAGGTTTTGTAGCAGGGCATATTTCCCGGGGAGATGTCGCCACGATTGCGCCCGAGAAATGGAAACCAAGCGGAGAGTTCCTGTTGGATGTTCGTGATCGGGATGAAGTTGAAGAGCTAGGGACACTGGAGGGGGCGGTCAACATCCCCTTGGGAGAACTTCGTGATCGACTGACTGAAGTTCCGAAAGAGCGTAAAGTCGTTACCTTTTGTCAGAAAGGTCAACGCGGATATCTGGCAACCTGTCTACTCAAGGGGAGTGGTTTTGAAAAGGTTGCCAACCTGAGGGGGGGATACATTCAAGCAAAGCTCAATGGAATCCAATCGGAAGTGCCGAATTGATTGTAAGCCGCCAGAGGACGGTTTTTTGCATCATATCGCAAAGTCGCGATACTCCGGACGGGCTATTTCTGTCGGAGGAAGAAGCATTCCCGCGGCGACCGTGGCATTCGTTCCCGACTCGATCAAAATGAATGATCCTGTGAGTCTGTTGGTTGCGTAGCCATCGTAGATGAGAGGCTTTGCGGTCTTAAGGCGGATCTCACCGATATCGTTCATGGCAAGTTCGGTGATCCCATTCTCCTTTTCAAGGGTCGAGATATTGATCTTGTGCTCGATTGCTGTCACCGCGGCTTTCACCGTCTGGGTGGTGTGCTTTAGCAGGTACTGCTTGCCCGTGGTGAGGGGACGCGGATTCATCCAGCAGATCTTGGCATGGAGATCAGAAGAGGCTCCCGGGAGATCCTCGGCATCGACAATCACATCGCCGCGGCTGATATCAAGATCGTGATCCAGTACTAGGGTGACCGACTGCGGACTGAAGGCTTCCTCAAGTGGGCCGTCAAGTGTCCAAATCTGCTTCACCGTGGAGCTGAAACCGCTAGGAAGAACCGTCACCTTTTGTCCAATCTTCACAATGCCTCCTGCAATCTGTCCGCTAAGGCCACGAAAATCGTGCAGCGTCTGATCAGTGGGGTTGTTCGGACGATTCACCCACTGGACGGGGAATCGGAAGTTACTGAGGTTGGAGTCGCTGGCGATATGAACCGTCTCCAGGTGCCCGAGGAGTGTTGGACCTGGATACCAGGGGGTATGGGCTGAAGCGGTGACAATGTTGTCCCCGTTCAGAGCGCTCACCGGAATGAACTTCACATCCTTGATGTCGAGGCGGGGAAGGAATTCCTCAAACTGGGTTTTGATCTCTAGGAAGCGTTCCTCGCTCCAATCGACCAGATCCATCTTGTTGATGGCGACGACAAGATGAGGGATACGCAGAAGTGATGCGATAATAGCATGTCGGCGGCTTTGTTCGATCACTCCCTGCCGTGCGTCAATCAGGATGATGGAGAGATTCGCGGAGGAGGCTCCGGTGACCATGTTCCGCGTGTACTGTACGTGACCCGGCGTGTCGGCGATGATGAACTTGCGATGAGGGGTAGCAAAGTAGCGGTAGGCTACATCAATGGTGATTCCCTGTTCACGTTCGGCTCGAAGGCCGTCAGTCAGGTTGGCTAGGTTGATCTGGCCGCCACCGGTGATGTCTGCGGAGCGTTCGAGAGCCTCGATCTGATCCTCCATGAGCGACTTGGAGTCGTAGAGGAGACGACCGATCAAGGTCGACTTGCCGTCGTCGACAGAGCCGCAGGTATTGAAGCGGAGCAAGTCGACGGGATGAGAATGTAAAGAGGACATAGACTGTATCGGTTAAAAATATCCGGCCTTCTTGCGGTCTTCCATGGCGGCTTCGGAAACCCGGTCATCCGCCCTTGAGCCACGCTCGGTGACCCGGGCGGCGGCGATCTCGGCGATGATGTCATCGCAGTTGGAGGCTGGAGATTCAACACACCCTGTACTGATGATATCACCGATTGTGCGAACGCGGACGATCAAATCTTTTACTTCCTCGTTGGATTTGGCTGGCATCAGTTCTGTATCGGGAACCCACTGTCCACCTCGTCGGACGCAGCGGCGCTTGTGGCTGAAATAGATAGAAGGTACCTCAAGCTTCTCTCGTTTGATGTATTCCCAGACATCCATCTCTGTCCAGTTGGAGAGTGGGAACACACGCATATTTTCTCCTGGATTTAGACGTCCGTTGTAGAGATTCCAGATCTCGGGGCGCTGATTCTTTGGATCCCATTGCCCGAAGCTGTCGCGGAAGCTGAAAAAGCGCTCCTTAGCTCGGGCTTTTTCCTCATCCCGGCGAGCTCCTCCGATACAACAATCGAAGCGATACTCTTCAATGGCGCCCAAGAGGACGGGGATCTGTAGTTGGTTGCGGCTAATCTGCCCAGCAGCCTGCACGGCGGTTCCCTTTTCCAGTGCCTCGTCGACCGTGCGGACAATGAGCTTGGCACCCAGTTCCTTGGCGCGGCGGTCACGGAATTCGAGTAGTTCCGGAAACTCGTGGCCCGTGGCAACATTTAGGAAGGGCATCGGGATATCCGAAGGTCGGAAAGCCTTCTCGGCAAGGCGAAGCAGGCAGATGGAGTCTTTACCGCCGGAGAAAAGGATCGCTGGGCGTTCAAACTCCGAGGCGACTTCGCGCATGATGTGGATCGCCTCAGTCTCAAGGTAATCCAGATGGTCAAGGTGGTAGCTCTTCATGGTGAGGTGATTCAGGAAGCCGATTCCGCCGCGGCACCGCCCCATGCGGAGTGAAGTCCGCATTCGCGCTTCTCGTCGGCTTTGGCGGGGTCGAAGTAGTCCCACTCGTTGGGGAGCTTGTGCTCCGCGAGGTAGGATTCCATTTCGGCATCGGTGAGGTAGAAGACGGGGCTGATCTTGAGGGAACCGAAGTTGGCATCTGCGGAAACGATATCGAGCTCCGCGCGGTTCGGATTCTGAACCTTGCGTAGGGCGGTGATCCAGATGGTCGGTGCTAGTTCACGCATGCCGCGCTGAAAAGGCTCGAGTTTCATCAAGCCACTGAATCTCTTCAGTCCCTCCTCATCCTCCGGCGTTGGTATCGGGCCATCGATCGCATCACGGTGTGCTGGGGTGACCTTCGGAAGATAGGCTTTCAGATTCAATCCGAGCAGGCCTTTGATTGCTTCGGCATGCTTGTAGGTTGCCGGGCGGTTGTAGCCGTGATCAACCCATAGAACAGGGATAGCAGCTTGGGCTTGCGTGGCCAGATGGAGAAGGACCGCCTCGTAGGGACGGAAGTTCGTTGAAACGATGGCATTACCACCGGCTACCTTTGCACGTTCAATCGCCCATTGGGTAATCTCCAGAGGGCTCTTCTGCCGTAGTTCCTTATTCCAGGCCGTGATCTGTTCAGCGGATACCTTCACGGGCATTAAGCGGCCAAACCACCCTTTGGCGTGCCGACGCTGTGGAAGGTGGCATCCGAGGGGAGGATCTCGCGGTCGCAGAAGTCGCCGAAGCCCTCGCCTTCATTGCGCTCCTTCGCATAGCGCTTGATGATCGGGGTGAGGGTGGAGACTGCATCGTCAATCGTGATGCTCGGCGAGAAAAGTCGGTTGAGTCGGGTGCCGTTGTACTTTGCTCCCAAGTAGAGAGCGTATTTTCCGGGAGCCTTGCCGACGAAACCGATCTCCGCGAGATAGGGGCGACAGCAGCCGTTGGGGCATCCAGTGATACGGAGGCTGATGGCGTCGTCACGGAGACCCGCCTCATCGAGGACATTCTCGAATTTGCCAAGGATCGACGGAAGGTCGCGCTCGCTTTCAGCGAGGGCTAGTCCGCAGGTGGGAAGAGCCACGCAGGAGAGTGCGTTCAGTCGGAGGCCGGAGCGATCGTTCTCATGAGAGAGGCCGTGCTTTTCCAGGATGGCACTGATCTCGGCCTTCTTCTCGGCCGTAACGCCGGAGATGGTGACGTTCTGTGAAGGAGTGAGGCGGAAGTCTCCTTCATGGATCTCGGCGATCTCACGC
>CAINEX010000053.1 GCA_903847935.1 uncultured Spartobacteria bacterium | reverse complement strand
GCTGACGGGGCTCGAACCCGCAACAGCCGGTACCACAAACCGGAGCTCTACCATTGAGCTACAGCCACCATCGTTTCCTGCCTGCGCAGGAAAGCTATCATGGAGATGCGGTTTGACTTGTCAATCCTGACATCGGGAGCATCTTTTAAAAAAATAAAGATGACGAAATCCCCCGGCCCCATTCGGAGAAAATTCATTCTTGTCTCGGCTCCTTCCCAGATGGCCTTGGCGCGGGGCGTCGAGATCGAGCAGGGGTATATCATCCGGGAGCGGGGGCAGGAACTCCGCGTGCGTCGCGAGGGGAGTCGTTTTTTTCTCTCGGCGCGGGACAGGACGGGTAAGGCCGTGACGGGTCAGGAGATCAGGATCACGAAGGGGCAGTTTGAGAAGCTCTGGCCCTTCACGCTGGGGCAGCGGATCAAGCGACTGCGCCACATCATGAAACTGGGGAGACTGAAAATGAAGACCGATGAGTTCACCGGGGAGCATGCACCTCTTCGGCTAGCGGAGATTTTCCTTCCCGATGCGGCTGCTTCCAAGGGCTTCAAGAAGCCTGATTTCCTTGGCGAGGAGGTGACGCGGCGCGAGGAGTACCAGACAGCGGAGATGGCCATTCACGGGCCCCCTGAGCCCTCGGGGATGTGCCAATTGGGGATCCTTCCCTACACCTTCATCGATCGGAAGCTTCACCTGCTTCTCATCACGAGTTCGTCGGGGAATCGGTGGATCTTCCCCAAGGGTCGCCAAGAGCCTGACATGACTCCCCACGAGGTGGCGGTGATGGAGGCCGTGGAGGAGGCCGGTGTGCTCGGCACCCTTCGTCAGGATCTGCGGACCCGTTGCCAGATGGCCGATGGGCGTCATCTTCAGCTCTACGCAATGAAGATTTCCAAACTTCTCAAGAGCTGGCCCGAGGCGAATGTCCGCCGCCGCCGACTTTTTCCCCTGGGCGATGCCCTGGAGATGATCGGTGATCCGGGGCTAGCCAGGGCGGTCCGGCGATTGGCCGTGGCGATTAATAAGTAGGGAGGCGGTCATCATGGGTGGGTGAATCCTTTTTTGACGACTGCCACGACCCATGAATCATGCGGGGCATCTCTCTCTTGGCTTCGTAGCGCTTGCTTTCATTCCCGTCCCCAATTAGTCAGGAAGGCTGGCTTTTCGACTTTTCAGCCCTTACCCAACCTGCACTCCTGATCATCAAATAACTCCTCCCATCCCGATGCTTACCGTTTTCCGCCGCCACCAACAGGTCCTCATGCTGGTCATCGCCATCATGACCATCATTGCCTTCATCTGGCTCTATAATCGCACAAACCTGACTCAGGTCGGCACCAACGATGTGGCCATGATCTACGGAAGGGTCGTCCAGCGTGCTGAAATCGACCGTCAGGTGCGCGGATATCAGTTGGCCATGGCCTTGGGCCTCACGGACTTCGTGAAGGATCTCGGGGGATTGGGAGAGAATGAGGAGGCTTCGCTGAGTGAATTCATCGTGAATCTCCTGATTGTTCAGCATCAATCTCCGGAGTTGGGTGTGCGCCCCTCGGATGATGCTGTCGCCTCGGCGATCAAGTCGCTCCCTCTCCTGCAGACGGACGGATCCTTTGACCCGGCCAAATACGCCCGCTTCCTTCAGGAGCAGTTGGCGCCGCGCGGTTTCACGGAGCGCCAGATGGAGGAGATCGTTCGGGATTCCCTGCGGGTAAAAATGATCCGCGAGGTGGTGACGTCTCCGATCGCCATCGGGGAGGCTCAGGTCCGAGAAGCAGCGAGGGTCTATCAGGCCGTCGATGCGCAGATACTGAAGTTTGAGCGATCGGCTTTTGCAAAGGCTGCCACAGTGACTTCAGATGAGACATCGGATTTTTATGCCAAGAACAAGGAGGGGCTGCGTTCCCGGGAGGCTCGTTCCCTCTCCTATGTTGTCTTCACGCTCCCTGAGAGCCAGCAAAAGCTAACGGGTAAGGAGCACGCCGCAGCCCTTCAGAAATTGGCCGACCAGGCGGTGGATGCGGGCAAGGCGATCCGTCAGGGTGTTGCCAAGGGGCTTGATCTCGCAAAAGCCGCTGAGGCTGCCGCACTCCACCCGAAAAAAGCTGCCGCCGTGGAGAGCGATGGTTCCCAGAATGGGAAACCCTCCGGACTTCCTGATCCGCTTGTGGCCGCCGCTTATCGTTTACAGAAGATGGGCGAAGTCTCCGACATCATTCAGGATGGAGACTCCTTCTACATCGTGACGGTGGAGGGTGTCACACCCGCCAGGCAGCTGGAGTTGGCTGAGGTCACCGACAAGATCAGCACGTTGCTCGCGCAGGAGAAGGCCTCCAAACTGGCCGCTGATGCCGCCGCAAAGTCGCTGGACAAGATCCGCGCGGCCATGGCCTCGGGAAAGTCGTTTTCAGAAGCTGCCAAAGATGCCGGCATCAAGACGCAGGCTCTTAACGGAGTCGTCCCTGCCGATCCTAAGAACGGACGGGAAACGCAGGCTCTTGCTTCGGCTACGCTCTCGTTAAAAGAGGGGGAGATCGGAAATCTCCAAGGGGCTCCATGGGGCTCCTTTGCCGCCTACCTCCAAAAGCGAGCACCCCTGACAGATGCCCAGTGGAATGAGCACCGCTCGACGATCTCCAAGACCCTCCTCTCCAACGAGCAGTCCATGCTCTTCATGGAGTGGCTGAGAGCCGCAAGGGGAGCGGCCCAGATCAAGATGCTTGCCGGGGCCTCCAAGGGAGGGGGTTAACCCCCTGTCCGACCTGCTTCGGAGTTCCATGGCCGACCAGCGGCAGATTTCGGAGGAGATCTCCACGCTTTTTGACGAGGCTAGCGGGGACATAGCCGTCGGTGAGCTTGAGGCGGCGGTGGAGAAGTACCGGAAATGTATCATCCTCGAACCCACCTTCTTCGAGGGGTGGCATGCTCTGGGGATGGCATTGATGAAGACAGGACACTTCCCAGAGGCGATCGAGGCAGGGCTTGAGGCGACACGACTTTCACCCAACGACCTGCTCGCATGGTCGAGCCTTTCCATGTTTTATGTCAGGAACAACCAGATCCCCGAGGCTGAGGCCGCAGGCGTGAAGGCGCGCATCCTTTCCTGGGGTGGTAAGATTGCCAAGGAGGAACCTGAACACGCGTCACCACTACCAGGGGGAACAACCACGAAATGAAACCTTTCTTCATCACCACGGCAATCGATTACACCAACGCGCCGCCGCACATCGGGCACGCCTACGAGAAGATCCTGGCCGACGTGCTTGCTCGCTATCAGCGGTTGCGCGGACGGGAGGTTTTCTTCCTGACCGGTGTCGATCAGCACGGACAGAAAGTCCAGCAGAGTGCCGAGCGTGAGGGGATCCCCCCGCAGGAGTTTGCCGATCGGATTTCAGGAACCTTCCTCTCGCTCTGGAAGACACTCGGTATCTCCTACGATGCCTGGGCTGCAACGACCGCGCCGCTGCACAGGGAATCCGTCCGCGCCATCCTCAGCGACCTCAAGGAACGCGACTGGCTCTATAAGGCGACCTACAGCGGCCACTACAGCATCCGTCAGGAGCAGTTCCTGACCGACAAGGAGCGAGGCCCCGACGGGGAATTCGGGCCGGAGTGGGGGGAAGTGGTGCTTCTTGATGAGGAGAACTGGTATTTCCGTCTCTCGAAGTGTTCGGAGTGGCTTGCCTCTTTTTTGGAGTCTCATCCTGAATTTGTGAGTCCCGGATTTCGCCACACGGAACTCAGCAACGCCGCCACCAAGATCACCGGGGATCTCTGCATCTCACGCCCCAAGAGCCGTCTCTCCTGGGGAATCGAATTTCCATTCGACTCGAACTTTGTCACTTACGTCTGGTTCGACGCCCTGATCAACTACATTAGTTTTGCCGGTTATGGCAGCCGCAGTGAAGAGGGTGCGGCATTCAGGAGACGCTGGCCCTGCGATCAGCACGTGATCGGTAAGGATATCCTGATCCCTGCCCACGGGGTCTACTGGCCCTGCATGCTCCACGCCATGGGGTTTGCCGATGAGGAGATGCCCAAGCTTCTCGTGCACGGCTTCTGGAGCCTGAAGGGTGAAAAGGTGAGCAAGAGTACCGGAAACGTGGTCGATCCTGCCGCGCTCGCCGAAATCTATGGTCCCACGGCGCTTCGCTACTACCTGATGAGGGATGCCGTGATGGGGCAGGATGCCGACTTCAGCGAGGAGAGACTTCTCCTCCGTCACAATACTGAGCTCGGCAATGGGCTCGGGAATCTCGTCAACCGTACCCTCAGCATGACCCGACGTTACCGGGAGGGATCCCCGAACCTAGTGCCTCTTCCTGCCGATCTCAGTGCTCATCTGGAAGCCGATGCGGTCACCGTGAAGGCCTTTATTGCCGAGATGGATGCCGCACAGATCCATGCCGGGATCGAGACCATGGTGGAACTGGTGAACCGGGCCAACGCCTTGGTCGATTCCGCCGCGCCTTGGAAACTGGCCAAGGATCCCGAGCAGGCCGACCGGCTGGACGCCGTGCTCGCAACGCTCATCCTCTCCGCGCGCACTGCGGCGACTCTGCTCCAACCGGTTGCCCCCGATGCCGCTAACGAGATTTTACGCCAGATCGGTCTCCCGGCCATTTCCCTCGATGAGGAGACAGCGATCGGCACCCTTCCTCCGGGTTACGTATGTGGGGAACCGAAGCCGGTCTTCCCGCGACTTGAGATGCAGGAGACCGGGGCCCCAGCCGCATGAGCACGCCGGAGACGGTCGCTGCGCTAGGCGCCGTTCCTTTTTGGAAACGACTGCGCTATCGCCTGGAGTACGTGGCGCTGCGCTCCGCTTCGGCCCTGATCTGTCTCCTGCCTTGGAGGTGGATTGCTCCCGTCGCGAATTTTGTAGGATCGGTTTTCTTCACCTTCGACCGTCATCGTCGCGAGGTGACGATGGCCAATCTTCGCTCCGCATTTGGAGGGCGTTACAAGGATTCGGAGTATCTTCGGATCGGAAGGAAATCGTACGGAGTCTTTGCCCGCACTGCCTTGGAGCTTCTCTGGTCCCCCAATCTTAGCAACACGGTCTTGGACGAAATCATCACCACGGAGGGACTTGTCCCGATGCCCGCTCATGGTGCGGAGGGAAAACCGGCCCTCTATTTCTGCCTGCACGCGGGGAACTTCGAGTGGCTTAGCCAGATTACCTGTCGACATTTCGGCACCTTTCCGGTCATTGCCCAAAAACTGAAAAACCCCCTGATTGGCCCCCTCTTCGACTCATGGCGTTCTGCGCTGGGTCAGCAGATCATGCCTCAGAAGGGTGCGATGCTCCGCACCATCCGCCACCTCAAGGAAGGGGGCAAGATGGGGATGCTCATCGATCTGAATCTCAAACCAAGCGAGGGACCCGTGGTGATCCGTCAATTCGGAGGCCTCCTTACGCCGGTGTCACGACTGCCCGCCGAGCTTGCCCGACGCTCGGGTGCGGCTCTTGTCCCGGTCGAATGTCTCCCAAGGCAAGATGGCGGTTATATCGTCCGATATCTCCCGGAACTTCCCGTGATGGCGGAGATGTCGATGGAAGAGATTACTCAGGCCTGCTGGGATGCATTGGAACCGGGACTTCACGAGCATCCGGAACTCTGGCTTTGGAGTTACAAGCACTGGCGCTATAAGCCCACGGGTTCTCCGGGTGAGGCCTACCCCTTCTACGCCGGGGAGTACCAGCCGTATCAGGAGTTAATTGAGAAAATGGGATGACAAGGGGAGTGACCGAATGTATGGATCCCACTATGAAAACATTCCTTATCATCGCTTTAGTCATCGCTCCTCTCCTGCTCTCCGGATGTAATACGGTGAAGGGACTGGGTGAGGACATCAGTGGCTCAGCAAGTTGGACCCAGGATAAGATCTCTGGAGCTGGTGACTCCTCAGCAAAGAAGTCCGATGCGGGCTACGTTCAGAATCCGCCACAATTCCCAAAGAGCAACTAGCTGACTTGATCTTTTGGTGATGAGCGGTGTTGTCGCCATTCGCAGTATAGGAATACAGCTCATGGCTCCTCCTAGCTCATCGCCAAAATCTCTACGTCATCCAGTACTCTTGATCACGAGGAGTGATGAAACTTACGCAAAAGTTTTCAAAATCATCACCGCTTCATAGATCCACTCATTAAAGCCACTTGTGCTTGGGATAGCGGCGTGACAGTTCCGTTTTGATTTTCGGATAGGTCTCCTTCCAAAAGGAGTTGAGATCTTTCGTGATTTGTATCGGGCGCCGGTTCGGAGCCAGAATCTCGATCGTCACCTCGGCTTTCCCTCCAGCAAGTTTCGGTACGGTTGTCACCCCGTAGAGATCCTGGATCAGGGCACTCATGGTCACTTGGCCGGTCGGCTTGTAGAGGAGTCGTGCCTTGCGCCCTGCGGGGAGTTCGTGGCGGTCGGGAGCAAGGCGATCGAGTGATGATCGCTGGGCCGGAGTCAGGAGCGATTGAAGTGCGGGTAGGGCTTGTCGGTCCTTGACCTCGCGGTAGCCGACGGCTCCCTCGCACCAGCGCTCAAGAGCCGCGAGGCGCTCGTTTGCGTCAAAGGAGGGGAGTTCCAGTTCGGGATGATGATGGGCCAGCCATTGCACCCTATCGATCCACTCTTCCGTTTCTTCCTTCCAGGTGGGGAGGGGAAGATCCCCTTCGGCGAGGGTGGCTGCCAATACCTTGGAAGCCTCTTCGCAGGGTTGGGCGTCACGGTGGACAGACTCCAGCACAAGGTCGCGGAAGACCTTCTCGGTTCGTCTCACGACGCGGTTGGTGGATGTGTCGAAGAAGTAGTCATTCCGATCGGTGAAGTCATCCGGGAAGAGTTCGCGGAGCATCCACTCTTCGATTGCCGTCGCCATCGAGAGTTGCACTCGGACATCGCCGCTGCCTTGGCCAATCTCACTGATCTCGGCCGCCACGATGAGGCGGCTCTCCGAGGCAGCGCTCTCCTTGGCAAGCAGGCCGCGGCGTCCATGAACGATGTCACAGAGATTCGTGCCGGCACCCTTTCTCCGGGCCACCTGATCTGCAAATCCGGCAAGGATACACTTTGCAAGAGCCTCGTCGGGGGCAGCAGGGGCATCCACATCAAGTCCCTGGGCTTCGGCTAGCGAGAGAAACTGGTCATAGACTCGCCCCGTCTGCCGGGCGGCGTCGCCGTGGACGGCAAGTTGGCGGCAACGATCGGCGCGAAAATCGTTCCTCTCCGCCCAGCGGAAGGCCCGGGCCATGACCAGAAAATCGGATCCTCCTCCTCCGAAGAGGTCCTGACGTTCCTCTTCCGTACGACGGTCTGTGCGCATGAGTAGGGGGCGTGACTGGGTGAGTGCGGCCATGAGGGCCGCCTGACGAACGCACCCGAACTCCTGAGCGGAGATCAGCATGCGTGCGTAGCGTGGGTGCGTGGGGAAGGCCATCATCCTGCGCCCGAGTGGGGTGATATCCCCCATGTGGTCCACGGCTCCGAGATCCCTCAGAAGCGTTTCAGCCCTAGTCACAGCAGGGGTGTTAGGTGCATCCAGCCAACGGATCGCATCCATTGAGGGGAATCCCGCGGCCTTCAGCGTGAGGAGAACCTCGCAGAGATCGACTCGGTGTATCTCCGGGGCCTCGCGAGGGATGCGTCTGGCATGCTCCCTCTCGGTCCAGAGCCGCAGGCAGATTCCCGGAGCAGTTCGGCCGGCTCTACCGGCTCTCTGGTCCGCGGAGGCCCTGCTGATCTTTTCGATGAGCAGGGTGTTGATCCCACGGCGAGGGTCGAAGCAGGCCATGCGTGCTAGGCCACAATCGATCACCCCCGTCACGCCGTCGATGGTGAGCGAGGTTTCCGCGACATTGGTGGAAACGATGACCTTGCGCCCATCACCGGGAGCCACGGCGGCATCCTGATCAGCCGGCGTAAGCTCCCCGTGAAGGGGCATGATCATGACGTTATTGGGAAGGCGGACCCTCAGGGTGGAGATGGTTCGCGCGATCTCGTAGGCGCCCGGCATGAAGACCAGAAGATTGCCGGGGGTTTTAGAAAGCATCGAGGCGGCAGACTCGGCGGCAAGATCCCATGGCTTTTCCTCACCGGGTTCCCGCGTCAAGTATTCGATCTTCACGGGGTGAGTACGGCCAGCGGATCGGAGGACGGTGCACGGCTCCAGATATTCCGTGAGTGAGGAGGTATCGAGCGTGGCCGACATGACGATGATCTTCAGGTCTGGGCGTCGCGTTGCTTGCAACTCCAGTGCCTGAGCCAGCGAGATATCGCTGTAGAGGTGCCTTTCGTGAAACTCGTCGAAGAGGAGGGCGCTCACACCGCTCAGATCGGGATCCCCCAGCATCTGACGGACCAGGATCCCCTCCGTGACAAAAAGTAGGCGTGTCCCGGTGCTGGAGGCATCATCAAGTCGGATCCGGTAACCAACCTCATCCCCCACCTTGCCCCCCCGCTCATGGGCCACGCGTGCGGCCAGCATCCGTGCGGCAAGGCGGCGGGGTTGCAGGATCACAGCGCGACCTGATCCGAGAAGGCCTGCATCCAGAAGCATCTGCGGGATCTGGGTCGATTTTCCGGAACCCGTGGGGGCCTCGACGATCAACCTGTTCCCCTTGCTTAGTTCGGAGACGATTCCCTCGCGCAGTTCCTCGATCGGAAGATCGGTGAAGCGAATCGGGGATTTTGCGTTCGAGAGGGGCGAGGTGTTCGGTTCTGGCAACATGAAAGAAACTGGTTTACTCACAAATCATGCAAACGGGCAGATATTTTGCCATTTGGGTGTTGAGTGTGCTGTGCTCTCAAGGTGCCACGCCCTCCGGTCCCGTGATCCCACCGATGACGGAGAACCAAAAGCAGGGAGTGCTTTTCATCGACTCTCTTAGTGTGCCGTCACCCGGGGAGGTCTTTGTCGCGATGAACAAGGCCTGCCGTCCGAACTGGGCGACTCTCGTGACGTCGTCCTCCGCTCCGGTCACGACCGAACGCTCCCAGCTTGCCTTGGCGGTCGGTGTTCTTGCCGCCAACGGATATATTGCCGTCGAGGCCCAAGATGGTCAGCAGGTGAAAAATGTCGGCAGGGAGATGATGCAGGTGGCCAAGTCGCTTGGGATCAGCGAGAGCCTGATGGGCAGGGGAAATAGTCTGATGCAATTCGCGGACAACAACGATTGGGAAGCGCTGGCCGAGGAACTGGAAGCGACGGAAAATGAAGTGAAGGCCACGATGGTCGGTCAGAAGGACAAGGAATTGATTGTACTGACTTCTGCGGCGGCATGGCTCAGGGGGCTGGATGTGGCGACATCAGTGGTGCTCGCGAGCCCAACGCTTGAGGGGGCTTCCGTGATCGAACAACCTGCCCTCGCCCGCCGCCTTTCTCTCCGGTTGGGCGATCTCCCTGGCCGGGTCAAGCAGGGTGATAGAGTCGTGCTGGTGCGTGATTCCTTGAATCAGATTGCCCTCCTCTTGGAGGAGTCTGGTAAGGATCCTTCGCCGGAGAAGAGGCGCGATAAGATCCAGAAGATTCACGACCTCTCAGCCTCGATGGTCGTCTCCATCATGGCCTCCGCCAATGCATCACCGACTCCTCTCATGCAGCCCTCTCCAAAACCTGCTCTGTTAGGGATGTCCCAAATCACGGCAGCTCCCACCAACACCTCCATGCACAGTTCTCCTTCCAAGCCGTGAAAAAGCTGAACCCTTCATTACTCTTGTGGTGCTTTATGGGCATTCTGCCAATAATGATGCCAATCCCAACCCTGCATGCGAGTGGATCAGGAACCGTTGAATCTACTGTCAATCAACCGCTCAAGGAGGAAGTGTCCCAAGAATCGCGGAATGCCGCTCCTCCTGTGCCGACAGAATCAAGGCGTCTCGCCTTGGAAACGGCCAGCGCCTTCGAGAATGAGGGGTTCCGTCTTCGGGACGGGGAGTGGTATAATTCGCTTTCCAAGGGGCAAGCAGCCTTCCTTCAGGTCACCCTCTTTGCCGGGAACCAGTATTGGTTCGTGGCTGCCTCGGCCGAGAACTCGGAGAAAATGAGGATTGTGGTGTATGACGCTTCAGGAAAGCCTCTCCATGGGGATTCTTGGCAAGATAATGGTGCCCATCCCGGATCCCGAACGGCACTCGGGGTTGCCCCCGCCGTCAGTGGGATGTACTTTCTGGCCGTGGAACTTCTTGATGCTCCGGCATCCTTCCCGGTCGATACCTGTTTTGTCTACGCTTACAAATAAAATCCCATGTCAACGTCATCAAATCCCTCCATTCTGGAAACCGTTACGGGTGCCCCGGTGAAGCACTTCTCCATTTTTCTTCACAACAAAGTGGGAGCGCTTTTGGAGGTTGTGAAGTTCTTGGAGCAGAATGGCGTGATCGTTCTTGCCTTCAGCATCGTCGATTCGGCGGAGTCCTCCATCGCTAGGATGATCGTGAGCGATCCCACGCTGGTTTCCAAGCTCCTGCACGATCATGACATCGCATTTAGCCAGACGTCGGTGCTTGTCGTCGAACTTGCCGAAGGGGCCGCTGATCTGGCCCGAGTCCTCAGCTGTCTCCTCATGGCGGAAGTAAATCTCCTCTTCAGCTATCCCCTGCTCGTGCGTCCACGCGGAAAGGCTCTCCTCGTCCTCCATGTCGATGACAACGAGTGTGCGGCTGCGGTTCTTCAGGGGGAGGGGTATCAGATCCTGACCCAAGGAGATCTCTCAAGATAGTTCTGAAAGAGTGATTCGAGGGCATGGAGAATCCATGCTTAGGCTTCTCTGGTATCGACTTGCTCCGAGAGGCCCATTTAGGCTTGAATCTGAGACAAGGGAGGGGTGGTAGAGTGGTCTATTGCGTCAGTCTTGAAAACTGAAGTGCTGAAAGGCACCGTGGGTTCGAATCCCACCCCCTCCGCCATCTCGTCGAGATGGCTTTTTAGTGGGATGAAACCTGCGAACAGCAGTTTGGATCGATACGCTGGAGCAATCCGGGAGAGGCGTAGGCAATCCCGACTTCAAAACCTTGGTTCAATGCTGAACTTTCGTCATAGTGCTTACTCATGTGGAAGAGCCTAACCCAATCCATCACGGAATCCCTGTTTCGTGCGCTCGCGGTGTTTTTTCCTCCAACTGGCGAGACTCTCCCCCTTGATCCCGCTCTGATCCTTGTCTTCAGCACGACAGGGATCGGCGATGCGCTCTTTGATACGGCTGCCGTGCATAGTCTCAAGTTAGCCTATCCGGAGTCCAAGATTGTTGTCTGTGCCCATCGTAAGAGGAGCACGGTCTTCCTCCACGATTCCGATGTCGATGAGGTGGTGCCGTACGGGAAGTCTCCCGTGTATGCCTTCCGACTCCTCAGGCGTTTCCGCCGGAATCGCCCAGATCTTGTTATCCTGCTCAATATCAATCCCGAGGTCGTCCCGATCGCCTACTGCGTCAATAGGAGGGCCCTCTTTGGGGGATACTGGAGATGTGGGAATTATGGATTCCTATTATCCCATGGGGTCCAACTTCCTGAGGAAGGGCATATTCTCCGGCTTGGTGCAGCCATCGCACATGCAGCAGGTGGTGCCGAGGATGCTTACACGATGATTTACCAACCAAAAACCTCTGAACGGGAGACTATCAGAGAGCGCTTTGTGGATTGGATTGATCAGCCATTTTTCATCTTTCAGACGGGGGGGGGGAGAAGTCGTGCTTGGCGCGACTGGCCTGTCGACTCCTATGTCCGGAATATCCAATGGATCCAGCGTAACTATCGGTTGCAGGTCGTTCTTACCGGGGGCTGGGATAATGAAAATGCGGCTCGGGAGATCGAGTCTGCCTGTCCTAGTGTCATCAACCTCTGCAACAAGACAACGCTTGAGGAAACTGCCGTGCTGCTTACCTACTCGCTTATGCTTGTCAGCACGGATACCGGAGTCCTCTTCATGGCCTACGCAACAAGGTGCCCTGCGCTGGCCATTCTCCATTACGCCAGTCCCAGTGCGTTGATCGGTCCCATAGTAGACGCTAGTAGAGACTTGGGACATGAAGTGGTGGAACTTCTGAAGCCATCCGGCCCCCTCGAGCAGCGTCACGGCGAAATGGGCAAGATCCCGGACGACGAGGTGAGGGGTGCCATCCAGCGGATCCTTGCAAGGAAAGGAATGATGCCCACAGAAGGGATCCAGACACCTCGTTGAACAACGGGAGTTGGGTCTCTCTTGCCATAGCCGGTAAAATCGGTATTTTGAACTTTCGATTAGTCACGCCGCTTTAGCTCAGTTGGTAGAGCATCTCATTCGTAAGCCCTAAGGAGAATCTAGTGCTTTTATGGTTCTTTAAATTGTTTAAAGGGAGT
>CAINEX010000052.1 GCA_903847935.1 uncultured Spartobacteria bacterium | reverse complement strand
TCACGGTGATGGAGAATCACATGGCTGTCGACCTAATCACCACGGGCAAACTTGGCTATGCCATGCAGGATGGTTGTGTCGGGATCTATGTGCTGGACGAGTTAAGCGGTGAAGTCGAGACGCTCCGAACCGATGTGACCATTCTGGCCACGGGGGGGTGCGGACGAGTTTATCAGTACACGACCAACCCCGGCATCGCCACGGGGGATGGCGTTGCAATGGCCTGGCGGGCCGGTGCGACGATTGCCAACATGGAGTTCATGCAGTTTCACCCGACCTGCCTCTTCCATCCCCAGGCCAAGTCTTTTTTGATCACCGAGGCTGCGCGCGGGGAGGGAGGGATCCTTGTTGACGAGCGGGGCAAGCGTTTCATGGAAAAATATGACAAGCGTCTTGAACTTGCCCCTCGCGACATCGTGGCCCGGGCCATCGATGCCGAGATGAAGCGAACCGGGAAGCCCTGCGTCTACCTCGATATCTCTCATTTGAATGCGGAATTCATCAGGGAACGTTTTCCCACCATTCACGAGACATGTTTCAGGCTGGGGATCGATATCACCCGTCAACCGATTCCCGTAGTTCCAGCGGCTCATTATCAGTGTGGTGGGGTGAAGACGGACCTGAACGGCGAGACCTCCCTGAGGGGACTCTATGCCGTGGGTGAAGCAGCCTGCACTGGCCTGCACGGGGCCAACCGCTTGGCCAGTAACTCGCTGCTGGAGGCGCTTGTGATGGCGCATCGCGCGGAGGCCAAGGCAAGTCGCAACCACCATCGTCAGGGAATCGAGGTCGAGTTGCCAGAGTGGCGTCCCGGTAAAGTCCAGGATGTCGACGAGTTAGTCGTCATTTACCACAATTGGGATGAGATTCGGCGACTAATGTGGGATTATGTGGGTATCGTTCGCACCGATAAACGACTGCAGAGGGCTGCACACAGGCTTCGGAATCTTCAGAATGAGATCCAGGAATTTTACTGGAATTTCAAAATTACGGCCGACCTATTGGAACTCCGTAACCTTGCCACGACGGCCTCATTGATCGTGGACTGCGCCATAAGCAGGAAAGAAAGCCGAGGCCTTCACTACACGCTGGATCATCCCGATCACGGCGATGTGAGATTCATAAGGGACACCTTTATCAGGAGGGTTTAAGCTTCTCCGAATTTCTCGTGTTGTGTCGTGAGCATAAGGGCGATCAGACTGATCGCCGACATCCCGGCCAAGTAGAGGCCAACAGATCCCAACCCATGCCCGATGGCCAGCGATGTGGCGAGATAAGGGGTCAGTGAGGCCCCGAGAATCCCGGCGATATTAAAGGTGATCGAGGCTCCGGTGTACCGCACCTCCACAGGGAAAAGTTCTGAAAGATACGTCCCGAGCGGCGCATAGGTGACCCCCATCAGCAGAAAGCCGATCACAAGCGTCGCCACCACTCCCTGAGTTCCCGCAGAAAAGAGGCGATCAAAGAACAAGCCGAAGAAAAAGATCGCCAGGGTAGCCAGAAGGAGCATGTTTCGGCGTCCAATCCGTGAGGAGATCCAAGCTGTGCAGGGAATTGAAAGGGCGAAAAAAAGCACGCCGATAAGTTGAATGATCAGAAATGTTTCTCTGGAATAGCCAAGATGCGTCGTGCCCCAGGAAAGTGAAAAGACTATCAGGATGTAAAAGATCACAAAGGTCGCAACCGCTGCAAATGTTCCCAGGATCACAGTGCGAAGATGGTTGCGAAAAAGGTTAATCATCGGCACGGCGACATGCCTTCTACGGGAGGATGCTTCGAGGAAAGCGGGAGTTTCTGTGATATTGAGACGCACATAGAGTCCCACAATCACCAGTGCGCTGCTTGCGAGAAAGGGAACCCTCCAGCCCCATGTCAGGAAATTGGGGGCATCAAGGTATTTGCTGAGTAGTAGGAAGATTGCTCCGGAGAAGAGGAAGCCGATGGGCGCACCAAGCTGGGGAAACATTCCGTACCAATCGCGTTTGCCTGGAGGGGCGTTCTCGGTGGCAAGCAGAACCGCCCCACCCCATTCTCCGCCAAGACCGAATCCCTGACCGAAACGGCAAAGGGCGAGTAGAACGGGAGCTGCCAGACCAATTGATTCAAAGGTTGGCAAGAGACCGATCAAAACGGTGGAGACTCCCATGGTCAGGAGGGCAGCAACCAAGGTCGTCTTCCTGCCTATCCGATCGCCAAAATGGCCAAAAAAGACGGATCCAAGCGGTCTGGCAAAGAAGGCCAGGGAGAAGGTCGCCAGAGACTGGAGGGTTGCTGCCGTAGAATCACCCTGAGGAAAGAAGAGTTTAGGAAAGACAAGGACTGCAGCCGTGGCATAAATGTAAAAGTCAAAGAACTCGATTGCCGTCCCTGCGAGGCTTGCGAGGAGGACTCTGGATGCGGAGTTTGGGGAGGTTAGGGACATGGCGGTTCGTTAGAATTTTTTCTGTTGCGCCTGGGAGAACCAGTCTCCTCCGGTTCCGGGCTTGCCTGAATCGTTGCGCATGTAGCGACTCAGATCCTCTCCCCGACCGCCTCGACTGACACCGGTGGCTCCTTTGGGTTGACGCGGGGAAAGATCGACCTTTGTCTTCAGTGACAGGGCGATACGTTTGCGCGGAAGATCGACCTCCATCACAGTTGCCTGAACCCTCTGGCCAACTTTTAGAAATTCGGCGGGGTTTTTTACAAAGTCATCACTGATCTGGCTAATATGGACCAGGCCGTCCTGATGGACGCCGACGTCAACGAAGGCTCCAAAGGCGGTGACATTCGTTACGATCCCGGGGAGTTTCATGCCCGGTTGCAAATCTTCAACTTTCTCCACGCTATCAGCGAAGCTGAATGCTTCAAACTGCTCGCGCGGATCACGTCCTGGTTTGGCCAACTCCGCGACGATATCCTTGAGTGTAGGGAGTCCCACTTCGGGGGTAACATAACGGTCGAGCTTGATGGCGGAGCGTTTCACGGGGTCTTTCATTAGTTCCGGTACGGTAAAGCCGAGATCCGCCGCCATGCGGTCAACGAGCTCGTAGCGTTCCGGATGGACGGAACTAGCATCAAGGGGATGTTCTCCCCCCCGGATCCGAAGGAATCCGGCCGCCTGCTCGAAGGCTTTCGGTCCGAGACCACTTATCTTGAGCAACTCTGCGCGCGACCTGAAGGGTCCGTTAGTATCACGATGGGTGACTAGGCTGGCCGCGGTACGGGAGTTAAGGCCCGAGACATAAGCCAGGAGATGACGTGAGGCGGTATTCAGTTCGACCCCCACCTTGTTCACGCAGGAGACGACGACATCGTCGAGAGATCGCTTGAGAGCTGCCTGATCCACATCATGCTGGTATTGGCCAACCCCGATCGATTTTGGATCCAGCTTCACAAGTTCGGCAAGCGGATCCATGAGACGACGACCAATCGAGACAGCTCCTCGGACGGTGAGGTCAAGATCCGGAAATTCCTCCCGGGCAATTTCGCTCGCCGAGTAGATCGAGGCGCCACTTTCACTCACCACCACGATCTGTATGGAGGTGGGAAGCTTGAGCTTCTTGACAAAGGTCTCCGTTTCGCGAGAGGCGGTGCCGTTGCCGATGGCTATTGCCTCGACCTTGTGGAGGCGAACCATGTTAAGGATTGCTTCCGCAGCTTCAATTTCCTCTCCACGACCCCTGCCGGGATAGATCACTTCATTGGCGAGAAGTTTTCCCTGGCGGTCCAGAAGCACGACCTTGCACCCGGTTCGGAATCCGGGGTCGATCCCGAGGGTGATTTTCTGTCCGAGTGGGGAGGCCAGAAGAAGCTCGCGCAGGTTTTCGGCGAAGACGCGGATGGCCTCCTCGTCAGCCTTCTTCTTGTAGAAGCCGCGCGCCTCGACCTCCATTGCGAAGCCCAAGAGTCGTTTGAGGCAGTCCTCGCAGGCAAGTTGCACCTGTTTGGCGGCGGGGGATGTCCCCCTCACGAAGAGAGAGAAGAGGGTTCCTAGAGCCTCGTTCTCGGGAGGAGTCAGGCGAAAATAGAGAACCCCCTCGGTCTCTCCCCGACGCATCGCCAGGATGCGGTGGGATGGGGCCGTGGCGGCGGTTTCACTCCAATCAAAGTAGTCCTTGAATTTGGCTCCCTCCTCCTCTTTTCCTGAAATCAACGTTGATTTGATGATCCCCTTACTTAGGTAAAGGTTACGCAGTTGGGCACGGGCGTTGGCGTCATCATTAATCCGTTCCGCGAGGATGTCGCGAGCTCCGGCGAGAACGGCGGCAACGGTATCCAAAGTCGAGGTCTTGGCGTCGACCGTGATCGTATTGCCGACATAAGGGGCAGCAAGCAACTCGGGATCGGTTGAGGGATCCTGCTTCCAGAGAGTATCGGAGAGAGGTTCAAGGCCGAGTTCCTTCGCAATCGTGGCGCGGGTTCTTTTTCTCGGTTTGAAAGGAAGGTAAATATCCTCGAGTGAGTTCAAGGTGGCAGCTGATTCGACTGTGGCCCGAAGTTCCTCTGTCAGGAGCTTGCGTTCATCCAGTGAGGAGATGATCGCCTCGCGCCGCTTGTCGAGCACCTCCAGTTGCTCCAGACGATCACGGATGGCCGTGATCTTGACCTCGTCAAGTTCACCAGTCCTTTCCTTCCGGTAACGGGCAATGAAAGGAACAGTTGCGCCCTCTTCGAGAAGGACTGCTGTTGCGGCAACCTGACGAGCTTGCAGGCCGAGTTCGTTGGTGATTTGGACAAGGTGTTTTTCGATCACGTTGAGTGGGGAATAGGGGATGGGGTGAAAATAAATGGCAGATTGTAGAAGTCGGCATCTAGGGATTAGAATTGAATCGTGCCGGGGAGGGATTAAAGATCCGAAACCAGTTACCGAAATTCTTTTTCATCCCTTCCGAGAAGGAGAGATAGTGTTCGTTTCGTTTCCCACCGCGGGGGATTGCATTGAGGACTGATTCAACGGAGAGATCCGGCAAGTCGTAGGAGGTGGAGCAGATGCCGGCTGCCGAGGCATGATGGGCGTCACTTGCGGCCGTTCCGGCTAGCCCGCGACGGGCCGCATAAGTGGAGGCTTTGGCGTTGAATCCACGAAGGGTAACTGCTGCATTGAAGGTCTCGAGTGCCGCCAGATCAAGTTGATCAAGAATCTCTTCACGGATCCCTGCTCGGAAAGAGTCGTAAGGATGGGGGGCGATACAGATCCCCCCACGATCCTTCACTGCGGCAACCACCTCAAGGGCAGGGGATCCCTTCATGTTCGGGAGCGTGGTCCCTAGACAGAGAAGGTGGCCGTCTGCCGTGGAGACCTCCACCCCGGGGATAATCAGGAATCCGTCAACTGCAGCACCATCCTCCCGTATCATTCCAACGCCCTTGAGGTGCTCGAGGGCGGCACATGTATTATGATCCGTGACGGCGATACCGCTCAGTCCACGCAGCTTTGCAGCAGCAATCATGGCCTCAGGCGAACCGCACGCGTCCGCAGAGTAGTGGGTATGTAGGTGCAGGTCGAAGGCGTGGAGCATCGGTGATATTGTTGATGTGGAAGGCGGGGTTGCCAAGGGAAAGGAGAGGTCGCCCCGATTTTTACTTTTTGACACGATTTTTTGGTCTAAACAGAGGTATGGCCATTGCGTTCAAAGAGTGGGCTCTCGTCTGCGAAGCCCTAGGAAACGGTGAGCAGAGCTTGATTCTGCGCAAAGGAGGCATTGCCGAAGGTCGTGGTGGATTCGGCTTTGTTCATGAGGAGTTCTACCTGTTTCCCACCTGGTTCCACGGTCAGATTGACAAAATCAGAAAAGAGGGTGTCTCGCTGCCGGAGCAGGCTCCCGACATTGTCACGATCAGCTATGTGGCTACTGTGGAGTGGAGTGGACGGGTCGAGGAGAAGGAGACTGTGCACCGGTTGAAGGAACTGCATGTGCTAGACGCTTCGGTCATCGAAGAACGATTTGCCTACGATACCAAGTCTTCTTCCCTCGGGGGTAACGGAATCCACGTCGCTTTTGTCCGCGTTTACCGCCTTGAACCCCCTTCGCTCCTACCGATGGAAAAGGGATTCGGTGGGTGCAAATCCTGGGTGGAGCTACCCGAGACTGATTTTGGCGCGATGGTTTCTGTCCTCAGTGACGAGGAGCATCGTCGTCGGAGGGAGCTTTTCGCGCGATTGCTCGGGGTGACGCTCTAAGGGAACCCCTCTTTGGCAGGGACTCAACGGGAAATCTTTCCCCTCACGTGTGGCCGAGCTGGATTTTTCATCCTGCTTCCCTAAGATACTCAACCCATGAAGTATATTTTCGTGACAGGTGGAGTGGTCAGCTCTCTAGGAAAGGGGCTAGCGGCCGCGTCGCTTGGTACTCTCTTGGAGCACCGTGGACTGAGGGTGACCCTTCAGAAGCTTGATCCTTACCTGAATGTCGATCCAGGCACGATGAACCCACTCCAGCATGGCGAAGTCTACGTGCTGGCCGATGGAGCAGAAACGGATCTCGATTTGGGTCATTACGAGCGTTTCACCAAGTGCACGCTTACACGGGAGAATAACCTGACGAGCGGGCAGGTATACGAGACAGTACTCTCCAATGAGCGAAGGGGTGACTATCTCGGTAAAACCGTGCAGGTCATCCCGCACATCACCGACGAGATCAAGCGTCGCATTCGTAGTTTTGAACAGGTCGGCAATGCGGATATTCTAATCACTGAAATCGGCGGAACAACGGGTGACATCGAGGGGTTGCCGTTTTTGGAAGCGATACGCCAGTTCATACTTCAGGTGGGTCATGAGAATGCGATCCTGCTTCATGTGACCCTGGTTCCCTATATCAAGGCTGCAGGAGAGTTGAAGACCAAGCCGACCCAGCAGAGCGTTGCCAAGTTGCGCGAGATCGGGCTTCAACCCGAAGTGCTCATCTGCCGCACGGAAAAGCCCCTAGAGCCAGAGGTCAGGGAAAAGCTTTCCCTTTACTGTAACGTTCCACTGGATGCTGTGATCGAGGCGAGGGATGTCGATAACTCGATCTATGAATTTCCCCTGATGCTCCAAGAGGAGGGTTTGGATGAGAAGGTATGCAAGCTCCTGCGATTAGAGACGGCGTCTGCCGACATGTCTGTCTGGAAAAAGACCGTCCGATCAATGATCCATCCCTCACGCCGCATCACGATCGCCGTGGTTGGCAAGTACGTGGAGCTTCAGGATGCCTACAAAAGTATCTATGAGTCCCTCTGTCATGCGGGTGGGGCCAATGATTGCGGGGTCGATCTCCAAATAGTCGACGCTGAAGAGATAGAGGCCGAGGGAGCTGAGAAGCACCTCACCGGTGTGGCCGGAATTCTTGTTCCGGGTGGTTTCGGAGACCGTGGCACCGAAGGTAAAATTGCTGCAGCACGCTTTGCCAGGGAGCACGGGATCCCTTACTTCGGCATTTGCCTTGGAATGCAGATCGCAACGATTGAGTTCGCGCGCAATGTCTGTGGACTTGAGGGCGCAAACAGCACCGAATTTGACCCGAAGACCGCCCACCCCGTCATCGCCCTTCTTGACGAGCAGAAAGAGGTCACCAGTAAAGGGGGCTCGATGCGCCTGGGATCATGGCCCGCGGTTTTGAAGCCCAATTCCAAAGCTCATAAAATTTACGCTCATACCGAGATAGCCGAGCGCCACCGCCACCGGTACGAATTTAACAACGCTTATCGGGATATTTTGGAGAAGAGGGGCATGGTGATTTCCGGAACCTCTCCGGACGAGGCTCTTGTGGAAATCATCGAACTAAAAGATCACCCTTGGTTTGTGGCGGTCCAGTTCCATCCGGAGTTCCTGAGCAAGCCCGAATCTCCCCATCCTCTCTTCAGGGAGTTTATCCGCGCCTCCATGGGGTAAGGAAGGCAGGATCGTCCCATTCATAGAATCAACTCCAGAATTGCTTTCCCAAGACTTAACCAGCATAATTAGTAACTAACAACAAAACGCATGAACCAACTCCAGTCTCTCAAACAGTTCACCACCGTTGTCGCGGATACCGGCAACTTTGAGGATATCCGCAAATTTCATCCTCAGGACGCAACGACCAATCCCTCCCTCATCCTCAAGGCCGTTCTCCAACCCGAATATCGCACCCTGCTGGACAAGGCAATCGCCGACAACAAGGGATCAAGCCTCTCGGGTTCGGCGCTCTTCAAGAAAGTCATCGACGATACACTGATCCTCTTCGGTTGCGAGATTCTCAAGATTGTTCCCGGTCGCGTCAGTACCGAGGTGGATGCTCGCCTCTCCTTTGACACCGAGGCCACCCTTGACAAGGCCCGCTACCTGATCGGCCTCTACGAGAAGGCTGGTGTCGGTCGTGAGCGCGTCCTGATCAAGATCGCCTCGACCTGGGAGGGTATCCGTGCAGCCGAGATCCTCCAGAGAGAGAAGATCAATTGTAACCTTACCCTCATGTTCTCGATGCCTCAGGCCGTTGCCTGTGCCGAAGGTGGAATCCGACTTATCTCGCCGTTTGTCGGCCGTATCTACGACTACTACAAGGCAACAACGGGCAAGGAGTACGTCGGCTTTGAAGACCCCGGGGTTCAATCCGTGCACAAGATTTACAACTACTTCAAGAAGTTCGGATTCGAGACTCAGGTCATGGGAGCCAGCTTCCGCAACACCGGCGAAATCGTTGCCCTTGCCGGGTGTGATCTTCTCACGATCAGTCCCGACATCCTTGAGAAGCTTGAGGAGTCCAGCGAACCTCTTGTCCGCGTTCTCTCCCCCGAGGTAGCCAAGGGAATGGAGATCGATAAGATTCCCGTCGATGAGAAGAGCTTCCGTTGGTTGCTGAATGAGGATGCGATGGCCACGGACAAACTCGCCGAGGGTATCCGTAAATTCGGTGCTGATATCGTGAAGCTTGAGGGCATGATTGCACAGGCTTCCTGATTTACCAGAGCCTGATTCCACCGCCACCGATCCATGAAATATCTCACCCCTCTTGCTTTCGTGCTTCTGGCCCTCACGGGTTGCTCCACGGCCGTTCAGTCCCAGTCAGGGACGGGAACGCTGATGGCAGGGAGTGGTGTTACGACCGGTGGAGATGATCATCCCGGATCCGTTGCGGTCCTGTTGGGCCTTGACCCTGTTCGGCAGGATCTCAAACTCTCCTCCCTTCAATGCACGTTGCTTGATTCCCTTCGTTCCGAATACAAGTCGCGTGCGCGCAAGATCACGGCGATCGGTATGGATGGCGAGGATGCAGCCTTGCGTGCCGGTTGGGATCTCAGAAAGCTCCGCAAAAAATACAACGAGCGCGCCCTTGCCGTGCTGAGTTCGTCCCAGCAGGACCGCCTGCGCCAAATAGAGCGTCAGCAACTCAAGGGGAATCTTCTCACCTCGCCAACCGAGCAGCAACTGCTGGGACTCAGTGCCAACCAGCAGCAACAGATTGCCGCGATTTCGGCCAGCAAGAGTTCACAGATTGCCGCGATCAACGCGAAGTATAATAACTCGTTGGCCTCTTCCTTCCTGAAGGATCTCAGCCTTCACAATCTGCAAAATCAGACTTCCAGGCAAATGCTTGCAGTTCTTACTGATAAGCAGAAAGAGAGCTGGCTCATCCTTAGCGGTCAGAAGATGGCACTTCCCAAAATCAAGGATCCGGATGCCCAGACGAAGAGTGTCTTCGAGGGTTATTAATCCATGAATGTGGTGGAGGTTCGGTTCTTCACCGTTTTTCAGTACTTTTGTCGCTTTGGTCCAGTTCCCTGCAGAATTTTTATACGATGAACCTATTCGTTCTCTGCCATCGCCTTTCACTCGCTTTACTACCGCTAGTTTTGGTGATGATTTTGTTGGCGGGGGGGGGCAAGGCCACTGCTGCCGTTACGAATGCCAACTCATCAGTCAATGAGACCGTTGTTTCCTCTGGATTTGACACCACCGGCATCACTTTAGTCCCCGTTGTACTGACAGGGGGACATGATACCGACCCACAGGATCATGGTCGCCCAGTTGATTTGGTGGCGGGCGCCCTTGGAGTGACTTCCGAGGTTTTCAGGGAGGCTTTCAGTAAAGTCAGGCCGGTAATTCGGGGAGGGATGCCCGATACGGCCACGGCGCAACAGAACAAATCAGTCCTCCTGGCGGCCTTGGGAAAATACGGGGTCACTAATGAGTTGCTCGACACTGTTTCGGATCGCTACCGCTATCAGCCAGGAAGTGAGCATCTTTGGCCCAATAAACCCGCCGAGATCTTTGCAGTCGTTAAAAATGGTGAAATTCTTGCCTTCAAGGTTACCGATGGCGGGTACGGTTATAGTTCCGCACCGATTATTTCGGTTCCCGATGCAAGTTGTGGTCCCGTGAGCATTAGACTCTCTTTCGGGAAAGACTTCCATAATAACGGCTCGATTTCGTCGGTGGATTTCCAGCAATAAGAGTTCGGTGGTCTTGTTTGCATAGTGGGCCAGGGAACCCCGGTTTTTTTAACGCTTCAACCCGATCCTTGCCTTGCTATGATCAGTACTCATGGCAAGCAAAGGGTGGTTCATCACATTTGAAGGTTCCGAAGGGTGCGGTAAATCAACACAGATTCGCCGTCTATCCGACTTATTCCGATCGATGGGCCGTGACGTACTGCCGATCAGGGAGCCCGGGGGGACCCCTGTCGGGGAGAGCATTCGGCACCTGCTCCAACATGACGAATCCGCAGCAGCCATGACCCCGGCGGCGGAGTTGCTTCTCTTTGCCGCAAGCCGGGCTCAACTTGTTCGTGAGGTGATAAGGCCTTCCCTGGAAAGGGGTGCCATCGTGCTGTGTGATCGCTTCCTTGATTCAACAACGGTCTACCAGGGGGTGGCTCGTGCTTTGGATCCGAGGCAAGTCGCATCGATCAATGATTTTGCAGTGAGTGGAACCCTCCCAGATCTCACGCTTCTGCTGGATCTTCCCTCCGAAGAGGGGTTTCGCCGGGCTTCCTTGCGGGGTGGCCCCGCAGATCGGATGGAGCAGGAAACCGCTTCTTTCTATGAGGCGGTGCGTGCCGGATATCTGGATCTGGCACTTGAACATCCCGAAAGGATCGCCGTGGTTGATGCCGCTCCGGATGAGGATTCAGTCGCTAAATCGGTCAAACAAATCATCAAGGAGCGTTGTCATGGCCTTATCTAGGGAGGATTCACTCACGCTATTGAAAAAGGCTTTCGATGAGGGAAGGCTTGGACATGCCTATCTGATTTCAGGAGTGCCGGAATCGGGAGTCAATCTGTTGGCAAACGAACTTGCCGCTTTGTTCCTTGGAAGTGGGGTTATCCAAGTGGAGAGTCTCCCCGATTTTCATGTTATCGAACCGGGATCGAAGTCCCGCCGACTTCTTATCGAGCAGATCAGGGATCTTGAGTCGGCCCTTCACCGGACATCTGAAAAAGGGAATCGCAAGGTTGCTGTGATCCGGGACGCAGACCGGTTAATGCCTCAAGCGGCCAATGCCTTTCTGAAAACATTGGAGGAACCACCCGATGGATCGCTTCTGCTGCTGACCACGGAATTGCCAGAAGCCCTTCTGGAGACCATCCGGTCGCGTTGCATCTCCGTGGCACTCCGACCCGGTAAGGGAGTGCTGGAAGATACCCGTTCGACAAGGCTTCGCGGCCACATGGACCGCTTCTTTGCCGATGGTGCGCATACTGATGCTACGGCGGCTTTCAGCCTGACCCGGTGTTTCAGGGATCTTCTTGAGGAATCGAGGGAAGAGGCATCCGAGAGACTCAAGGAAGAACTCTCGGCTGACAAATCACATTTCGGAAAAACAACGGATACCGACATGTCGGATAGGGAGGATCAACTCAAGGCAGTCGCCGAGTCCGAGTCCCTCCAGGAACGCTCGCGACTCCTCTCCCTGGTTGCCGATCATTTCGGGATGAGGATCCGCGTGCTGCATGATGGCCTGAAATCCCCGTATAATAATGAATCCCGCCGACTGCTCGGATGTCTTGAAGCGGTGGAAAAACTCCGGTTGTCCCTGGAACGCGGCGTTCAGGAGGGGCTTGCCCTCGAGGCTGGTTTTCTGGAAATCATGATTGCAGCGAGTGCAGAATAAAGTGTGCCCATGAAACTTCATCCCGTCGTCCTGAAATTCGGAACAGGCATCCTGGCCATGGAGGGGGGATGTTCTCTCGACACGGCCCAGTTCCGTCGCCTCTGTGGTGAGATTGCCGCCCTAATCGCCTCCGGTATCCCGTGCGTCGTTGTCTCAAGTGGTGCCGTCGCCGCGGGAGTCGATGCCCTCGGCCTGCCTGATCGTCCCGTTGACCTTGCCGGAAAGCAGGCTTGTGCCGCGGTGGGTCAACCTCTCCTCATGGAAGCCTACGCCCGCCATTTTTCGAGGCACGGGCTAAGGACCGCCCAACTCCTCCTTACCCACGATGACATCTTTGATTCCGGGCGTCGTCGCAATGCGAGCGTGACGCTCGGCAAACTTCTCGCCTCGCCGGGGGTGGTGCCTATTATCAATGAGAATGATACGGTTGCCGTGGAAGAGCTTCGCTTCGGTGACAATGACCGTCTCTCTGCAGAAGTGGCCCAACTTGTCAGTGCACGACTGTTACTCCTGCTAACAAGCGCCGACGGTCTCCTGGAGAGGGCATCGCATCCGGGTGGTAAACCCGCCCGTATCCCTCTTGTCACCGACGTGGAGGCGGCGTTCCGTCACGTGACTACTGAGAAGGGAAAACACTCGACCGGCGGCATGGGGGCAAAACTTCAGGCCGTCCGCACAGCTGTTGAGGCTGGAGTTGAGACCGTCATTGCCCACGGCAGGAAGAGGAGGCAGATCACGGGTGCTGTTGCCGGAGAGGATGTCGGGACCCGCTTTCCTGCAAAGAGAACAAACAAGCGCTGATGAGCCGACGCTTTTCGTCATCGTCTCGCATCTTTGCTATCGCGGGGAACACCTTCACCGACTTGGTCCGTCAGAGAGTCTTTTTATTTCTGCTTATTTTCTCCCTGATGGTGATCGGGTGCTCCGCACTCTTGGCTAAGTTCTCCTTCCAAGAGGAGTTTCAGATGCTCAAAGATGTGGCCCTCGGCGCAATGTCACTCTTCCTGAGTTTCTTTGCCATCCTGGCCTCCGCGATGCTCCTTCCTCGGGATCTGGAGGACCGAACCATCTTTACGATTCTCTCCAAGCCTGTCCCGCGTCATGAGTATCTGATGGGTAAGTTACTTGGCGTTCTTACCATGTTGCTACTTTCGACCCTGATCATGGGAGGGCTCTTTCTCACAGTTCTCGTGCTGCGTGAGCAGTCAGTGCTCCTAGAGACTCGGAACTCCTTTGTCGGATCACAGCAGGAGCTTGCCTCGGCCTTGGCCGAGGTCAGGAAATCAGCCTTCAACTGGAACCTCATCCCCGCCATGGTGATCCTCTTTGCAAAGGCTTCGCTGATCGCTTCTCTCACGCTCATGATCTCGACATTCGCCACAAGCGGCATCTTCGCCATCCTGACTTCCGTCTCTGCCTACTTCATCGGGCATCTTCAGGAGACCGCCCGTGAGTATTGGTTGGGAGGCGTAACCGTGCACTGGTGGTCACGTCTTTTCAGTGCTCTTCTGGCGCTTGTCTTTCCTGATCTTCAGGCATTCAATCTGAGCGATGATATTGTGGCAGGAAAAGGGCTGCCGTTGGATGTCTTCTGGCAGACGATTGCCTTGGGGGGCGTTTACACAATCCTTTATTATCTGGTCGCTTGTTTTCTTTTTCAAAAAAGGGAGCTTTGATCATGATGAGATGCGTCAACCCTCTCCGGGTTCTTTTTGCGATTCTCTTTCTAGGAATTGCGGGGAGCCTTATCCTTCCGTGGCAGATCGAGTTGCAGCATCTTGATCGATCCGCCCACTTCAGGAGCGCAACTCTCGACCTTGGATTGCGCGAGCGTGTCGGTCAGGCCGCTTTCATCGCCGCATTGAGCGGGTTTAGGGCACCCGTTGCCGCACTTTTGTGGATCAGTGCCCATGCGGCTTGGGAGAAGACCGAGTGGGGAAAGATGGACGCGCTGTTCGAATCGGTCACGACTCTGCAACCGCGCGTTCTTCTCTACTGGGATATTGCTGCATGGCACATGGCCTGGAACGCCAGGGCCTCGGCTCTCCAAGACCTTACACAACCTAGCGAAGTGCTGCGCGAGCGTTCCGCCGGCCATTACGTGGCACTGGGCCGGAATTTCCTTGAAAGGGGGATTAAAAACAATCCCGATCAGTATCTTCTCTACGAGAGTTTGGGGAGACTTGCCGGAACGAGGGAATCGGATCACGGGGCGGCGGCCGATGCCTATGCCAAGGCGGCCTCTTTGACAAATGCACCCGCCTATTTGAAGCGTCTCGCCGCGTACGAGTCATCCCTGACGCCGGGAAGGGAGAGGGAAGCCTATGAACGCCTCCTGTCGCTTTATCACGAGGGTGCGCAACAAAGGGTGCCGACCCTTGTCACACGTCTCCATGAGTTTGAGCAGAAGCTCGGGATTCCTAAAGATCAATGGGTTAACGATTCCGTATCAAGCTATCCTTTCTATCCATTGAAAGCACCGAAGTGACTGATCCCATGAAGAGTAACCAACGCATGCGGATCCTTCTTATCAAACCGAGTTCCATGGGTGACGTGATCCATGCACTCCCGGTGGTCTCCGCGATCCACCGCCATCATCCTGATGCCGAGATCAGATGGCTTCTACAACCCGCATGGAGGATGCTACTCGGGGGGAATCCGGCTATTTCTGAAACGGTGCTCTTCCCTCGTGATAAATTCCGCGGGCTTTACGGTTGGTTGGGTGCGCTTGCATGGTTGCGGATCCTTGGAGACTGGAAGCCCGACATGGCCATTGATCTGCAGGGACTTCTCCGTAGTGCCCTCATTGCAAGGATCTCAGGGGCCCCAAAAGTTATCGGATTATCCGATGCACGCGAGGGAGCCGCTCTTCTCCATGGAGAGAGCGTGAAGGTAAATCGTCACGATCATGCGGTGAGGCGCTATCTCGCTCTTCTCGGCCATCTTGAAATCCCTCAACCCGTGGCTCCCGAATTCGTGTTGCCCGAAGGTCATCTTCCCGCGGTATTTAATGCGACTTCTCCCTATGTGGTACTTCATCCCTATGCGCGGGGCGAGGGGAAGAGTCTGGACGAGGGTATGATACATGCTTTCCTGCGTGGGGTGACTGCCCATCCCGGGTACAGGGTCATCATTGTGGGGCGAGGGAAGCCGATTGACGACCTACCCAAGAACGTCGAGGACTGGAGTAACCGAACCGACTTGTTGGAACTCATCGGCATCCTGCGCGCCTCCTCCTTCTCGGTAAGTTCCGATAGCGGACCGATGCATCTGGCGGTTGCGCTCAACCCCTCCAAGACGCTTGCCATTCATCTTTGGAGTGATCCGCTGAAAGTCGGTCCTTTTTTTGCAAGTTCGTTTGTCTGGAAAAACGGCAAAACTTCAACTGTCTCAGGGTTGGATGAATCGTGGAGAGGTATTGGAAGACCTCCCACCCAACTTGAAATGGAGGCTCTTGGTCATTTTGCTGTCGCTGAAAGCATCAGTTAGCAGCACGCGTGGTTTTTACTTCATCGAGAAGGATTGGTTTCTTCTTTCTTCATACTTCACCCATCCTGCCCCATAATCCAAATTCATGTCATTTTCCGCCGAGATCGATTCCAGACTTGCCACTCCCTCTCCCGAGTTGGTCGCTTTTCGCCGGTTGATCGATCCTTGCAATGATGCAGCACTGGAGTCATTGGCAAGGAGGTCCGCCGCAATCACAAGGCGTCATTTTGGGAGAACAATGCGTATGTTTGCCCCGCTCTACCTCTCCAACGAGTGCATCAACTCCTGTGCTTACTGCGGTTTCTCGCGTGATAATGCCATCCTGAGGGTCACCCTTGAGATCGAGCAGGTGGCCGCCGAGGCAAAGCACCTCGCTGCGGAAGGATTTCGCAATGTGCTCCTGGTGGCCGGCGAGCATCCCAAGTTTGTCTCCGGGGGATATCTTCAGCGCTGCTTGGAGAGGCTCACGAGTGAGGTCCCGAGTCTTTCGCTTGAAGTCGCCCCCATGGAGACCGGGGAATATCTGCCGCTCGTGGCGGCTGGTGCCGAGGGGTTGGTGGTCTATCAGGAGACCTATGACAGGGAGACTTACCGGGAACTTCACACGGCCGGTCCAAAGAAGGATTATAACTGGAGGTTGGATGCCCCGGAGCGGGCCCATGCGGCGGGATTCAGGAGGCTCGGCATCGGTGTGCTTTTCGGTCTGGCTGACTGGAGAAAGGAGGCCGTTGCACTTGCCGCCCACATTTTTCATCTGCAACGCATCTGCTGGACATCGCAGTTGACGGTCAGCCTTCCGAGGCTCCGTCCTGCAGCCGGCTCCTTCGCCCCACGATTCCCCTTCGACGACCGGGATCTTACCCAGTTGATTTGCGTCCTGCGCATCACCTTTCCCCAGATAGGGATTATCCTGAGCACTAGGGAGCATGCCTCACTGCGTGACTCGATTGCTCCACTCGGCATCACCATGATGAGCGCGGGAAGCCATACCGAACCGGGTGGGTACACCGGCCAGGGCTCCGATCAACTGCATCAGACCGTCGGGGGAAAGAGAATCTACGCGACTTGTGGATCAACCTCCGCAACCGAACAGTTTTCCATCAGTGACGATCGATCCCCGTCCGAGGTTGCTGAGATGCTCAGTTCCCTTGGACTCGAGCCTGTCTGGAAGGACTGGGACGCCTCAATCCTCGGGAGTGCCGCATGATTCGTCTCATGGTGAACGGAGCGTCCCGGGAGACCGATGCCGGAACATTGGAGTCTCTCTTCATGGCCCTAGATCTCAACCCCTCGCTCTTGCTTGTGGAATACAACGGCAAGGCACTCCTCCGATCCGAGTGGGGGGATGTCTTGCTTGCAGAAGGGGATAATCTGGAGCTGATGTCCATTTCTGCCGGAGGATAGTCACCCAAGATGGAATCCCTTCATCCCATGCCCGAACTCCTCGCTCCCGCAGGGGGATGGGATTGCCTGAAGGCGGCTGTGGCCAACGGCGCGGATGCCGTCTTTTTCGGCCTTCCTCGGTTCAATGCCCGACTGCGCGCCGATAATTTTACTGTGGAGGAACTCCCCGAAGTCGTCACATTTTGTCACCGGTATGGGGTCAAGGCCTATGTCACGCTCAACACACTCGTCTTCACGGGGGAGCTTGATGACGCGGCAGAGTATCTCAGGCTGTTGAACCGCTCTGGAGTGGATGCCCTGATCGTCCAGGACATCGGGTTGGTGCAGTTGGCCTCGGCCATCGTTCCGGAACTCCCGATCCACGCCTCAACCCAGATGACCCTCACTTCTCCAGAGGGGGTCGAAGTTGCCAAGGGACTTGGCATCACCCGATCGGTCCTTGCCCGGGAGCTCTCACTGCGTGAGCTCAAGCGTTTTAATCCCGAGCGCATGCCTCTTGAAGTCTTTGTGCATGGTGCTCTTTGCGTTGCCTACTCGGGCCAGTGCCTCACGAGTGAATCTCTAGGCCAGCGGAGCGCCAACCGCGGGGAATGTGCCCAGGCATGCCGCATGCCTTACGAGTTAGTGGTGGATGGGGAGATTCGTGATTTGGAAGACAGGCGCTACCTCCTCTCGCCGCAGGATCTTGCCGCAGTCAATGACATCCCGGCACTCATTTCGGCGGGTGTAACGAGCTTCAAGATTGAGGGGCGACTGAAGTCACCCGAATACGTGGCGGCCGTTTGCCAAGTCTACAGAAAAGCGATCGACGCTGCATTGGCTGGAGTCTTCGAGGGTGCCGGTAGCGAGGATATTTACAAACTGGAGATGACTTTCTCACGCGGCCTCTATCCCGGATGGATGCACGGGGTGAACCACCGGGAACTCGTGCATGCACGTTTTGGTAAGAAGCGTGGCCCCTTGGTCGGCAGAATTGCTGAAATCACTCCTGATTTTGTGGCCTTTAATGCGGAGGCTCCCCTTAGACCGGGGGATGGCATTGTTTTCGATACCGGGGCAGATACCGATCAAGAGCAGGGTGGGCGCATCTACGAGATCCGGGGGAACCGGTATTACTTCCGCCATGGCCACCTTGATGCAAGGCGTCTAAAAATAGGTGACCGGATCTGGAAGACTGATGACCCGGAACTCGACAAGCGACTCCGTCAATCCTACAGAGGGCGGATCGCGCCGCGCCATCGCATCCCCTTTGACATCACCTTGTCGGGACGTGTTGGCGAACCACTCGTGATGCAATCCTCCGATGTGCAGGTCTCCTCGAGTATTCCTCTGGAGTCGGCACGCAATGCCCCACTCACGGAGGAAAAACTACGGGCCCAGCTCGGGAAGACTGCGGAATTTGGACTCGAATTAGGCTCCTTGTTTCTGAATCTGGAGGGGGAGGTGATCCTGCCGATCGGCGAGATCAACAGGATGCGACGTGAACTGCTCGGCAAGCTAGTCATTGCCTCCGTGAGGAAGCGTGCCGAGATCCGGGTCAACTGGAGGACCCTCCTCAAAAACGGATCACCTGAATCACTCTCCACGCAGAGTTTCACGGTCCCTTCCCTTCCTTCACCCTCGCTCAGGGTGCTCTGCCGGAGTATGGAGCAACTGGGCGCCGCACTGGATGCCGGAATTGGCGAACTCTACGCCGATTTTGAGGACATCCGCCGCTACAGGGAGGCCGTGACTCTTGTCAGGGAAAAAGGCTATGCTCGGATCCTGCTTGCCACACCACGTATCCAGAAGGCTTCCGAGGAGGGATTCTTCAAGCTCATCGCAAATGCCTCGCCCGACGGTGTCCTCATAAGGAACCTGGGCGCGATCGCTCACTTCTCGGGTTCTCCTCTTACAAGGGTGGGTGACTTCTCCCTTAATGTGGCAAATCCTTTGACAGCGCGATTCTTCATGACGCAGAACGATGCGATGGGTAGGGGGCTTGACCGGGTGACTATTAGCTATGATCTGAACATCGCTCAGGTGATTGATCTCCTGAAAGCGGCACCGCCCGAATGGTTTGAGCTGACGATCCATCAGCACATGCCTATGTTTCACATGGAGCACTGCGTCTTTGCGGCCTTCCTCTCCGAGGGCAAGGACCATACCGATTGTGGACGCCCCTGCGATCGTCACCGAGTCCACCTCAGGGACCGGGTCGGGATGAAGCACCCGCTCCGAGCTGACGTCGGATGCCGCAACACGCTTTTTAATTCTGTGCCCCAGACAGGCGCCGGATATTTCAAGGAACTCCGTGCTGCAGGACTCTGTAATTTTCGCATCGAGTTGCTTGAGGAGACAGCCGAACAGACCGCAGCCATCCTGCTCGCCTATCAGAAACTCCTCAGCGGCGAGACCGGAGGCACCCAACTCTGGCGCTCACTCCGTGCCAGGTCTCAGATCGGGGTCACCACGGGGACACTTGAAGAGCGGGACTGATTGAGTCATGTCCAGTCGGGTATCCTTCACCGTGGGCTGTTCTCCGTATTGATTGGAATTTAAAATAGTGCAGTTTCATGAAGTTGAAAAATAAAGATCTAGTCGGCAGGGATGCCTCCATCCTCTGGCATCCCTACACCCAGCACCGTTTCTCGGATGATCCCCTGTGCGTTGCCTCGGCGAAAGGAGCTTATCTCTATGATGGGGAGGGCAAGCCCTACCTCGATATGATCTCCTCGTGGTGGGTTAATATTCACGGCCATGGCCGCACCGAATTGGCCGATGCGATTTCAAGGCAGGCTCTCAATCTGGATCATGTTCACTTCGCGGGAGTCACCCACGAACCAGCCGTCGCGCTTGCCGAACGCTTGGTGAAACTTTCTCGTCTGGGTGATGGTACGCGTCTTTTCTACAGTGACAATGGCTCCACGGCCGTCGAAGTTGCGCTGAAGATATGCCATCAATACTGGCGCAACCGCGGCCAGCAAAGGCCTCGTATCATGACGTTTCGGGGCGGTTACCATGGTGATACGCTTGGAGCCATGACCGTGGGTGAGAGTTCGGGATTTTTCGATGCATTCCGCTCATGGATGTTTGACGTCGATGTTCTGGAAGTGCCTCATACCTGGGGGGCGGCTTCCACTCGGGAAGAGGAGTCGGCCTGTATTCGTGCCTTTCAGGAGAGATTGGGAAACATTGCCGGTGATGTTGCGGCCTTGATCGTGGAACCGCTCATTCAAGGAGCTGCCGGGATGCGGTTTCATTCCCCCGAATTCCTTTCCGAAATCTGCAGGCTCGCGCGGAATGCCGGCATCCCGGTCATCTTTGACGAGGTGATGACCGGTTTCTTCCGTACTGGAACGCTCTTTGCCTACATGCAGACGGATGTGCTTCCTGATCTTGTCTGCCTCTCTAAGGGGATCACCGGTGGCATCCTACCGCTGGGTGCGACCTTGGTGAAGGGTGAGTATTTCTCAGCTTTCCTAGGGGATTCCTTCTCCGAGGCGCTTGCCCATGGGCACAGCTTCACGGGTAATCCCATCACGTGTGCGGCAGCCATGGCAAATCTGGATCTTCTTGAGGGTCGGGATGCCGCTATCCTTGTCGCCGACATTTCCTCTCAACTCTCGGACGGCATTGAAAAACTCGAGCGTCGTTATCCCATTGAAAAAACCCGTGTCTTGGGTGGGATCGGTGCTTTCGAACTCAAGGGAAAGTCGAGCGACTATGCCGCAGGGGTCGCTCGTCCCCTCGCCAGATATTGCCAGGATCACGGAGTCATTCTCAGACCACTCGGCAACGTTGTGTACATGATGCCTCCGTATTGCGTATTACCCGAGGATTTTGATCTAGCTTTCACCGTTTTGGAAGATTACTTCGGTAGTCATGGGATCTCCTAAAATCAGGCTAATTTAGAAATAAAAAGAGTGCATTGCTTGGTTTTCATGCGACTCAACTTCTTTCTAAGACAGAAGGTTAATGTCCCGCCATCCTCGACCTTTTGGTATAAGCTTCTCAAACAGGGATTGACCCGGCCGCTTCTTCTCCTCAAATTTCAAACTCTGGGCACCCGTAGCTCAATTGGATAGAGCGCTTCCCTCCGAAGGAAGAGGTTGTGAGTTCGACCCTCGCCGGGTGCACCATTTTAGCTGACGAATCGATCCATCATCAGGAAAAAGCGCTGTTTGCCCGATACAAAGAGGTTTAGGTCGCTGAGAATCTCCTCTGGAGTCTGCACAGAAGGGGACTTGAGTGGTGCGACACCTGGTTCTGCCAAGGCATCGCGGGCCATCTGTTCGGTCCACTCCAGATGGAACTGGAGACCAAGTATCTGATTTCCGATCAGAAATGCCTGTTGCTTGCAGGCACTGTTTGTCGCAAGTTGAACACCTCCCGGCGGAAGTGAGTAGGTATCACCATGCCACTGGAAGGCCATGAATAGCTCTCTTGTTCCAAACCATTCAACTCCCTGGGGAAGAGGTTCAATCGGTTGCCACCCAAATTCTTTGCAGGTGTGACGAAAGGCTTTGCCTCCCAAGGCGTCTGCAAGGAGTTGGCAACCGAGACAGAGACCGAGTATCTTTTTTCCGGTGGCAAAAGCCTGCTGGAGATACTCTTTTTCGGCCCTTAGCCAAGGGTACTTAGATTCCTCGTAGGCTCCCATCGGTCCTCCAAGACTTATCAGGATATCAAAGCTCTCCAGCGGGGGGAGTGGCGCTCCCTCGCAGATCAGACAAAACGCCATGGAATACCCCCGGGATTCAGCCCACTCGATCAAAGTACCCGGGCCGTCCAGAAGATCGTGTTGGATGAAAAGGAGATGCATCGGGAAATAAAATGAGAATGAGTGATGGTGGTGCTATTCTAAGTGACGATATCGTAGCAAATCATGTGCCTCGTTGACATGAGCAGGCTCAAAGGAGATAGTGTCCGGCTACTCAAAAGACCATGGACAAAATTCGCAATATCGCCATCATCGCCCACGTCGACCACGGGAAGACCACCCTAGTCGATCAGCTTCTCAAACAATCGGGCACGTTCCGTGCCAATGAGGCGAAGGCCACCGAGATCCGTATCATGGACTCCATGGATCTTGAGCGTGAGAAGGGGATCACCATCAAGGCCAAGAATGCCGCGTTCCAGTGGAATGACTATCACGTCAATATCGTTGATACTCCGGGTCACGCCGACTTCGGCGGTGAGGTGGAGCGTATCATGAAGATGGTCGACGGAGTGCTTCTTGTTGTGGACGCTTTCGGCGGACCTCAAGCCCAGACCAAATTCGTCCTGAAGAAAGCCCTTGAGAACGGTCTTAAGCCGATCGTCGTGATCAATAAGATCGACCGTGACAACGCAGATCCCCACAAGGTTCTCGACATGGTCTTCGAGCTCTTTCTAGAGCTTGGTGCGAACGACGAGCAACTCGATTTCCCAACTGTTTACGCGAGCGCCAAGGCGGGCTTTGCCAAGAATGAGATTGATCAAGAGAGCACCACGATGGAGCCGCTCTATGAGGCCATCGTGAAGCACATCCCGGCTCCCAAGAAGTCGGATGTCGAGCACTTCCAGATGCTTGTATCCAACCTCGATTACAGCGACTATCTTGGACGTATTGCTTTTGGCCGTATCATCAGTGGTAAGGTCAAGATGGGGGAGCAGGTCGTTGCCATCCACAAGAATGGCACGAAGGAGAAGAAGCCAGTCACCGCAATCTTCGGCCACAAAGGACTTCAGAAGATCGAGCTTCAGGAAGCGAGCGCCGGAGACATCGTCGGCATCTGTGGATTTGAGGAGGTCTACATCGGTGAGACCATCACCGATAATGACACCCGTGAGCCGCTTGCCTTCGTTGACATCGATCCTCCGACGATCACGATGAAGATCTGTATCAACGACGGACCGCTTGTTGGTAAAGAGGGTAAACTTGTTACGGCACGTCAGATCAAGGAGCGTCTCACCCGCGAGACCCGTACCAACGTCTCCATTGAGGTCAAGGAGACCGAACTCGCCGGTCACTTCCAGATCAAGGCACGCGGAGAGATGCAGATCGCCGTCATCGTGGAGCAGATGCGCCGCGAGGGCTTCGAGCTTCTCGTCTCACGACCAGAGGTCATCTACAAGCGTGGCGAGGGTGGCAAGCTGCTCGAACCGATCGAGAATGTCTATGTCGATGTACCGCCCGACAATCTTGGTGACATCCTTCAGAGCCTCGCAGGACGCAAGGCCGAGATCGTGAACATGGATCACAAGACAAAGAGCGTTACCGTTCAGGCCGAGGCACCTACCCGCGGACTCATCGGATTTGAGACCGACCTGGTCAACCTGACCAAGGGGGCTGGTATCATGTCCCACATCTTTAAGGAGTACGCCGAGTACAAGGGTGAGATTCCTACCCGTAACAACGGGGTTCTCATTGCCATGGAGGCGGGTACGGCAATGGCCTACTCCATGGAAAAGATCCAGGAACGCGGCCGTCTCTTCGTCTCACCTCAGGACGACGTCTATGTGGGGATGATCGTAGGAGAGAACTCCCGCGCCGATGACATGCCGGTCAACGTCTGTAAGGCAAAAACCTTGAACAACATGCGTAGCACCGGTGACGGAAAGGGAGTTTCCCTCTCTCCTCCGCTCAAGATGAGCCTCGAGCGCTCCCTCGAGTACATCGCTCCGGACGAGTACGTCGAGGTGACCCCCTTGACGATCCGTCTCCGCAAGAAGCTTCTCGACGCCACGGCCCGCAAACGTGCAAGCAGCGTGCCGGTGATCGCCGAGGATTAAAAAGTCACCGAGCCCCCAACTTTTCTTCAACCATGGGTCGTCAATGGCTTCTCGCGAAACGCGAGGTCGCATCGCTCAAGAAGTCCAAATCAACGGGTAAGTTTGTCCGGGAAATCACCATCGCCGCGAGGCAGGGTGGTGCAGATCCCGCAACGAACTCACGTCTCTTTGCCGCTCTTGAAAAGGCCCGTGCCGAGAGTGTCTCCAAGGACGTCATTGACCGTGCGATTAACAAGGGGGCCGGGATCGGTGAGGACAAGGCGATCATCGATCATATCGCCTTCGAGGGGTATGCCCCGCATAAGGTTCCAGTGATCGTCGAGGTCTATACCGACAATACAAACCGCACGACACCTGAGATCAGGGTTCTCTTCCGCGACGGACAACTTGGAACACCGGGAAGTAATAAATTCCTCTTTGATCATGTCGGTCTCGTTGAAGCATACACGGAGCATGCTTCGGCTGATCTTGAGGAGGCAGCAATCGAGGCCGGAGCCAACGAGGTCGAGTCCCTCACTCACGAGCAGAACGACGATATCCCCGCTGATAAAAGGGGAGCCCGATTCATTACCGATAGAACCGCCACCGCGGCCGTAACCAATTGGCTCAAGGATAATGCCTGGAAGGTTGTGACCAGTGAGATTGGCTACGTGGCGAAGACTTTCCCTACCTTGACTGATGAGCAGCGTGCAGAGGCCGGAGAGTTTCTTCAGGCACTTGAAGAGCACGACGACGTTCATCGCGTCTGGACGGCGATTAAGTAATTGGCCGGTTTGTTTTTAGAGGAGGATAACTTTGCCTATTCAATCGAACGAAGGTTGATGCTTTTGCTCTTTTGAAGACTTTCCCTTCTTATCCTAATACGTTGATATTTGAGTGCATCCTTCAAAAAATTCGAATCCAAGAATCATGAAAATCATCAACGCACACAGCCCCGGGTCGGTATCGCGCTTCAATACGGAGGAACTCCGTGCCAATTTCCTTCTTGGGTCGCTATTTGTTCCCGACTCGGTCGTGCTGAACTATTGGGAGACAGACCGCACTATTGTCGGATCGGCGGTGCCCGCATCCGCTCCTCTCAAGCTTGAGGCTTCCAAGAAGGAGCTTGCGGCCGACTATTTCCTGGAGCGTCGCGAGATAGGCATCCTGAACATTGGTGGTGCCGGAAAGGTCGAAGTGGATGGCAAAATGTTTCCAATGCAGAAACTCGATTGCCTCTATATCGGCAGGGGAGTCAAAGAGGTTTTTTTTCACAGTGCTGATTCATCAGCCCCCGCTCTCTTTTATCTCCTGAGTTACCCTGCACACACTGCCTACCCGACAACACTTTCCCGACAGGTTGATGCCACCGCTGTGGAGTTAGGGGCACCCGAAACCGCCAATCAGCGCACCATTTATAAATATATTCATCGAGAGGGGGTGCAGAGTTGCCAACTGGTCATGGGCATCACCTGCATGAAATCAGGTAGTATCTGGAACACGATGCCATCACATACCCATCTGCGGCGTTCCGAGGCCTATCTCTATTTTGATATGGATCCCGCTCATCGGGTCATTCACCTGATGGGCGAACCTTCCGAGACCCGTCATCTTGTGGTCGGCGCTGGTGAAGCGATTCTTTCGCCTGTTTGGTCGATCCACTCCGGAGCCGGAACTGCCAGTTACTCTTTTTGCTGGGGGATGGGTGGGGAGAATCAGGATTTCAATGACATGGATGGATTCCCCATTTCCGATCTCCGATAAAGCTATCTGACTTCCATGGAAGATCTCTTTAATCTCACCGGTAAGAAGGCGTTGGTCACCGGTTGTAGTCGCGGCATCGGGAAGGCCATCGCAACCGCTCTTGCACGTGCCGGCGCTGATATTATCGGGGTAAGCGCCACCCTGGAGCTCTCCGGTAGCGAAATTGAGAAAGAAGTGACCGCCCTCGGTCGGAAATTCCGCGCCTATGCCTGTGATTTTTCAGACAGGGAGGCACTGAAATCATTTCTCAGCACGGTGGTCACCGAGGAGCCGGTGATCGATATCCTGATTGCCAATGCTGGCACCATTCGTCGTGCCCCTGCTGCAGTTCATAGTGATGAGGACTGGGATCATGTCATGGATGTGAATCTTCGTTCTCAGTTCGTGATGGCCCGCGAAATCGGCGCTCAAATGATCCAGCGAAAGAGTGGTAAGATTGTCTTCACCGCTTCCCTGCTCTCGTTTCAAGGGGGAATTACTGTTCCCGGATACGCTGCAAGCAAGGGAGGTATTGCCCAACTCACCAAGGCACTTTCCAACGAGTGGGCATCTCATGGAATTAATGTAAACGCGATCGCCCCCGGTTATATCGCCACGGATAACACCTCGGCCCTGCGAGCGGATGAGGCCCGTAACAGTGCTATCCTCGCGCGTATTCCCGCAGGACGATGGGGAACTGCCGAGGATCTAAACGGCGCCGTTGTCTTCCTCAGCAGCAAGGCATCGGACTATGTTCACGGAACGGTACTGACAGTCGATGGCGGTTGGATGGGACGGTAATTTCTAGTAATATTTATAATTGGAATCACTCCTCTCAGATGGCTTCCGCGTTAAGTGGTTCAAAGCCAAGGATGGCGTTTGCCCGATCTGTGATCTCTTGATGGAAGCGTGGATCATTGGCCAAGGACTTTCCGTAAGACGGGATCATTTCATGGAGTTTCGTCTGCCATGACGGTGATCTGACTTTCTCGGGGAAGCACTCGCTGAGGAGATCAAGCATGATGGCCACGGAGGTAGATGCTCCGGGAGAGGCTCCCAGTAGGGCTGCAAGTGAACCATCACCCGCACAGATGATCTCCGTGCCGAATTCAAGAATGCCTCCTTTTTGGGGATCTCTCTTGATGATTTGAACACGCTGACCGGCTGTTTCGAGTTTCCAGTCTTCCATGCGTGCTTTCGGAATAAACTCACGCAGGGCACGTAGACGATCATTTGAGGATTGAAGGACTTGTTCAATCAGATAGATCGTAAGTGTAATATTCTGTAGCCCGGCTGCTGTCATCGGCAGAAGGTTGCTGGACCGAATGGAGAGTGGAAAATCAAACACGGAACCATACTTCAAATACTTGGTGCTGAATCCTGCGAAGGGTCCGAAGAGAAGCCCCTTTTCACCATCAATCATCCGGGTGTCCAGGTGGGGGACCGACATTGGCGGCGCTCCCATGGAAGCCTTGCCGTAGACCTTGACCTGGTGTTGTTCGATCAGCTCCCGATTGGTGCACCGAAGCCACTGCCCACTGACAGGAAAGCCACCATAACCATCACCTTCGGGAATCTTTGATTTTTGAAGTAGTGGTAACACTCCCCCTCCGGCGCCGAGGAAGACGAATTTTGTATTCAGATAGCGTTCGCTTCCTGAGGATTTATCCTTGATCTGAATCATCCAGGAACCGTTTTTTTTGCGAGTGAGATTTCGAACTTCGTGATTCAGATGAATGGAAACTCCCTCCAAATCCTTCAGATGGTTGAAAAGATTGCGTGTAAGAGCCCCAAAGTTGACATCAGTTCCATCCTCCGTATGGGTCGCTGCAAGTGGTTGTGAGAGATCTCGTCCTTCCATGACCAAGGGCATCCACTCAGCTAGTTTCTTAGGGTCATCAGAAAATTCCATCGCCTTAAAGAGAGGGACCTCCTTCATGCTGGCATGTCGCTTGCGAAGGAATTCCACATCCTTGTCACCAATGACAAAACTCATATGTGGAACTTTTCGGATGAATTCCGAGGGAAGGGCGATGAGGTTTTTCTCAATGAGATAGGCCCAGAATTGGAGTGAAATCTTGAACGACTCGTTGACCTTGATGGCTTTGGAAACATCGATGCAACCATCTGTTTTTTCTGGTGTGTAGTTCAGTTCACAGAGTGCCGCATGTCCGGTGCCAGCATTGTTCCATGCATCGGAGCTCTCAAGAGCCACATCGTCCAGGGTCTCGAAAATCTGGATATTTAGTGCGGGATCGAGTTCCTTGAGGAGAACGCCGAGAGTTGCGCTCATAATCCCGGCTCCGATCAGGACAACATCGGGGTTAGATATCATGGAATTGTTTTTCATTAAATAATGTGAAATTCAGCAAGAAGTGTGCCATGGGGTAGATCATCAAATAAAAAAGCCCCGGCCAATTGCTAGCCGGGGCTTTTTTTAATTTATACTGAGACTAGTAGCGATAGTGGGCGGGCTTGTAGGGGCCCTCCAAGGAAACATCAAGGTATTCGGCCTGCTCCTTGGTGAGTTGAGTTAACTTTACACCGATCTTGTCGAGGTGGAGGCGGGCGACTTCCTCATCAAGTCTTTTGGGCAGGACGTAGACGCCCGGCTTGTAGGTTTCACGATTCTTCCAGAGTTCGAGTTGCGCAAGGGTCTGGTTGCTGAAGCTGGCACTCATGACAAAGCTTGGGTGACCTGTGGCACAACCGAGATTGACGAGGCGTCCCTCCGCCAAAAGGAAGATCTCATTGCCGCCGGGGAAGGTATACTTGTCCACCTGAGGCTTGATATTGGTGCGCTTGACTGATGTGTCGCCTTGAAGCTTGTCGACCTCGATTTCGTTGTCGAAGTGACCGATATTGCAGATGATCGCCTGATCCTTCATGCGTTTCATATGCTCGAACGTGATGACTCCCACGTTACCGGTGGTGGTGACGTAGATGTCAGCGCGTCCAAGGGTCTCCTCGAGTGTGGTGACTTCGTAGCCCTCCATGGCGGCCTGAAGAGCATTGATCGGGTCGATCTCGGTAATGATGACGCGGGCTCCCTGTCCACGCAGGGACTGGGCACTACCCTTGCCGACATCGCCGTAGCCGCAGATCACGGCGACCTTACCGGAGATCATGACGTCAATGGCGCGGTTCAGTCCATCGACGAGCGAGTGACGGCAACCATAGAGATTGTCGAACTTCGATTTGGTCACGGAGTCATTCACATTGAAAGCAGGCACGAGTAGCTTGCCCTTCTCATGGAGCTTATAAAGACGGTGAACGCCGGTGGTGGTCTCCTCGGAAACGCCGCGCCAGTCCTTGACGATGTCGTGCCAGCGGGTTGGGTTCTCCTTGTAAACCTGCTTGAGGAGATCCTTGATGACCTGCTCCTCATGGTTGCCTGAAGGTGTGTTAACCCAATTGTCCCCTTCCTCGAGTTCGTATCCCTTGTGGAGGAGAAGAGTCACATCCCCGCCGTCATCGACGACCATCTCTGGTCCCTTGCCGCCATCGAAGGATATGGCCTTGTAGGTGCACCACCAGTATTCCTCAAGGCTCTCACCCTTCCAGGCGAAGACAGGAACGCCTGTGACGGCGATCGCGGCAGCCGCCTGGTCCTGTGTTGAGAAGATATTGCAACTGGCCCAGCGGACATCGGCGCCGAGATCGGTAAGGGTCTCGATGAGCACCGCGGTCTGAATGGTCATGTGAAGGGATCCGGTGATACGGACTCCCTTCAGCGGCTTGTCCTTGGCGTACTTTGCACGGATGGACATGAGGCCGGGCATCTCCTGTTCGGCGATGCTGATTTCCTTGCGACCCCACTCGGCGAGTGTGATGTCTGCTACTTTGTAGTCGGTTTTATTTGTCATGAATTTCAGATGATTAATGAATCTATTGGAGGTGATCGGGAGGATTAGAGTTTAGCGGCGGCAAGGGCTGTTTTCTTGAGGACTGCCGCTTTATCGGTTTTTTCCCAGGTAATGTCGGCATCGTTCTTGCCGAAGTGACCGTAGTTGGTCGTCTTTGAGTAAATCGGACGACGTAGCCTGAGTTGTCTAATGATCTCGGCCGGCTTGAATCCAAAAGTCTTTTTCACGGCGACTTCGATTGCCTCCTCTGGAAGAGTGGCGGTCCCGAAGGTGTCGATATGGATGGAGACAGGATCGGGATAGCCGATCGCGTACGCAAACTGAACTTCACAACGATTGGCAAGACCAGCGGCCACGACATTCTTGGCAACGTAGCGCCCCATGTAGGCGGCGGAACGATCAACTTTTGTTGGATCCTTGCCTGAGAAAGCACCGCCTCCATGACGTCCCATCCCGCCGTAGGTGTCGACGATGATCTTGCGGCCCGTGAGCCCCGTATCACCCTGAGGGCCACCGATCACGAAACGTCCCGTCGGGTTAATGAGGAACTCTGTCTTCTTGGTGAGCATCTTGGCAGGAAGAACTTTCTTAATGACCTTTTCGATGCAAAATTTCTCGATCTCCTTGTGTGACACCCCTTCGGAATGCTGGGTTGAGATCACGACATTCACGATACGTGAAGGTTTCCCGTCGACATATTCCACCGAGACCTGACTTTTGGCGTCCGGACGGAGCCATTTGGCGGCGCCGCTCTTGCGGAGGCGTGTGAGTTCGCGGCCAAGGCGATGAGCATACATGATCGGTGCGGGCATGAGTTCCGGTGTCTCGTCACAGGCGTACCCGAACATGAGTCCCTGATCGCCGGCCCCCTGCTCTGCGGTCTTTTTGCCAGCTGCCTTTTTGGCATCGACGCCTTGTGCGATATCGGGACTCTGTGCGGTGATGATGTTGTTGATAAAGACTGTGTCGGCGTGGAAAACGTCATCGCTATTCACATAGCCGATCTCGCGGATCGCTCTCCGGATGATGTCGTTGTAATCGAGTTTGGCTTTGGTCGTGATCTCGCCACCGACGACCACGATATTGCTCTTGGCGTATGTTTCACAGGCCACTCGGCTCATGGGATCCTGGGCAAGGCAGGCATCGAGAATGGCATCGGAGATGGTGTCGCAAACTTTGTCCGGGTGGCCTTCACCGACGGATTCAGAAGAGAAGATGTAACTGCGTGACATGGGATCGTGGGGTTGTGTTTCGTGATTTCAAAGATAGCAGCCTAGTGGTGGCAGCTTTACTTATTAACGTATACGTATATGTAAATGGGTATGGCGTCAATTCTCCAATCCCTCAGGGCCCTTGCTGAGCCCACGCGATTGCGGTTGCTGTCGCTGCTCTTAGAGGAAGAGCTTACGGTAGCTGAATTGCAGGAGGCCTTGGGCATGGGGCAGTCCCGTATTTCAGCCAGCCTTGGAATGCTTCGTCGTCAAGGTCTTGTCCTTGATCGCCGGGTTGGAAAGAATATCTACTACGCTGCCGTTCCTTCCGCCATCGCCCCGTTACGGGAGGCTGTCGCCGCCGCGGTTTCAGAACTCGCAGAGGGGGATCGAGATCGGCAGGCACTTCAACTTGTGTTGAACAAACGTCGAGACCGTGCAGCAGATTATTTCGACAAGCTGGCGGGAAAATTCGGTCGCACCTACGTGCCGGGACGTTCCTGGCAGGCCCTGGCCCACGGGCTCCTCCGACTCATGCCTCCCATGATTATTGCCGATATGGGGGCGGGGGAGGGAACTCTTTCCCAGTTGCTCGCCAGAACCGCAAAAAAAGTCATCGCTGTCGATAATTCTGAAAAAATGGTCGAGTATGGTTCACGCCTCGCAAAAGAGAACGGGTTCGCAAATCTGGAATACCGCTTGGGTGATCTTGAGGAGCCTCCGATCGAGGATGAATCCGTCGATGTTGTCCTCTTCAGTCAAGCTCTTCACCACGCGGCCCGACCCCAACGCGCAGTGGAGAGCGCCTTTCGGATCCTTAAGCCGAGGGGGCGGATCCTCATCCTAGACCTTGCCAGTCACACCTATGAGCAGGCCAAGGAACTCTACGCCCATGTTTGGCTCGGGTTCTCCGGTGTGGAACTACACGCCATGATGGAGAAGTCGGGATTTTGCGATCTTGAGGTCAGCGTCGTGGCGAGGGAGCAGTTGGCGCCCAACTTTCAGACAATCCTCGCTACAGGCCTTAAGTCTTGAGGAATATTCCGGCAAAGTTGTTGCCGGGGATCGGCATGAATAGGTTTGCGGCAAGCCTGCCGAGGCGTTAGTCAACAGCGATGCACTTGCACTTCCGTCCCTTACTCACTGCGCTTGTCCTCAACTGCATTTTGCTGACCTCCTGCCAGCCGAGCAAGCCCTCGGTTAAAATTGGAATCAACGCCGAGTTGACCGGCGAGATGCCCGCGGTCGGAACATCCTGCAAACAAGCTGCTGAACTCTTCATCGAGCAGATTAACAAAAGTGGTGGGATTGCCGTGGGAGGGACCAAGCTTCCGGTTCAACTTTCCGTGGTCGACAATTCCTGCAAGGCTGACCAATCCGCCGCCGCCGCCCAGCGCTTAATCTCCCAAGAGGGTGTGCTCGTCATGGTCGGGCCCGATGCCAGCTCATGCGCAATTCCAGCCAGTGAGATTTCCGAGTCGCTCGGTTGTCTGATGATCTCACCCTGGTCGACTAACCCGAAGACCACCACCGACTCCACGACTGGAAAGCCGAAAAAAAATGTCTTCCGGGCCTGCTTCACGGATCGTTTCGAGTCACCGGTTCTCGCTGCTTTCGCTACCAAGAACCTTCATGCCAAGACGGCAGCTGTGTTGTACGATGTCTCTTCCGAGGCTCCGACGAGTCAGAGCACCCTCTTTAAGGAAGCCTTCGAGAAGGCGGGCGGCAAGGTGGTCTCCATGGAGACCTACTCGACAGGTGATCGCGACTTTTCGGCCCAGTTGACCAAGATCCGTGAATCCTCCCCGGACATCATCTATCTGCCCGCACCCTACAACGACACCCCGCTGATCGCGGCTCAAGCACGTCAACTTGGAATCAAGGCTCCCTTCCTTGGCAGCGATGCCTGGAGTTCTCCCGACATCATCAAGCTCGATACGGGAAAGAATCTTGAGGGATCATATTTCTGCAACCATTACTCAACCGAGGCCGCCACCCCCAAGGCAAAGCAATTCATCGCGGATTACACGGCCCGTTTCGGTAATGCTCCGGACGATGTGGCCGCCCTGACTTTTGACGCCATGACGCTCGCGGCAAACAGCATCGCTAAGGCAGGTAAGGTCGACCGCTCTGCGGTACGTGATGTGATGGCCTCCACCCGGGACTTCGATGGGGTGACCGGACATTTCATTTATCCTGAGGGAACCAGGGATCCCGTCAAGAGTGCCGTGATCATGCAGATCAAGGATGGCGGCTTCCATTGGGTTAGTACGGTAGAACCCTAGTCCAATTGCAACGTCCAGAGGCAATCGCGGCGGATCTTTCATGAAGTACCTTGCCCAGCAGGCGATCAATGCCCTTCAGCTCGGATCAATCTATGCCCTGATAGCTCTCGGCTACAGCATGGTCTACGGAGTCCTGACAATGATCAACTTCGCTCACGGCGATGTCTTCATGCTCGGAGCCTTTTTTTGCCTTCTTCTGATTGCCATTGTTCCAGTCCCTTTCTGGTTGGCCCTCATCGTGGTAATGGGTGCAACCGCTGTGCTTGGAACCCTGATCGAACGTTTCGCTTACCGCCCCCTGCGCAACGCTCCCCGCGTCTCCGCCATCATCACCGCGCTCGGATGTGGATTGGTTATCCAGAACACGACCCTAGGCATCAGTCCCTACGCCCGTCCGATGCCGCACCTTCTTGACAACGTTACCTATCAGTTTTCTGGAATCACCATCACCACACTCCAGATCATCATCATCGGGGTTTCGGTGGGACTGATGATCGTTCTCGATTTTCTCATCAGGAAAACCTCTTTTGGAATGGCCATGAGGGCGATCGCCTCGGATCGTGCGACTGTATCGCTTCTCGGTGTGCCGGCAAACCAGGTCATTGCGGTCACTTTCGCCCTGGGTGCTGCTTTGGGGGGAGCCGCCGGATTGCTCTACGGCATGGCTTACCCCGTGGTCAGTGCGGCGATGGGTATCACCGTGGGATGGAAAGCCTTTGTGGCGGCCGTTATCGGGGGAATCGGCAATATGCGCGGCGCGGTCCTTGGTGCCTTCCTATTGGGAGCTGTCGAGGTCATGACAGTGGCGGTGCTGCCCTCCACCTATCGTGACCTGATCGCCTATTCCCTGCTCCTGTTGATCCTGATTTTCAAGCCGCACGGACTTCTTGGAAAGCCCGCCCTCCACAAGGCTTGATATGAACATGATTGGCATGACTGCCTGGACCAAGAGTCGTTATCTTCCGCCGGTTCTTTTAGTTGCCGGCCTGATTGTTACGGCGATCCTTCCTGACACGGGACTTGTGAACGATTATCTGCAGTTCGTTATTGTTTCTGTTGCAATCAACGCGATCCTCTGCGTCAGCCTCAATCTGGTCAACGGTTGGATGGGAGAGTTTTCGGTCGGGCACGCCGGTTTCATGGCGTTAGGGGCCTATGCCTCTGCAATCCTCACGGTGAAGCTCTTCCCTGCGGCTCCCCCCGCCTTACTTTTCCCAGTTGCAGTCCTGATCGGTGGATGTGTTGCGGGACTTGCTGGTATCCCCGTCGGCATTCTCTCGTTCAAGACTCGTGGCGATTACCTCGCCATTATCACGCTTGCCTTCCTCATGATCGTGAAGTCTGGTCTTGAAAACATTCCCTACACTGGGGGACCGAGGGGATTACTCGGCATCCCCCGCCTTACCACGGTTGCCTGGGCTTACTTCTGGTGTGTGGTCACCTTTTGGGTGATTAGGAATCTGGTCTACTCCAAGTATGGACGAGGCATCGCCGCTATCCGTGAGGATGAGGTCGCTGCCGAAGCGATGGGTGTGAATACCCGGACTGCCAAGCTTGTTGCCTTCGTCACATCTTCCTTTTTCGCGGGTGTGGCCGGTGCGTTGTTCGCGCATCAACTGCAGTTCATTAATCCCTCCGCCTTTGATATCCTCAAGTCCACCGAGATCCTCGTCATGGTCTATCTTGGAGGGGTTGCCTCGCTGGGTGGATCACTACTGGGGGCTGGGGGCGTGACCATTCTTACCCAGTGCCTGCAACCCCTTGGTACATGGCGCATGGTGGTGCTACCGGCTCTTCTCGTCCTACTGATGCTTTTTCGACCTGGCGGCATTATGGGCTATCGGGACTGGAATTGGCTCAAGCCCAGGATTTCATTCAGGCCCAGACTGGAAGTGAAGGCTGACGCCAAGCAGGAGACCATCCCATGAGCGCCCTTTTAGAAACCTGTCACCTCACCCGCGAGTTCGGAGGCCTTCGCGCGATCGGGGATCTCTCCATCGCTGTCAAACGCGGTGAGATCCTCGGGATCATTGGCCCCAACGGGGCGGGCAAGACCACGCTTTTTAATCTTCTCACCGGAATCTATCCACCCAGCTACGGCGACATCCTTTTTGATGGCCGCTCCATTACTGGTCTTCAACCTTCGCGAATCGCCCGTCTTGGCATGGCAAGGACCTTCCAAAATATCAGGCTCTTCCGCCAACTTAGTGTTCTGGAAAACGTGAGGATTGCCTACGACTCTGGGCTCGCTTGCTCCCCGCTTGACGCGATGCTCCGAAGCCCTTGGGCACTGCTCCGGGAAAGGGAGTCGGTCGAGGCATCCATGGAACTCCTGGAGATGTTCCAGCTCGGGTCTCATGTGGAAGATCGTGCCGGGGATCTCTCATACGGAGCACAGCGACGGCTCGAAATCGTGCGAGCCTTGGCCCTCAAGCCGACACTCCTCCTTCTGGATGAGCCCGCAGCCGGGATGAACCCCTCCGAGGCGATGCAGTTGACGGATTTCCTCCGATGGGTACACGACAAGTTTTCCCTAACGATCGTCCTGATCGAGCATCATATGCAGATGGTCATGGCCCTGTGTGACAGAATCGAGGTCATCGAATTCGGCGTCCGGATTGCAGGGGGTAAACCTGAAGACGTGAAAGCCGATCCACGCGTCATCGAGGCCTATCTCGGCACCGAGGGGGAACTGCCATGAACCAAGCCATCGCTCTCGATGTGAAGGATCTGGAGGTCCGCTACGGAGGCATCCAAGCCGTCCGAGGGATTTCCTTCTCAGTCAATCCGGGGGAGATTGTGACCATGATCGGTGCCAATGGTGCCGGTAAGAGTTCCACCCTGCGAGCCATTGCGGGTGCGGTTCCCCATGCCGGGACTATTAGGATCGGGGGAGAAGTCATCCGTACGGACCATCCCGAAGAAATTGTCCGCAGGGGGCTTTCACTGGTTCCCGAGGGGAGGGGAATCTTCGCAAATCTTTCGATCGAGGAGAATCTCCGCCTTGGTGCTTGGACCAACCGAGAAGCTTACGATGTGAATCTCTCTAAAGTCTTTGGGCTCTTCCCACGCCTCAGAGAGCGCCGAAATCAGATGGCAGGCACCCTCTCGGGCGGTGAGCAGCAGATGCTGGCCGTGGGGCGAGCCCTCATGAGCCGTTCGAAGATCTTGCTACTGGATGAACCCTCCATGGGACTTGCTCCCAAACTTGTGCTGGAGATCTTTGCCATCCTCCGGGACATCAACAAAGCGGGTGTAACCCTCCTGATCGTCGAGCAGAACGCCGTGATGGCTCTAAGGCTTGCTCACAGAGCATGCCTTCTGGAACTCGGTAGCATCACCCTGTCCGGAAGTGGTGCAGAGCTTCTCGAGAATCCGAAGATTCGCTCCGCCTATCTCGGGCATTAATCGGAGATATATCCTCCGACCGCAGCAATTACCTTTTTTTCAGCGGTTTTTCCAGCGCCTCGGCACGGAGTTGGCTCACAGCATCGGACCAGTCCGTTGCCGAGTCACCCTCCCATCCCATCTTCTGCCTTCGCTCCGCGATGAAATAAGCCCGCAGTGCGATCTCATCGTGTGCAATGATCGGTTCCTTGGTCTGTTTTTTTGGCTCTAGCGAAAGACCGGCTCTTAAAGTGGATGCGGAGGATTTGGACGACCGTGTTTTACGGCCTGTTGACTTTGGTTTAACTTTTGTGCTGGGCTCTTTTGAGACGGTTTTTTTGACAGATGCGATTTTCCGTGGAGCTGTGGTGTCTGTCGCCATCGATTTGGTCTTTTTAGTTGCCATAAGTGTCTCTCCTTGAGACGCAAAGAATATGCCTATCCATGAAATTTCAGAAAGGTTTTTTATGCCAACTTAACAACTTTTGTTGTAATATCTTTGTATGAAAGAGTTCCTCATCAGATGGAGCGTCACGACTCTGGCTGTTCTTGGGGCCACATGGCTCGTGCCGGGAGTGAGTTGTGACAACAATGGTACGCTCTTGGGTGCGGCCCTCCTCTTGGGCATCATCAATGCCCTAGTGCGACCGGTTCTTCTTCTGCTGAGCCTCCCCTTCATCATTGTAACCATGGGATTCTTCATCCTGGTGATCAATGCACTCCTGATTCTCTTGGTCTCTAAAATCCTTCCCGGATTCCATGTGTCCGGATTTTGGAGTGCTCTTTTTGCAGGGATTGTCATCGGGTTCTTCAGTTGGATCCTAAGCAGTTTTTTCCGGGCCAGCGACGGTCGTGTCTACCCAGTGACCCATCATCCTGAGATCAAGCCTGTTCAGGGAAGAGTCGTGTCGGATAGCGGAAGGGATGAATAATCAGGAAATGCAAAGGGATTGACCGGTAAGGAACTGGGTCCTCGTGACATGAACGTCGTATCCTGATTTATCAGAGTTGTGATTCCCTTCTTCGACCATACGCCTGCCGCTCCCAAGATCTGTGGCATCACAACGATTGATGACGCCTATGGGGTTATTGAGTCTGGAGCGGGAGCACTAGGCTTCAACTTTTACGCTCCTTCACCAAGGTCTATCCCTCTTGGTTCCGATCTGGCATGGATCAGGAAACTCAAGGCTGACTATCCTGATGTCGCCAGAGTGGCTGTTGTGGTGAATCCTGATGAGACGCTCCTGAAGAAACTTTTGGAAACCAAAAGCTTTGATGCGATCCAGTTTCACGGGGATGAATCACCTGAATTCTGCTCCGTGGAAGGAATCCGTTTCCCTCATTGGATTAAGGCACTGCGAGTTCGATCCGAAGAGAACCTCCGGGCTGCCTCCAATTTTCATACCCCTTTTCTGCTTCTTGATGCTGCCGTTCCAGGAACTTATGGAGGAAGCGGTCATACCATCGACTGGCGACTTGCCTCCTGGTTTGTTGCTGACCATCCCGACAAGCGTGTGATCCTTGCGGGGGGGCTTACTCCCGAAAATGTTGCCGAGGCTGTTTCACAAGTACATCCCCATGCCGTTGATGCGGCGAGTGGTGTTGAGTCGGCCGCAGGTGTGAAGGATCCGCTGAAGGTGCGGGAATTTATCGCATCGGCGATGGCAGGCTGAAACGGAAAAGAAAGATTTCACACAACACAAGGGTGCAACGTTCGCAAAAGGGAAGACCTGGGGTGAAAACGCCTGATTTATCTGCCGATCTTCCTGTAACACGCATCCTCGGAGCTGCTGTTCCTCGGACTTCTCGGCCCTTGGGCCTAGAATGATTACGCCGCGCCTTTTCCTGATTTAAAAAAATCCGATTAAGTGCATCCTGTACCGATGAGCAATACCTACCGCATCGCAGTTTTGGCCGGAGACGGCATCGGACCTGAAGTCATGGCAGAGGCCGCAAAGGTCCTCCGTGCTGTCGAGAAGAAGTTTGGTTTCACGATCAAGGAAACCCCCATGCCGGTCGGCGGAGCGGGTATTGATCAGACTGGCAAGGCTCTTCCTGCTGAAACCCTGAAGGTCTGTGAGGAGAGTGACGCGATCCTCTTCGGTTCTGTCGGAGGTCCCAAGTGGGAGAATCTGCCCCCCAACGAGCAACCGGAGCGTGCCGCATTGCTTCCGTTGCGCAAGCACTTCGGCCTCTTTGCCAATCTCCGTCCCTGCATCTGCCTTTCTGAATTAGCCCATGCATCACCGCTCCGCCCCGAGTCGGTGGCCGGTGGTGTCGATGTTCTCTGCGTCCGTGAACTGACGGGCGGTCTCTACTTTGGTGAGCCGAAGTTTTTGAAAGACACAGGTGAGAACGAGGCCGATCCGATCGCTGTGGATACCATGGTCTACAAGAAGAGCGAGATTGAGAGGATCGCACGCGTTGCCTTTGAGGCCGCCCGGGGCCGTGACAAAAAGCTCACCTCCATCGATAAGGCCAATGTCCTCCAGAACGGCATCCTTTGGCGCCGTACGGTGACTGAGATCGCGAAAGAGTATCCCGAGGTCCATCTTTCCCATCTCTATGTCGATAACGCCGCGATGCAGCTCATCAAGAACCCGAAGCAATTCGACGTGGTGCTGGCCGAGAACCTCTTCGGCGATATCCTGAGCGACGAGATGGCCATGATCGCCGGATCGCTCGGCATGCTACCAAGCGCAAGCCTCGGTCTTTCGAAGGGTGAGTCACGCCGCTTCGGAATGTACGAACCGAGCGGCGGAACTGCTCCCGATATCGCCGGCAAGGGAATCGCCAACCCGATCGCCCAGATCCTGAGCGTCTCCATGATGCTCCGGCATTCGCTCAATGAAACGGCTGCAGCCGACGCGATCGATGCCGCTGTCCGCAAGGTCATTGCCTCCGGACTGCGCACCGGCGACATCTGGTCGGAGGGAACCACCAGGGTGGGGACGGCCGCGATGGGCGATGCGGTTGCCGCAGCAATCATTCTCTAAGATTGAGCTGACACCCCCTCCCGAGAGGGTGGTGCTATCTCAACCGAGGTAAGATTTAAGCCGTTGCTGGGAAGTCCTGGCAAGGGGTATCCCTTCGGGAATTCCTTCCAGAATCAATAATGCTTCGTCACGTGATTTGCGATCGATGCGTATCATGAGATCTAAATTCACAATGTAAGAACGATCGATACGGAAGAAGGGAGGTGAGGGAAGAGTGGTCTCATAT
>CAINEX010000051.1 GCA_903847935.1 uncultured Spartobacteria bacterium | reverse complement strand
ATCGAGATCACACGCGACATTCTGGGCAAGAACGACGAGGATGGACTCCCTTTGGTCGACAAGATTCTCGACACAGCGGGCCAGAAGGGCACGGGCAAATGGACTGTCATCAATTCTCAGGAACTCGGTATTCCCATCACGCTCATGGCTGAGGCTGTCTATGCCCGCTGTGTTTCCGCTCTCAAGGACGAGCGTGTGAAGGCCGCAAGAAAGATCAAGGGCCCAAGCCCCTCTCTTGCCGCCATTGCCAAGGATCCTGTTAAGAGGACGAAGTTTATTGAAGACATCAAGAGCGCTCTCTACGCCTCGAAGATCGTCAGCTACGCACAGGGCTACATGCTGATGCGCTCAGCGGCCAAGGAGTATGGCTGGAATCTTAATTACGGTGGCATCGCCCTGATGTGGCGTGGTGGCTGTATTATCCGTTCTCGCTTCCTTGGCAAGATCAAGGAGGCCTATGACAAGAACCCGAAGCTCACGAACCTCCTGCTTGACGACTACTTCCGCGGCGAGATGAAGAAGAGCCAGAAGGGTTGGAGAAACATCGTGGCCACGGCCGCCAAGAAGGGGATCCCTGTTCCTGCTTTCAGCACGGCGCTCTCGTTCTTCGACCAGTACCGCAGCGCAGTCCTCCCTGCCAATCTCCTGCAGGCTCAGCGCGATTATTTCGGTGCGCACACCTACGAGCGTATTGACAAGGCACGTGGAGAGTTCTTTCACACCAACTGGACGGGTCGCGGCGGAAATATCTCCTCGAGCACCTACAACGTCTAAGAAGCCAAAACTCAACAACACTTTACCTTAACACCCTACAACATGAGCCTAAACATCCGTAAAGACGGCGCTCTGGACTTCTTGTCCCTCGGCGCACTCATCCACCGTATCGACCCCGGCACCATACCGTTCCGCAAAGCCACCCACGCCGACATCCATGTCAGCGGCGGTGAATTCAACGTTGCTGCCAATCTTTCGGATTGTTTCCGTCTTAAGACCGGTATGGCGAGTGCGATGGTGGACTATCCGATTGGTGATTTGGTTGCCGAGCGCGTGAGGGCAATGGGGGTGAAGCCATTCTATAAGGACTTCAAGCATGATGGAGTGCATGGACCGAATATCGCAGCCGTCTACAGCGACCGCGGTCAGGGCGTACGTGCCCCCGTTGTTTTCTACAATCGTTGCAACGAGGCAGCTGCAAAGCTCCAGCCCGGAGATTTCAATTGGAAGGAGATCTTTTCCCAAGGTGTCCGCTGGTTCCACAGCGGCGGCATCTTTGCCGCCCTGTCTGAGTCAACAGCAGAAGTGATCATCGAGGCGATGCGGGCCGCCAAAGAGGCAGGCGCCATCACCTCCTTTGATCTGAACTATCGTGCCAAGCTGTGGAACATCGTGGGTGGCCACGAGCGTGCCGTAGCTGTGCTCGACAGAATCGTCAAGAATGTCGACGTGCTTGTCGGCAACGAAGAGGATCTCCAGATGGGTCTCGGCATCCCCGGGCCTGAAGTGCACGCCAAGGACAAGCTCGATCCGAGCGCCTTCTTCAGCATGATGGGCAATGTCACCAAGAAGCACCCGCATATCAAGGTGGTGGCCACCACGCTAAGGGAGGTGCATTCCACGAACCGTCACAGCTGGGGTGCTGTGGCATGGGTGGATGGTCAGACCTACACGACCCCAACCTTGGAGCTCGATGTCATCGACCGCGTCGGTGGCGGAGACGGATATGCAGCAGGATTCTTCTATGGTCTTCTCAGCGGCGAGACGCCCGAAGAGGCCGTCAAGCTAGGTTGGGCTCACGGTGCCCTTCTGACAACCTTCCCCGGCGATACGTCGATGGCTACGGTGGAACAAGTCAAGGCCTTGGCAAAGGGCGGTTCCGCTCGAATCCAGCGCTAAAAGATCTGGGATCGTCTTAACTTCAAAAAGGGCGCGGTGATGCCGCGCCCTTTTTTGTGCCTACGCCAGAAAAGCAGGAAAAATCTCCCATTTGAGGTTTGAGAGGTTGATTGGAGTGCGTACTCTTATTTCATGAACCGGCAGAGTATCCAGGACCTCCCACGGACAGTTCCCGTGATTGTACTCCCCGGGGTGACTCTTTTTCCCAACGCGTTGCTACCGCTCTTTATTTTCGAGCCCCGGTATCGTTCCATGCTGGAAGAGGCTTTGGGAACGGAACGTATGCTCGCCGTGGCGATGCCTTGTGACGAGGAGGAGTCGGAGATCCAACCGATCGGGGGGGTAGGCCTTCTCCGGGCATGTATCCGGAATGATAACGGAACTTCCAATCTCATCCTGCAGGGTGTAAGTCGCGTCCGGTTCACCGCTTACGAACAACTCCAGCCTTACCGCATAGCCCATATTGAGCCTCTCGCGAGCGAGGATGGGGAACGTGGAAATCTGGAGAGCCAGGTGACCCGCCTTCATGCTCTTTGTGCCAGCTTCAAGGAGAAAGGAATCGAGATTCCCCTCCAATTCGAGGCCTATCTCAACCAGATCACTGACATCGGAGTGATCACCGATCTGGTGGCCTCGACGCTTTTGGTCGATTCCGACATCCGTCAGAAGCTTCTGGCGGAACTGGAGATCCCGAAACGACTATCCCTTCTTCTCGAAGCCCTCACCAGCCAGCTTTCCTGATGAGATCGCGCCGTTCGGTTGGGGAGGGAAGTCAGAACGAAAAACACGGGGAATTCCTGTTTGGTTTTGATATGCCCCAGATTCTCCCCGAAAAAATCGATTCCCGACCATCGTTGCCGGTTACAAAAACAACGACACGTAAGAGCGTTCGTCGATCCTTAGTAAAGAAGCAAATAAGCAATCAAGGCGTCCAGTTACATAAAGTGGAGGAAGGGGAACGTGCCACGGAAGCGGAAGATTTTAAATCCGGGGAGGAGCCGCGTGAAAACATCCTTAGTGTCTCTGAACTCAACCAAAGGATTTCCCGCTTGCTAGAGGGAGAGCTAGATCCACTCTGGGTGGAAGGGGAAATCTCCAATTTCCGCAGGCAGCCATCGGGGCACTGTTATTTTACCCTGAAGGACGAGGGGTCGCAGCTTTCTTGCGTCCTCTTTGCCCGTTCCTCATCCATGCAGGGGGGGCTTCAACTCAGGGATGGTCTGCAGGTCTGCCTCTTGGGCCAGATCGGCGTGTACCACCCGCGCGGTCAGTACCAACTCATGGTGCGCCTCGTTCGTCCCAAGGGGGAGGGTTTGCTTCAGCTCCGGTTTGAGGAACTCAAGCGCCGCCTGACTGCCGAGGGACTCTTTGATCAGGAGCGCAAACGTACTCTTCCCCGATTCCCTCGCCGAATTGGCGTGGTCACATCGCCAACCGGTGCCGCCATTCGCGATTTCTTACAGGTTCTCCATAGAAGACACCCGGGCCTCCGGGTTGTAATCAGTCCTGTCCGGGTCCAGGGAAAGGGGGCGGCATCTGACATCGCAGCGGCGATCACGGAGTTATCCCAAGGCTCTCAGGTGATCGGGAATGTTGACGTAATTGTGGTGACGCGTGGTGGAGGGAGTCTTGAGGATCTCTGGGAGTTCAATGAAGAGAAGGTTGCTAGGGCGATAGCAGCCTCCTTGGTGCCGGTTGTCAGTGCGGTGGGCCACGAGATTGATTTTACGATCGCTGATTTTGTCGCCGACCTACGGGCCTCCACACCCAGTGCCGCGGGGGAGTTACTTGCGGCCGATGGTGCAGGAGTCATGGAGAGGGCAAGTTCCTTGGTCATGAGAATAGGACGCGAAACGGTTGCACTTCTGGAGGGATATGACGCCAAGCATCGGTATATATACGGATCAACCCTCTTCCGTGAACCTTTGCGCCGACTTGATGAGGCAAGGCAGACCCTGGATCGGAGAGAGGAGGACCTTTCCGGAATGGTCAGCCTCAGGATGGAACGCCTGCAAGGAGCCCTCTCGACTTCCTCATCGTTGCTTGCAGTTTTCCACCCCGGACACATGCTGGCAAAGGCCAAGCAGGGAATGCTCTCTCTTGCGGTTCAGATGGAGGCTATTGTTGGTTGCCGCCTTGTATCGGACAAGGGACGATTGGAACGCGTTGCCGCTGCACTCTCTGCCCTGAGTCCTGAAGCAACCCTTTCTCGTGGCTTCAGTATCACCCGGACCTCAGACGGCAAGGTGATCACCTCGGATTCCCAAGTTGCTCTGGGGGCCGTGATTCATACCCAACTCGCTGAGGGAGAGATCGAATCAGTAAGGAAAGATTGATCTTTCCACCCCTCAGAGAATCTTTTCGAGTAGGAATGGCAGAAGCTTGGAGATCGGAATGCGCTTCTGCTCCATTGAATCGCGTTCGCGTAGTGTGACGGTCTCTTTTTGCGAACCGTCTCCCTCGCCGAGGGTCTCGAAGTCGATGGTGATGCCGAAGGGTGTCCCCACCTCGTCCTGACGACGGTAGCGTCGTCCGATGGCGCCGGTCTCGTCGTAGAAGACAGCCATGTGGGGGCGAAGCATCGCCACGACCTCACGGGCCTTCGCCACCAGTTCCGGCTTGTTCTTGAGCAACGGGAAGACACCCACCTTGACCGGGGCGATTCGAGGGTGGAACCTAAGCACCGTGCGTATCTCGCTCTTCCCCTTCTCGTCGGTGACCTCTTCCTCGGCGAATGCATTCGCCAGGATCGCGAGGGCTAGACGGTCGAGTCCGGCGGAGGGTTCGATGACGTGGGGAATGTAGAGGCCCTTGAAGAGCTTGTCACAAGTTGCGGTAATTTCTTCGAGTGAAATGTGGGGAGTGGTGCGATGTGAGAAGGTTTCCGCAACAAAAGAGCTTTTCTGCTCCGGTGTCATGGCGTCGCAGGCAGCTTTGAGCTCCTCGTCGAAGTATTCCAGTTGCTTTCCGGAGTGGTTCTGGTGCTGGGTGAGGTCAAAGGAACCTCGTGCAGCTATCCCTTCCAATTCGTCGGTGCCGAAGGGAAACTTGAAGAGGATATCAACGCAGGCGCGGGCATAGTGGGCGAGATCGTTCCTCGATTGCCAGTAGTAGTCGAGCACGTCAGCGCCTAGGCCGATGGAGGCATAGTAGGCCGTACGCTGGGCGACCCAGTAGCGATGCCACATTTCCCAGCCCCAGTCGGGCTTAGGTTCGCTCAGGTCGGCCCCCTCACTCCAGGCGGTGACTTTTCCATGGATGAGCTTCACCGCTTCGTCGGGCTTGATGAAGAACTCGAGCTCCATCTGCTCGAATTCGCGGGAGCGGAAGGTAAAGTTCTTGGGCGTCACCTCGTTACGGAAGGCTTTGCCAATCTGGCCTATGCCGAAAGGTACCTTCACGCGGGAGGAGTCACAGACATTCCTGAATTGAGCGAAGATCGCCTGCGCCGTCTCGGGGCGCAGGTAGGCGATGTCATTTTCCGTGGCGGTGGGGCCGACGTAGGTGCGGAGCATCAGATTGAACGGACGAGCCTCGTTGAGCAGGCCTCCTGACTCGGGGTGGAAGTCCACGGATCGCTCGACCACTTCGATTTTCTCCTCACCCTGCAACTCGATGTCTTCGGGTTTACCTGCTGCCGCGCCCGCATTCTGGGCAATAAGTTGTCGGACTCGTTTGCGGAAACTCTCGATGTGTTCGCCCTGGCGCATCAGAATAGTTACTTCGCGGTCGAGGGTCCAGCCTGTCGGAGCCTTCGCACTCTTGAAGCGCATGATCGATCCCGACTGTGGTTCGACATGGTCGGCACGCACCCGCTTGTTCGAGATGGTGCATTCACGCATCAGGTCGGCGAATGTGTCGACGTGGCCGCTGGCCTTCCAGATAGCGGGATGCATGATGATGGTGGCGTCGAGGCCCACGACGTCGTCGCGCTCCCGGGTCATCGCTCGCCACCAGGTGTCACGGAGGTTGCGCTTCAGTTCAGCCCCCAACGGGCCGTAGTCCCAGAAGCCGCCGATCCCGCCGTAGATCTCGGAAGACTGGAAGATGATACCACGTCGCTTGCAGAGGCTGACGATCTTCTCCATACGGTTATCGGTTTCAGGTGGTTTGGACATGGGATAAAAAGGTTGGGTCTGCTGGTGTTTGGATTACTGGCAAGGAATCCGGTAGGTTTTCCAATGCAGTTCCTCAAACTTGCCGGAAAGGGAGCTGTTGCTTCAAAAGGTTTCTCCCTTCAGAGTCACACCACCTGTTTTGATCCAGATGATACTTCCCGGGATTTTTTCCCGCGACTCCGAGGAGAGGTTGGCTGCCGTCGCGTTGGTTCTGAGTTTGCCTGAAGTCGTGAAGCCATTCAGATAGGCTGTGTCCGCAGCATAGTTCTCCCGAAGTTTTTTTTCCTCCTTGAGGTCTGCAACTGCATCGCGCGGTGGGAGGAGTGTGCCATCCTTAAGAGCCCTTCGTATCTCGGCCCTCAATCGGAAGGAATCCAGAGTCCGGCATGATCCGTCGAGTTGAAGTTCGCTGAGGCGAATGCGAGTTGGTCCAACACCGCCTGGAGGTGATGTTCCAGGAGCAAGGAGTTCGTAATGAAACAGGGAGTATTTTCCGAGCGATGGCCCATCATTCAGGGACTTCAGAGTTAGGATTGAGAATCCATCAACCCGACTGATCCATGCATCGAAGTTGGAGGGCTGCTTTGCAACTTGGATCAGTGTTACTTGGTAATGGTCGGAGGATGCCGGTGCTATAATGGCCTTAAAAAGATGGCCCGAACTGTCCTTGGTTTCCCATTGTCCGACAAGCCATGTGTCGATACTCGCTGCCGGTCCCGAGGGTGGGTTATCGTAGAGACATCCGTTGAGAAGCAAACAAATCTCCAGCAGTGAGAGCAGAGTGAGAGATCTGCGCATGGATCTACGTACAAGGGTTAGGCAGGAGAGTGAACTGGAAGAGAATCTGGCAATCATCGATCGGAACTTAACAAGTCAGGACGCTTTCAAATTCTGGTTCCGGGTTGGATCACCGCATTTTTTGGAATCACCACGATGCCATCCCTGATATAGTATCCTGGTCCATCCGAGTTTGCATCCTTGTCATGCGGTGTGATGATCACGCCATCTCCGATCCTAGCGTTCTTGTCGATAATGGCGTCCTCTATCACGCATCCTCTGCCGATGCCGATCGGAACCATGCCCTCCGGAGTGCCCCCTTTGTCACTCTCATAATAATCCGCCCCCATGACGATGGTGTTGCGGAGAGTGGAGCCCGGGTTAATGAAACTGCGGATACCCAGGACGCATCTTTCCAGTCGCGAACAGTGAATCTGGCACCCGTCGGAAATCATGGCCCTGCTTACCATGGTATCCTCCACGACACTTGCCGGAAGAAAACGTGACTGGGTGTAAATAGGGGCGCCGGGGGAATAGAAATTATATTGGGGATGAGGATCGCAAAGATTGAGGTTGGCGTCAAAGAAGGAGCGAATGGTGCCGATATCCTCCCAATACCCGCGGAAGATATAGGCCTCCACGTTACGGTTCCCGATGATTGAGGGGATGATGTGCTTGCCAAAGTCTGGTGAGTCGTTGTCGAGGCAGTCTGCCAGCACTTGACGATTGAACACATAGATACCCATCGATGCGAGGTAGAGATCCTCCTGCTCTTGTCCGTAGAGTCCCGTGAGCAGTTGAGGCTTCATCCTCAAGGAATCGAGCACCCCCGGATCTGATGGCTTCTCGCAGAAGCGGATGATCCGTTGCGTGGAGTCCGTATCCATGATGCCAAAGGACTTTGCCGCCTCGCGGTTAACCGGGATGCAGGCAATCGTCAACTCCGCCCCGCTCGAAATGTGTTGTTGAATGATGTCACGATAGTCCATCCGGTAGAGTTGGTCACCTGACAGGATGATGAAATAGTCATGCGGGCTCTCCAGAAAGGTTCTTAGGTTCTGCCGGACCGCATCGGCTGTTCCCTGATACCAAGTGGCTCCGCCCGTGGTCTGTTGGGCAGCTAGGATTTCCACAAAGCTGGGGCTAAAATCGTCGAACTTGTAACTGGCATTGATGTGCCGGTGAAGCGAGGTGCTGTTAAACTGTGTCAGTACATAGATACCCCTAATGCCCGAGTTCAGGCAGTTACTGATGGGAATATCGACCAATCTATACTTGCCTCCGATCGGAACTGCGGGTTTTGCCCGATCCATGGTCAGGGGGAAAAGACGGGTGCCAGCTCCTCCTCCCATGATGATGGCGAGAGTGCGAGCTGCCGGCGATATGACATGCTTGGTGGCCATAAAGGAGAGAGTTGAATTCCGCTTGCATCTTGCAGGCGAGCTCTCCGTTTGTCAGTCTCTTAAATCAACCAGGCAAGACTTCCTTTCCCAGAAAGCCCTCAAATCACTTTTTTATCATGTGTGGAATCATCGGATATGTCGGAAAAGCTGAAGCGGTCCCCATCCTTCTGGAGGGACTCAAGCGCCTTGAGTACCGGGGGTATGACTCCGCAGGAGTCGCTACCCTTGAGGAGGGACTTGTTTCAGTACGCAAGGAGGTGGGTCGGATTGATGATCTGCGTCGATCGATAGCCTTAAACCCGATCGGAGGTTCCACCGGCATCAGTCACACGCGCTGGGCCACACATGGGAAAGTCACTCGCGAGAATGCCCACCCCCATCTTGACCGATCGGGAAAGTTGGCCCTCGTCCATAATGGGGTCATCGAAAACTACGCGGAACTCAGGACTCAACTCGAGGAGGAGGGGCACCTTTTTGTCTCACAGACCGATACAGAGGCGCTTGCGCAGTTGGTGGGTCGTGCTTTCGACCGCTCCACCGAACGTAACCAAGGTGCCTTGGTCTCCGCAGTGCGAGAGGCGTTGACCCATGTCAAGGGAACCTACGGCATCGCGGTTGTTCATGCGGAGCTTCCGGGACTTATCATCGGGGCCCGACGCGGTAGTCCCTTGGTGCTCGGTATAGGCAAGGGGGAGCATTTCCTGGCCAGCGATGTGAGCGCGATTGTCGGCCACACACGCGACGTCGTCTACCTCAACGATTACGAGATTGCAGCCATTACGGGCGAAGGATTCGTCCTCTCCACGATTGATGGAGCCGGCGCCGGATACAATGTCACCACCGTCGACATGAGTCACGAGGATGTCGACAAGGGAGAGTACCCCCACTACATGCTTAAGGAGATCCATGAGCAGGTACGCAGCGTTACCGACGCCTTGCGCGGGCGTCTCTCCCACGAGGAGGCAACCGCCAAGCTTGGGGGACTCAACATGAGCAATGGTGACCTCCGCTCCATTGAGCGGATCGTTTTGAGCGGATGCGGCACCGCTTTCCACGCCGCGATGGTCGGCGAGTACCTGATCGAGTCGCTCGCCCAGATTCCGACGGAATGCGAATACGCCAGCGAGTTCCGCTACCGCAACCTTCCCATGACCAAGGATACCTTGGTCTTCGTGCTCAGTCAGAGCGGGGAGACCGCAGATACCTTGGCCGCACTCCGTGAGAGCCAGCGCAAGGGGCACCGTACCCTGGGCATCTGTAACAATGTCGCGAGCACCATCGCCCGGGAGAGTGACGGCGGTGTCTACATGCATGCCGGACCAGAGATCGGTGTGGCTGCCACAAAGTCCTTCACCTCGCAGGTCACGGTCCTCACCCTGATAGCCCTCCTCTTGGGACGTATTCGGAATCTTTCCAGTTCTGCGGGAAGCCGGATCATCTCGGAACTGGAAGAACTCCCTGCCAAGATTGATCGTGTCCTCAAGCTGGAAGTCGAAATCGCTGCTATCGCCCGCCGTTATGCCCAGTCCAAGGTGATGCTCTTCATGGGGAGGCAGTATAACTACCCCGTGGCTCTCGAGGGTGCGCTTAAGCTCAAGGAGATCAGCTACATTGCCGCTATGGGCTATCCCAGTGCAGAACTTAAGCATGGTGTTATCGCGCTGGTGAATCCGGAGACCCCCTCCGTCGTCATTGCCCCTAATGATGCTGTCTTTGCAAAAAACCTGAGCAATATCGAGGAGGTGAAGGCCCGTGGAGGTCCAGTCATCGCGATTGGTACGGAGGGAAAGGGAAATGAACTCTCCCTTATCTGTGACGATGTCATCCTCATCCCTGAGGCTTCCGAAATCCTGACTCCCATCCTTGCTTCCATCGTTCTCCAGTTCTTTGCCTATTACATTGCCGTGGAGTTGGGATGCGATGTGGATAAGCCGCGGAATCTAGCCAAAAGTGTCACGGTAGAATAATCGAAAGCACGGATTTTCGAGCTCCTCGTTGTTCTGTATCCCTCGGAGTATAAATAATACAGTTTCACTTGAACACTTAGCGGAGTATCGGAACTTCCTGTCTCCTCTAATGCACTCTGCCAAAACCCTCTCCCAGTTCTCCACGATTGATGCTCTCATGCAGGGGATCTACGATGGTCCAGCAACCTTTGCGGAAGTCCGTCGTTATGGTGACTTCGGGCTTGGTACAGTGAATCATCTTGATGGTGAAATGTTGGCCCTTGACGGCGACTTCTATCAGATCACTAGCGATGGAAAGGTTCACCTCATAACTGACAGCGAAAAGACTTCCTTTGCCACGGTCTCTTTCTTCACAGGGGAGCAAGCTGCATCGTTACCCAAGATCACCTCCCTACGCCAACTCCAGGGCTGGCTCGACCGACATCTAGGTTCTCGTAATTTCTTCTGGGCGATCAGGATTCACGGGATGTTTCCGGTCTTGAAGGTTCGAAGCATCTCACGCCAGCACCCTCCTTTTAGCCCGTTAGCCGAAGTGGCAAAAAGCGAGGCTGTCTTTGAATGCAATAATGTGGCCGGCACACTCATCGGTTTTCGCTGCCCACCCTACATCAAGGGGATCAATGTGCCTGGCTACCACTTCCATTTCCTTAGTGATGATAAGGGCATGGGAGGCCATGTGCTGGGACTTAGGATCACGACGGGACATGCTCTCTGGGATTGTCACCGGACATTTCAGATGATGCTCCCTGATGATCCGATTTTTCGTCGTGCAGACTTATCGCAACATGATGCCGAAGCGCTAAGAAAAGCGGAGCAGTGAGAAATGAGGCGGCTTGAAAGCCAGGGTGGGAATCAAGCGCCACTATTCATCTTCACATCAAACTTCGAAATCACTTGGGATCGTTAGTTCCTTGGTCAGAATCAACCAGTTCTTTCCATCCTTGTACTCATAGTGTTGCGAGGTAGTGAGGTTCCTCACAAAGTGAATGCCCAGCCCCCCGATTGGACGCTCCTCGATTCCTTGTGTTGTATCGACCTCGGGCATAAGCAGAGGGTCGAAGGGAATCCCATGATCTGATACCGAAATCTCCAAAAGGTTTTCCTTCCGCGTTAGTTCGACGGTACAAGCCTCCACATCCGGGGCGAGTTTCCCATACTTAAGGATATTGGTGACAACCTCCTCGATAATGACATCAAGATCCATCATATCTTCCCGGCATATCCCTGCGAGGGATCCAAATTCCGAGGTGAAGGAAAGGAGGCGTTGCAGTTCGGGCAGGGAATTAACGATAGTTATGGAGCGACTTGAGGACTGTTGAGACTGAGGTTGGGAGTGGGAGGGCTTTTCAGGGTCGTCGGAGTTTTTACTTCTTTCCGTGTTGGAGAAGCTGAATTCAACTAATGAAAGATCATCCACAAAGAGATCGCTTCCGTTCTCTTTTCGGAGTCTTTCAATAATAGAGGGAATTCTCTCCTCTCCCCCAGTTTTCGAGAGGATCTGCACAAACTCTTCATAACTCATCATCTTCCCGCCCTGACGATCAATCTCGTAAGCCCCGTCGCTGAAAAGGTAGAGCCTTGATGGGGAAGTGAATGAGGAAGGCGGAGTCATCTGAAACACGGCATTCTCAAACTCTGCTTTTGGGAACGCTCCTAGAACCGGTCCCTTGGCGGGAAGTAAGGAGACAGTACCCTCGCCTCCAATCATAACGGCTGGAGGATGGCCTCCGCAGGCATACCGCAGTTGATTTGTGGTGAGTGAATAGACCCCGTACCAAGCCGTGAAATACATGTCATTGTGGTTCTCCATCGGAAAGGAAGTGTTGAGTCGGGTCAGCACCGCCGCCGGATCGTGGAAATCGGTGCCTGGGAGTGAAGCCGTACGGAGGACATTAACAAGGCTCACCGAGAGTAACGCGGCTCCAACACCATGGCCGCAGACGTCGAGGAGATAGAGAGCGAGGTGATTCTCGTCGATCCAATGATATCCGAAGGAATCCCCCCCCAACTGGGAGGAGGTCTCAAAAACCCAATCGGTCTCCACGGCTCCCTTCATTTTCTTTGGGAGGACGGCTCTCGAGTAGGCGGCCGCCTCGGAGACTTCGGCCCTCATGGCGCGGTTCGTTTTCTCCACCCTATCCATGGCAGCAGCAAGCTCTGATGTGCGCTGCTTGATCGTCTTCTCCAGGTTTGCATTCCACTCGGAGAGTCGTTTTTCCCTCTTCCGAATCTCCTTCGCCATGGCAAAAAAACTCCGTGCAAGCCGCCCTAACTCATCCGGGCGACGTTGTATCCTTTTGAGCATGTCACTTCCTTTTCCAACGGATCCCTGTGCTAAATCTGAAGCCACGATTTGCAGCGCTTTGATCGGCTCTGAAACTCTGCGGGCCACGATTGAAACCATTACGAGCAGGAGCAGCAGTCCGCTCACTCCAATGATGGCCGACTGTTCCGCGAGCACGTGTGCCGGCGAGATAATCAGATCAAAGGGGACTTCCAAGATAAGTTTCCATCCAGTGATACGGCTTGTTGCCCAATAGATCACATTGTCCCTGTTTCCAGTGATCCTAAGCCATCCTCTATCTTGGGTGAGGAGTGTCTTTAGGTCGGCAGGATCAATATCAAGTCCGTGGCTAGGCAGATCCCCGAGAAGCTTGTTGAAGTCCTTTTCTCCGAGGCAAGGAACCCGTTTTACCGCCGTCGTAGCGGGGCCTATGATGACAACTCCCGTCTTGGAGATCAGGTAGGCGGCCTCTTTCATACTATCCGGGGTAAGATCGGTTTGAGGTTGAGGATTGGGGCCCTTAGTGATCCTGGAATTCTTTAAAAAGTTTCGGATATGCATTTCCCTGACGATCTTTCTCATCTCAGTCAGTGCGACATCGGCGCCCGCCACACCAAGGAACCTGCCTTGATGATCATAAACCGCCCTGGTGATACTGATCATCTCGATATCCGATCCCCCCTCGTCAAAATAGGGGAGGGTGACATGGGTTCCATTTGTCTCAAGGGCTCCGCGGTACCAGTCCTGAGAAGGGTCATGGAAGTCGTATTTCAGTCGAGCTGCATGTGGCCAACTTTTGCGGTCGACCCAGATATCAGACGCCGGATCCCTCCAATCCATAGCCTCCCGGGCCATGTAGAGTCCGTAGACAGAGGAGATGGGGGATTGTTCTAAAAGTGATGCCAACCACTGCGAGGACACGGCGGTTTTATTTAATGGGTCGGACGAGGCCACTTCCGTGGCACCGATGATGATCGGGTACATGGCGATCCGGTCCACAAGATCGTCCCAGTTACCCATCTCATCACGGACCTCCTTCCGAGCCTCGCTTGATGTCTGGTCCAACAGAAGTTCGCGTCCGCTGATATAGTTCGCGACAGCAAGTACAATCAGGATTGCACCCGCCCCTGCTCCGATCGTGAGCGCAAAGCGCTGACCTATGGAGCGCGGCGACAGAAATCGATCAAGGCGAAAGGGAAGTGTCATTGTAACACCCCAGCGATAAGTGAATGAGCTGGCGATGCCAAGTTGTTGTGAACACATTCTTTCGCTGAAATCAGCAGGTGTTATTCACGGAAGTTGACTCCACATCGCCGAGCATCTTGATTAGTGTCATGGACATTCAATTTGAAAAAGCAGGCCCTATTCTGGTTGTGACCCTTCAGGGACGCCTAGATGCTGCCGAACACAACATGATCCGCGAATCAGTCGGCAAGGAAATCGAGTCCGGTGGAAGCAAAGGTGTTGTGTTTGACCTGGCTGCCTTGGAATACGTGAGCAGTGCGGGATTCCGAGAGTTCTTTCTACTGGGTCGCCAACTCCAGCGTGTTGGTGGAGGTCTTGCCGTCTGTTCCCTGCAGCCCGCAGTCCGGCGTATCTTTGATATTGCACAGTTTCAGACGGCTTACCCGGTTTGCCTCTCGCGTGACGAAGCCTTGGTGGCGTTGGGTTCCTCCATCGCCTGATCAAAAATATTCGATCACGCCGTTTCTTGCAGGGATTGCCCCTGAAGAGATAGCCTCGTAGCATGTCCGTTGCATCTCCTTTGATCATTGCCGGCCGGGAGTTTTCCTCCAGGCTTCTTTTGGGAACCGGAAAATTCTCCTCAGGCTCCTTGATGAGTGATGCCCTGGAGGAGAGCGGAACAGAAATTGTGACCGTTGCCCTGAGACGGGCCGATCTAGAACGGAAAGGTGGTAAGTCGGACCCCTTTGCCAACATTCTTGAGTTCATCAATGCGGAGCGTTATCTCCTGCTTCCCAATACCAGCGGGGCCAATACGGCAGAGGAAGCCGTGCGTCTGGCCAGACTGGCGGCCGCAGCAGGTCTCCCAAAATGGGTGAAGCTCGAGATCCATCCGGATCCTCGATATCTCCTGCCCGACCCGATCGAGACGCTGAAGGCTACTGAAATGCTGGTTGCCGAGGGTTTTACAGTCCTGCCTTACATCAATGCAGACCCGGTGCTAGCGAAGCGCCTTCAGGAGGCCGGTGCGGCAACAGTCATGCCTCTCGGTTCTCCGATCGGGAGCAATCGTGGAATCGAGACACGTCATCAGATCTCGATCATCATCGAGCAGGCCACCGTTCCTGTCGTAGTGGATGCCGGCATCGGAGCTCCGAGTCATGCCGCGGAGGCCTTGGAACTTGGGGCCGATGCGGTTCTTGTGAATACGGCCATCGCTGTGGCAGGGGATCCCGTCCGGATGGCTAGGGCATTCCGCCTTGCCGTTGAGGGAGCCTCGGAGGCCTTCGCTGCGGGGCTTCCCATGAGGGAGGATCTCGCCGTGCCGACAAGTCCTCTCACAGCCTTTCTGAAATCGTAGAACCTGGATTTTTTCAGGACTATCTGATAACATTCTTGATTCTGAAATCCTGATTTATGGCTTCCGAGGCAACGCCGATGATGAAGCAGTATCACGCCATGAGGCGCGAACGTCCCCCCGGCACCTTGCTGCTCTTCCGGCTTGGGGATTTCTACGAGATGTTCTTTGAAGATGCTAGGGAGGCCTCGTCGATCCTGAATGTGGCCCTCACGAAGAGGGGGGAGGTGCCGATGTGCGGTGTCCCCTATCATGCCGCGCGTGGCTATATGGAGAAGCTTTTGGCTGCAGGGAGGCGGGTGGCCCTCTGCGAGCAGGTCGGCGAGGTGCAGGCAGGGAAACTCGTCCGTCGTGAAATTTCACGAATCCTTAGTCCGGGAACCCTTGAGGATGCTGGGTTGGAGGAAAAAAATCATAATTTCACTGTTGCCCTGCTTCCCCCTACAAAGGAGGGAGGAGTTTTCGGCTTCGCCTGTGCCGACCTGAGCACCGGAGAGTTCAGGATCACCGAGTTGGCCAACCTAGATGCGTTGATTGATGAGGTGGTACGCGTGGCTCCTGCCGAGATCCTTGTTCCAGACAGCGGCAAAAATCTGTTGGGGGATCTTCGCGAAAGGCTTCCGCCTGGCTTTCCATCAATCGAGGAGGTCGAGAGCTATCTCTTTGATCCGATGGCCGCCACGGAACTCCTTACGTCGCATTTCAAGGTTCATTCACTGGATGGCTTTGGTGTGGCTGATCTTCCGAGCGGAGTCTCGGCCGCAGGAGCCCTCCTTCACTACCTCACACGTATCCTCCGTAGAGATGCCAGCCATCTCTGTTCCCTGCATGCCTACCGACAGACGGAGCACCTTCTTCTGGATGCTCCGACGCAGACCCACCTGGAACTTGTGCAGTCCCGCGGAGGTCGGGGCATGACGCTGCTTGGAGCACTCGACCGGACGGTTACCCCGATGGGAGCCCGCACGCTTCGCGATTGGATCCTGCGACCGCTAATAGCACCGAATGCAATTGCAGCTCGTCAGGATGCCATCGGCGTGTATGTGGCATCTCCCATGAAGCTTTGTGATGTGAGGGAACTGCTGCGCGGGGTCAGGGATATTGAACGGGCCGTTTCCAGATTAAGTCAAAGCTCTGGAACTGCGAGGGATCTCGCCGTACTGGCTGCATCGCTTGCGGCGGTTCCCCTCATTCGGGAAAGCCTCTCCTTTAGCGACAAGGGACTTCTCCAGGAGCTTGCTGCAGCGCTTCATCCGCTTCCGGAACTGACCAGTCATCTTGAAGCCGCCATGGTTCCGGAACCTCCCCCGACGATCCGCGAGGGTGGGATGATCCGCCCGGGATTCGACGAGGCGTTGGACGAACTCAGAAGGGCTTCAACCGAAGGGAAGGAGTGGATCGCCGCGCTTCAGGAGCAGGAGATCCGGCGTACAGGGATCAAGTCGCTGAAAGTTCGTTTCAATGCTGTTTTTGGATATTTCATCGAGATCACTACTGCTAACCTCGGGAACGTTCCCGATGATTACACCCGCAAGCAGACGACGGCCGGAGGCGAGCGTTTTGTTACTCCCGAACTTAAGGAGATGGAAGGGAAAATCCTGGGGGCCGAGGAGAGGGCCAAGGCGCTTGAGATCGAGATCTTTCACCGGTTAAGACTCGCTGTGTTGAAGCAGGTCATCCCCTTGCAGGAGATTGCGGCATCTGCTGGAGCACTTGATGCGCTCGCTTCGCTGGCTGAGACGGCTCGCCTCTACGCTTACTCCAAGCCAGTAGTTGATGATTCCACGGTTCTTCTCATCGAGGCTGGACGTCATCCGGTACTCGATCAACGACCGGGAGGAGAGGCGTTTGTCCCCAACGACACCGACCTTGATGCCTCGGCTCATCGTATGGGCATTATCACCGGGCCGAACATGGCTGGAAAATCAACCTACCTCCGTCAGGTTGGTCTCCTGACGGTCATGGCTCAGATCGGAAGCTGGATCCCCTCAACCTCGGCTCGAATCGGCGTGACCGACCGTATCTTCACGAGGGTCGGTGCCAGTGACGATCTCTCCAGAGGGCACTCCACTTTTATGGTCGAGATGAACGAGACGGCGAACATCCTCCATAATGCCACCTCCCGGAGCCTGGTCCTTCTCGATGAGATTGGGCGTGGAACGGCCACCTTCGACGGTCTTTCCATCGCCTGGAGCGTCGCCGAGCACCTTCACGATATCACCGGATCGAGAACTTTTTTTGCAACCCACTACCATGAGCTTCCAGATCTTTCTAGGACACGCGCCGGAGTGAGGAATCTGAATGTCGCTGTGCGCGAGCAGAATGACCGCATCGTCTTTCTCCGCAAGATCATTGATGGGGCGGCTGATCGTAGCTATGGCATCCAAGTGGCGCGACTTGCAGGGCTTCCTGCCGCCGTTGTGGAAAGGGCGCGAGAGATTCTGACCAATCTGGAAAAAGCTGAGCTCAATGCAGAGGGGCGCCCGAAACTTGCCGGGACACGTCGTAAAATAAACGGGGCTCCCGATCCGACGACTGAACTTCCACTCTTCGGTTGATCCCTCGAAAGTGCTCGGCACTCTGTGTGACGTTGAGACCCCCCTCCAAAGTCCCCTCTCCTCAGAAACAAAGCTGTTATTTTCTTGCCCTTTGTTTCCTGAGTGGCGATTTTTACCCACTTGGCCGGACTAGGTCCGGCCCTTTTTGCGTTAAAAATCATGTCCAACACTATTCTTGTAGGTTCACAATGGGGTGACGAAGGCAAAGGCAAAATCATCGATGTCCTGACTGGAGACGTCGATATTGTCGTTCGTAGCCAAGGGGGAAATAATGCCGGCCACACCATCGTGGACGGTGATAAAAAATATGTCCTTCATCTGATTCCCTCGGGAATTCTTCGAAAGGGAAAAGTCTGCGTGATCGGCAATGGAGTTGTCATTGATCCGGTGGCTCTCGTGGAGGAGATCCAAGGGTTGAAAAAACGCGGTGTCAAAGTCGATAAGAACCTTCTTATTAGTGAGAATGCCCATTTGGTGATGCCTTATCACAGGTCCCTTGACGAGATTCGCGAGGCCCTCAAGGGAAAGAACAAGATCGGCACCACGAAGCGCGGGATAGGACCCGCTTATGGTGACAAAGTCGCCCGCACAGGACTTCGTATGGCTGACTTGATCAGACCTGATGTCTTCAAGGAGAAACTTGATCGCCGCATCAAGGAAAACAACGCCCTCCTCAAAGGACTCGGTGGCAAGTCGATCAACGGCACCAAGGTGCTTGCCGACTACGTCAAGGCTGCAAAGGTTTTGAAGCCATTTGTCATCAATACCGTCAGCTACCTCCACAAGGCGATGGAGGCAAAAAAAGAGATTCTCTTCGAGGGTGCGCAAGGCACCTTCCTTGATATTGATCATGGAACCTATCCCTTTGTCACCAGTTCAAACACGACCTCCGGAGGGGCTTGCACGGGGTCGGGCATCGCTCCAAACAGGATCGATATGGTTATCGGTGTCGTGAAAGCGTACACAACACGAGTTGGCGAAGGACCTCTTCCCACCGAGGAGGAGGTCCTCGGTGACATGCTTCACGGGATGGGTCGTGAGTTCGGTGCCACAACGGGGCGGGCGCGCCGATGCGGTTGGTTCGATGCCGTGGCCACACGCTATGCCAGTCTAGTCAACGGAGTGGACGAACTTGCCATCACCAATCTGGACGGCTTGGATGGCCTCGAAGAGATTCTAATCTGCACCGGTTACAGAATAGACGGGAAGGGTAAGGTTCTCGATACGCCTCCCTCGGATGCGGGTGAGTTGGCCCGTTGCAAACCGGTCTACACCTCCATGCCCGGTTGGCTCACGCCAACGGATAAAATCCGCAAGTACAAGGATCTTCCCGGTAAGGCACGCCGCTATGCCGAGACGATTGCAAAGCTAAGTGGTGCGAAGCTCTCAATTGTCAGTGTTGGTCCCGGACGGGAGCAGACGATTCATCTTTAAGAGACAGGGTGATTCAAACCCCTGAATTGGCCCTGTTTTCATGGATTTCCCAGTGAGTTCAGATTCCAATAAGCCGGCGATACAAAATATTCCCAAGCACATTGCCATCATCATGGATGGCAATGGGAGGTGGGCCCGAGAGCGGGGTTGGTTACGTCTCAAAGGGCACGAGCAGGGATCGCTTGCCGTTGAGAGAGTTGCCAATGCCTGCCTTGACGCTGGCGTCCAATACCTTACCCTCTACGCATTCTCCACAGAGAACTGGAAGCGTCCCGCACACGAGGTTGCCGGACTCATGCTTCTTCTGGAGCGTTTTCTTTCCGAGAAAGTGGCCATGATGAACGAGAACGGGGTGCGTTTGTCGACCATTGGACGAACACATGATCTTCCAGGACCTGCACGCAAGCGCCTTGAGCGCGCCATTGCTGAGACGGCTCACAACACCCGGTTGACACTGACCCTTGCACTCAATTACGGGGGGCGAGAGGAGATCGTTGATGCGTTCAGGTCGATTGCGGCAGAAGTGCGCGGCGGATCAATCGAGCCCGAAGCGATCGATGCAGACACCATTTCGGATCATCTCTACACCCGGGGTCTGCCTGATCCTGATCTTCTCATCAGGACTTCTGGCGAGATGAGAATCTCAAACTTCCTGCTCTGGCAGCTCAGCTATACCGAGATCCATGTCACCCGGAAGCTGTGGCCTGATTTTGGCCCTGAGGATCTTCACGCCGCGATTGCCGATTATGCTTCCCGGGAACGTCGTTTCGGTGAGGCCCGGGAGAATCCCGCACCATCCATCACTCTTTCATGAGCATACCATCCGTCAGCAACCAAACAGTCCTTATCGTTGACAGCGAGACCGATTTCCTCGACTGGGCACGACTCCAACTGAAAGCCTCGGGAGTCAAGGTCATTACAGAGACAAATGCGAGCAATGCTTTCAAGATCTTCTGCCTTGAGAAACCGGACCTCGTCATCACCGAGATGCACCTGCGACCCGCCGGTGGACTTGATCTTCTAGCCAAGATTAGGGCCGAGTCCTCCAACGCCATGGTCATCATCATGAGTGCATTCGGCACGACGCAGGCCGTCATCGAGTCGATGAAGCTAGGGGCCTTTGACTTTCTGAGAAAGGAGTCGCTCCCTTTCACGATGAAAGTAGTGGTCGATAGTGCGCTCAGGGCCGCCGCCGAGTTGCGCACCGCATCCCCTACAAAGCCAGCTCTCACCGTCGAGCAGTACCGGGACGATATTGTTGGCCAGTCCGAGGCCATGCAATCGGTCTTCAAAATGGTGGGACGGGTCGCCATGAGCGATGCCCCCGTGCTGATAACCGGAGAGAGCGGTTCCGGAAAGGAGTTAGTCGCCCGTGCCATCCATAACTACAGCGAGCGGAGCAAGAAGAGTCTTCTGGCCATCAACTGTGCGGCAATCCCCGAAAATCTCCTGGAGAGTGAGCTCTTCGGGCATGAGAAGGGATCCTTCACCGGGGCGGCAACACAACGCATCGGAAGGTTCGAGCAGTGCAATGGCGGGACCTTATTCCTTGATGAGATCGGCGAGATGCCCCTCACCGTCCAAAGCAAGCTTCTCAGGGTCCTTCAGGAGGGAGAGTTCTCGCGAGTGGGTGGCAATGCCACGATCAAGGCGAACGTACGCATTGTTGCGGCCACGAACCGCAATCTTGAGCAGGCAATCGTGGCCAAAGAGTTCCGTGAGGATCTTTTCTACCGGCTCAATGTTGTCGGAATCCACCTTCCGCCTCTCCGTGCCAGGGTCGAGGATATCCGCCTGCTGGCCGAGTATTTCCTCTCCCGAATCGCCAATTCACAGCACCGTCCCCTCCTGCAACTCTCCGCCGAGACGATCAAGATCATGGAGGCCTATCCCTGGCCCGGTAATGTACGCGAGCTTCAGAACACGCTCCAGCGTGCCTGTGTCTTGGCAACGAGCGATGTTCTCCTTCCGAAAGACCTGCCCTTGGGCCAAGTGAGCAACGTGAAGGAAGCTTCGGAGTTGGCTATCAGAAACTATTCCGACCTGACCGTGGAAGAGGCGGCCTCCGCCCTTTTTAAGGCTCTTGTCCGCGAGGGAGATGACCGGGAACTTCTTTCCTGGGTCGAAGAGGATTTCACAAGGCGAGCCATGGAGTTAACCAAGCGCAATCAGGTGAAAGCCTCCAAGTTGCTCGGCATCACCCGCGCTACGCTGCGTAAGCGACTTGAGAGACTCTCGAGCATCATTTCCGAAAAATGAATCCCCGGCCATGAGTCGGAGCAAGTTCAGGGCATGGCGATGGATGGGAGGAAAGCTTTCCCTCTTCGACGGGACTATTCCGTTGGTTGACCGTGGATTCCGCTACGGGCAGCATGTTTTTGAGAGTATTGCGATCCGCGAGGGGAGAGCCCTGCTGGTTGAAGAACATCTGAAGCTGCTTGATGAAGCGGCCAAGAGGCAGCAGTTGAGTTTTTCACGGGACCTTGCCGCTGCTCTTCGTCTGTTTTCTGACAAGCTAAACCTAGCGGATGGGATGCTTAGGATTTATCTCACGGCGGGTCCGGGGCTTCCCGGAGAGAGTGTCAGACAATCCCCCTGCTACGTGACTTGGGATCCACTCCGTTTCCCCACCCCGGGGGATCTTCGGAGGGGGTATGCCCTTCATTCCCTGGAACTGCCAGTTAACAGGACGACGTGGGGGGAGAAATGGGGTAATTACGCGGACCATCTCCATGCTCTGCAAGAAGCCAAGTCGCTAGGAGCAGACGAGGCGGTCGTCGTTGATCCAAAAAGGAGGGTTCTTTCCTGTGCGATGGGGAATCTCTTGGTTTGGCTGAAATCCTCTAAGAAAAAAGGTACTCCTGTGCTCTGTACTCCGTGTGCAAGTTCGGGCGCGCGTCGAGGAGTTCTCCTGGCATGGGTGTGCGGTCAAACTCCCGTTGAGGAGCGTGAGTTGAAGATTCTTGATTTGAGGGGGGCACTGGCCCTTGCCATCACCAATTCAAGATTAGGCGTCATGCCGGTGGCTCTTCTGGATGGGAAAAAACTCCCTGATTTCAATCTTCCGTTAAGTCTTGCCCGGGAGTATCTACGTTTTGCATCAAAGTCGGGCCAGATCATGAAGTGACGGTATGAGTTACTCAGGCGAACATGATGATCTGTTGGATTTCGCTGCGGCGGAGTCAAGCCTGGAAGTTCTCCTCTCCGATGATACGACAAAGCCCCCCCCTCTTCTGCTGACTGATGTTTCCGAGCAGGCATGGCCGTTTCTGGGAGCCGTCGTGGCCCGCAAGCTGGGTGGAAGTAAAAGGGTCTGGTTTGTCTGCCGGGACGTCAGAAGCCAGGAGGAGTTTGCCTCGGAGTTGGGCTCCTGGATCAATCAGGCCATTCTCTTTCCCGATCTGGAGCTTCCCGCAGCAGGCCTAGGCCTACCTGACCCGGAGACTGCCTCCGAGAGGCTATCTGTTCTTGGGAGAGTTTCTCACGACGAACTTTTAGCCCCGATCATTACGAACGCGCACTGGGATGACAAGGTTCCCTCCCGTGGCGACCTCACCGGGGGAATGCTCAACCTTCCCAAGGGCTGGAAGGGATCACCCGGAGCCTTGGTGATGCAGTTAACCGATGCCGGGTACGAGCGTGCCTCGCAGGTCATACGGAGAGGAGAGTTCGCGCTTCGCGGGGGCATTCTTGATCTCTTTTCCTGGCAGCAGGCGATGCCGTGCCGTCTTGAGTTTGACGAGGAGCGAATTGTTTCGGTCAGGGAATTCGATATCGATACGCAGACCTCCGTCGGAGAGATTGATGTGTGCGAGATTCAGACGGGTGATACGGAAAAGCCGAGCGTGATACTCCTCGACTACGTTCAAACGGGCGATTTGGTGGTCGAAATCGGTTGGGAGTCACCGGATAAGGAGAGCGAGTCCCGCGACATCGCCTATCCCTCGGGTATCCGCAGGGTGAGGATTTCCTCGGCTCCACGCTTCGAAAATCCCTCCACCGCGGGGGATGCATTGCTCTCCTTTGACCCGATACCCTTCGCCGCTTTCGGCGCGGGTGATTTTATCGTGGACGAGGCGAGGCGCGGGGAGTTTTTTCGGCAGTTGGAGGAATGGAAGGGCGAGGGATGGCATCTTGTGCTCTTCAGTTCGACGGAGGGCGAAGGGGAACGCTTCAGAGAACTCGCCCGGGCTTCCTCACGTGATTCCGATGATTCTAAGGAACCCGAAACCCGTTTGGGCACTATTTCGCGCGGTTTCTGTTTTTCCAGGGCCAAGCTAGTCATCCTTTCCGATGCCGAGTTGTTCGGACGATCCGCCAGTCAGCGTCTGCGCAGGCTTCACCTCCGGCGTGAACGGCTGAAGGCCTCCCGCTCCGCCATTGATTTCACCGAGTTTGCCGAAGGAGACCTCATCGTGCATGCCGAGCACGGAATCGGCCGCTTCCTGGGACTCCAGACCCTGCCTTCAGCGGAGGGGAGCGAAGGTGAGGTGCTAGCTCTCGAGTTTGCCTCTGAATCGAGACTCTTTGTTCCGATCGATCAGGCCTGGCAGGTCTCGCGATATGTCGGGGTCGGGAAGGTCTCCCCTGATCTCTCCACACTCGGTGACGAGAAGTGGAGCAAGACACGCCGGGCAGCAGAAAAATCCGTTTTTCTCTACGCGGGACGCCTCCTCAAACTGCAGGCCGAACGTGAGACGGGGCAGGGGCATGCCTTCGGGCCCGATACTCCTTGGCAGCGCGAGTTGGAGCAAAGCTTTCCCTACCGCGAAACCCCCGACCAACTCAGGGCCATTGCCGAGATCAAGCGCGACATGGAGTCCCGCCTGCCAATGGACCGTCTTCTCTGTGGCGACGTGGGATTTGGAAAAACGGAAGTTGCCCTTAGGGCCGCGTTCAAGTGCCTGATGGGAGGAAAACAAGTTGTTTTCCTGGCTCCCACAACCGTGCTGGCCCAGCAGCATGCACGCACACTCCGCGAGCGGATGAGTGAGTATCCCGTGAAGATAGAACTTTTGTCCCGTTACAGGACTGCCTCCGAGCAGAAGGGGGTCGTGAAGGGACTGGCAGACGGATCCGTAGATCTTGTGGTGGGAACGCACCGACTGCTTTCACCCGACATTGTTTTCAAGAACCTAGGCATGGTTATCGTGGATGAAGAACAGCGCTTCGGAGTAAAGCACAAGGAGTCGCTCAAGGATCGGTTTCGATTAGTCGATGTCCTGACCCTTTCGGCGACACCCATTCCCCGGACACTTTATCTCTCACTCATGGGGGCGCGCGACATGTCGGTGATTGAAACGCCGCCGCCCGACCGACAACCCGTGGAGACTGTTATCTGTGCCTACGACGAACGGATTATCCGCGACGCCATCAATCGCGAAATGGCGCGGGGCGGGCAGGTCTACATGCTCCACAACCGGATTGGAACGATCGAGAAAGTGGCCAACCGGATTACTGAAATCTGTCTCGGCGCGCGGGTCATCATCGGTCACGGCCAGATGGAGGAGGGGGCGCTCGAGGGAGTGATGAAGAACTTTGTCGAGGGTGGGGCTGATGTTCTGGTTTCCACGACGATCATTGAGAGCGGTCTGGATATTCCCAACGCCAACACGATCATCATCGACCGGGCCGATCGTTTTGGCCTGGCCGATCTCTACCAACTCCGTGGACGGGTTGGTAGAGGCGCCCTGAAAGCCTATGCCTACCTCATGTTACCGCGCGACATGATGATGGTTGGCGAAGCCCGGAGGCGGGTTCAGGCCATCCGTCAATATTCCCAGCTCGGATCGGGCTTCCGGATTGCCATGCGCGACCTCGAGATAAGGGGCGCAGGAAATCTTCTGGGAACAGCGCAGAGCGGACATATCGCAGCTGTGGGATTCGACCTCTACTGCAAGATGCTGAAGCAGGCCGTTGAACGGATGAAGAATCAGGACGGCGGCGGCATTCCCGTCGCCTCTTCCGATCTCCAGTCGTGTCTTCTCAGGCTCGATTTCGTGGCCACCTCACACGAGGAGTTACTTGCCTCCCCCCTCGTTGTGGTTGGGAAATCTTCCCGATCCTACCATTGCGGGGCCTACATTCCTGCCGACTACCTGCCTGAGTCCAAGCTCAGGATTGATGCACACCGTTCTCTGGCGGTTGCTGCCGGTATTCCCGAACTTGATATTCTAGCCGCCTCATGGAGGGATAGGTTCGGTCCTCCGCCTCCGGAGGTTCTTAACCTTTTGCGGACTGAGCATATCCGTCGGGTGGCCGCATCCAAGGGGATAACAAAGGTCGAGACACGGGCTGAGAAACTCATGCTTACCCGTCGGGGTGACTTTCTCCTGATCGGTCACAGGTTTCCACGCTTGACGGCCTCCAAGCCCGCTTCCAAGCTTTCCGAGATTTTGCGCTTTCTGGAGGCGTTGAAACTGTAGGATTTTCCCCAGATCCCTTTTTCGGCATTTCCCACCATCATGATCAACTTCCGAATCCTAACCATCTGTTATCTTTTCGTCGCGGCTTCGGTCTCCCTGAATGCGGCCGAAGAGGTGATCAACGGTATCGCCGCCGTGGTCAATGGTGACGTCGTCACCTTTTCGCAGGTGCGGGAACTGATGGCCGCCCAGGAGAAGTCTGCCGCCGAGATCTATCACGGTGCGGAATTGGAAAATAAGGTTAAGGAGATGCGTCAGCAGGCGATTCAGGATCTCATCGACCGTTCCCTCATTCTTCAGGAGTTCAAAAAGAAGGAATTCACCATTCCTGACTATATGATCGATGATACTGTGCAGAGGATCATCCGCACGGATTTCGGAGGAGACCGTGCCGCCTTTGTCAGGACGCTTCAGGCCCAAGGGTACACGATGGCACGATTCCGCGAAGTGCAGAAGGACAAGATGGTCGTTCAGGCGATGCGCCAGTCCAAGGTCAGCGATAATATCATCGTCTCACCCCTGAAGATCCGAGACTACTACAATAAGAACAGCGCCGCCTACACGTCTCCGGCGCAGGTCAAGCTCAGGATGATCGTCCTCCACGAAGGGAGCGCAACGGGTGATGCTCCCACGGATGCCTCACTGAGCAAGAAGGAGATGGCCCAGGAAATCCACGAAAAACTGGCAGGGGGTGCTGAGTTCGATCGCCTTGCGCAGATGTATTCTGACGATTCCACCAAGGATGCCGGAGGTGATTGGGGGTGGATCGAACGCAAGACCCTTAATGAGGATCTTGCCAGGGTGGCTTTCTCCCTGAAGACGGGCGAGATCAGTCCGGTGATCCCCTTGGACAACGCCTATTACATCCTCATGGTCGAATCTACGAAACCCGCCGTCACCAAACCGCTCTCCCAGGTCCAGGACGAAATTGTGCAGAACCTGATCCAGCAGGAGAAAATCAAGGCTCAGGAACGTTGGCTGAAAACCCTCAGGGATCAGGCATACATCAAAATTCTCTGACCGGAGCATTCCTTCATGTCCTCCCCGACATCAAGAAGCAGGAGAGTCATCGGCCTTGTTGCGGGTGATCCTGCAGGAGTCGGTCCAGAGTTGCTTGCCCATGCCGTTTGTCTCCCCCCCGAGGGCATTGAGTTTAGGGTAATCGGTGACCCCACTCCCCGTCAACCTGGGCAACCCGACCGGAAAGGCTCCGAGTCTGCGATCGCAGCGCTTGAAGAGTCCGCGACCCTTGCACTCTCGGGTGAAATCGATGGCATTGTGACCGGACCTGTCAACAAGAGGGGGCTTCATGAAGCCGGCTTCGCATTCCCCGGACAGACCGAATTCTTCGCCGCCCGAGCAGGGGTGGAAAATTTCGCCATGCTCCTCACCGGAGGTTCCCTGACCGTTGCTCTTGTCACGGCACACGTGCCCCTTAGGGATGTTGCCGGACAACTCACGACGGAAGAGATAGCGAGGGTGGGGGGATTGCTCTCGGATCATCTCTTGCGTCGTGGGATTGGATCTCCCCGGATCGCCGTTGCCGGACTCAACCCCCATGCCGGTGAACAGGGGGATTTAGGAGACGAAGAGATGCGCCTTATTACCCCGGCTCTTGCCTTGCTGGCGGCAGCGAATCCAAAGAGTTCTTTTGCGGGACCCTTTAGCCCTGACACAATTTTTTGGCGTGCGGCGGAAGGTGAGTTTGATGCAGTGCTCTGCATGTACCACGACCAAGGGCTAATCCCTCTCAAGCTCATAGCCTTCCACGAGGGGGTAAATGTCACGCTGGGTCTTCCCTTTGTGCGGACCAGTCCGGATCACGGCACAGCCTACGAACTGGCCGGTAGTGGGCGTGTACGACCCGACAGCTTCCTCTCAGCTGTGAGGTTAGCCGCGGAGTTGGTTCGATCTTAGTTGTAAAAACCCACCTGAAGTCGCATGAAATATTCTCAGCTGATAAAAATGTTTTCCTGTCTCTCGTAGATTCTTCTCCGTTTTTGATTGATCGAACGGGTCTCTCCGTTTGCTCTTTGTGTGTGGAACAGTCATCACAATCATCCTCACCGATTAGCGAACTCATTGCCGTTCGTCGGCAGAAACTTCAGGTCCTGCGTGACCATGGTGTTGATCCCTTTGGATCCGCATTCGAGAGCAGCGGCACGGTTGCCGACGTCAAGGACTCCTTTGCCGAGGGAAAAGCCGTTTCATTGGCCGGCCGAATCACCGCTTACCGCGATATGGGCAAGAGTCGCTTTCTCGATCTCTCCGATATCGGGGGACGGATGCAGGTCTATCTGAATACAAAGGAACTCGATGCGAACTCGCTTGCGGTGGCCGCCCAGTTGGATATCGGTGATTTCGCGGGTGTCGAGGGTGAGTGCTTTACGACCCGCACGGGCGAATCAAGTATCCGCGCCAACCGTTTGGTTATCCTCTCGAAGTCTCTCCGCCCCCTTCCTGACAAGTATCATGGTGTTCAGGACGCCGAGACCCGCTACCGACAGCGCTATCTCGACCTGATCTCCAATGCCTCCTCGCGCGAGGTCTTCCTCCAGCGCTCGGCCATCGTGCGTGAGATTAGGAGATTTCTTGACGATCGCGGATTCATCGAGGTCGAGACCCCAATGATGCAGGCAGTTCCCGGAGGAGCTGCGGCCGAGCCTTTCAAGACTCATCACAACGCCTTGGGGATGGATTTTTTCCTAAGGATCGCTCCCGAACTCTATCTCAAGAGGCTGCTGGTTGCGGGGTTTCCGAAGGTGTTCGAGCTCAATAGGAGCTTCCGTAACGAGGGGATCTCTCGCCGTCACAATCCCGAGTTCACGATGCTCGAGGCCTACTGGGCCTATGCCGATTTCAAGCTCATGTCCGTGATGGTCGAGGAGTTGATCTGCCACCTTGCCGTCATGCTCGGCAATGAAGATCACCAAGTCCACCATAGGGATAGTGATGGAAACATTACCCGCACGCTCAATCTCTCCCGCCCCTGGAAGAGGGCCTCATACCATGACCTCATCGAAGAGGCGGTTCCCGGATGGTTTGCACTGGATACGGAGCGGAAGAGACAGCGCTGTTCCGAACTCAAACTCGATATCACCCATTGCTCCGCAGACTTCGAGATGACCCAGCATGTTTTTGAAAAGCTTGTGGAGGAGAAGACCATAGATCCCTGCTTTGTCACCCATGTGCCCAAGGATTTAGTACCCTTGGCCCGCCTGAATGACGCCGATCCATCGACCGTCGATGTCTACGAATTAATCATCAATGGGCAGGAGATCTCCCCGGGTTATTCGGAGCTGAATGACCCAGATCTTCAGCGCGAGCGTCTTGAGCACCAGGCCGGCGAGGAACGGCAGAAGATCGACACCGAGTTCCTGGAGGCCCTAGAATATGGCATGCCTCCGGCGGGTGGCATCGGGATTGGAATTGATCGCTTGGTCATGCTTCTGACTGGGGCTGAGTCGATCCGCGAGGTCATCCTCTTTCCCCATCTCAAGAGTCGCTCTTGAGCTGTTGATCCTAAAATGCAGGGGTTAGGGGCGTGGTTCAAAAAATAGCAATCGGATGTCTGTTTTTCGGATCTCTGACATATGCCGAATGATCGCAAAAACTCATGTGAAAACCTCCGAGAATTCTCCTCAGGCATCTAATCCTCGCTATGTAGGCTTCTTTGGCCTCCTTCCAGTTCCCTATTCACAGGGAGTCTTTAACTTTCACTGGTTCAATTTTTATAACTCCCTCTGCTTCCAGATCATCGGGGGTGCCCCGATTGTTTTGCTGGCGAAGGATCTGGGGGCCAGTTCCCTGATCCTCGGAATCATTGCCGCCTTTCTGCCGTTAATGACTATCCTTCAGTTGCCGGCGGCACGTTACTTGGGAAAGTACAGTTATCGCTCCTTCACACTGATGGGATGGACGATGCGCACGCTCTTCATCGCCACTTCTGCGGTGATACCGCTCCTTTTTTTTCTTTCCAGGGAGTGGAGGCTTGCCCTGCTCGTCGGCAGTCTTTTTTTCTTCTATCTCTTGAGGGGTATCTCCTCGGCTGCTTTCCTGCCATGGGTGACCAGCATGGTTGGTGGTGAGATGCGGGGGCGCTTTATCTCGATCGATCACTCCTTCACCTACGGAGGGGCTTTCCTCACCATGCTCCTCTCCTCGTTGCTGATGAGCGGTCATGTCGTGCCTTGGAGATACTCCCTTGTCCTCTGCTTCTCTCTGCTGGGTGCCCTGATCAGTATTTATTACATGCGCCGTATTCCGGATCGGGAGCATCACGAGGGGATGATCTCCTCAGCCGAACCAGTCTCGCTCCGATCGATGATTGCTCAGAAGCCCTTGAGGAATTCGGTCCTCTTCAGCCTTCTCTTTGGAACGGTGGGTGGTGGATTGGGCGTCTTTCCCGTGGAATATCTCAGAATTCAGGCGCACTTCTCGCCGTCCGCGATCTATGCTCTCACCTCGGGGACATTCCTCGCACCCCTGCTGATCCTGCAGGTACTCGGTCACCGTATCGACCGATTCGGGAGCCTTCCTACTATCCGCGGTTCGATTGTTCTTTTCACCCTCGTTTTAGCTGTCTGGTTTGCGATGGCGGCAGATGTGATTACCCCTTCTTGGCCGCTGGTTCTCCTCCTCAATGTGGTGGGTGGCATGGCTGTGGCCGCTTTCAATCTTGCCTCGCTTCACCTCGGGATGTCCGTGGTCCCTGACTATGGGAAGAATCATTACTTTGCGCTGACCACCGTAATCACTGGTTTGGGGCTTGGTATCGTTCCTGTTCTCTGGGGCTGGCTTCTAGATGCTCTGGGCAATCTGGATCATGTCTCTGGCCCATTCCATTTTACGAGACACAGCATCTACTTCCTTGGGATTACGCTCCTCTGTGCCTCCTGTCTCCTTGCCAGTCGGATTCTGATCGATCCTCGTGAGCGCAAAATTGAGGGCTGAAGATATTGATAGGAGCGCGCTAGGATATCTGACGACGTGAAGGAGGAGTCCGCTTCTTTATTTTTAAAATTTTCTTTTGGCGCCGTCATGTCACCTTACGGAATGCAACTTCCGGCTCCGCTCTTCCTCGCGGCACGATATCTCAAGCCGAAGCGTACTTTCCTTGCAGTCATCACGCTCATTTCCGTCATTGGAGTCACCCTCGGTATCACGGTGCTCATCCTGGTCATGTCGGTCATGACCGGCTTTGAGCGCGAGCTTCAGCGTAAAGTAATCGGTTTCGACGCCCACCTGCTCGTCAGTAACAATGGCCTTATGGATGGATGGAAAGATGTGGCTGAGAAAGCCGCCGCTGTGCCCGGTATCGTGGCTTCCGCCCCCTTCGTGCAGGGACCCGTCATCGTGGAGTTCAATCACCAGAGGCTCGCCCCGAAGATTCGTGGTATCGAGCCAGAGCTTGAGCAGAAGGTGAGCGATCTCTCCAAGTTCATCGTCTCGGGGAAGCTTGACCTCTCCGGAGACTCGGCCGTTCTCGGATCGGAGCTTGCAGGAACACTTGGAGTCCATGTCGGGGATGTCATCACAATCTATTCTCCGGGAAATCTCGGTCAGGTTCTCGAGCAGCTTGACCGTCTGAAATCAAAGTCCGGGAAATCTTCTCAACCTTCCAAGGAGAAGGACATCGATTCCCTGCGCCAACTGGTCCTGCCCACACAGTTGACGGTGACCGGGATTTTCGAGAGCGGCCGTTATCTCTACGATAGTGAGTTCCTGCTGGTCCCCCTACATATCGGGCAGGAGCTATACGGACTAGGGGGATCCGTGCACGGACTCGCCGTCAGGACGACAGACCCCAATCGCGCCGCCGAGTTACGGGAGGATCTCAGGAAGGTCCTCACTGAGGATCTCTCCTGCGTGACCTGGATGGATATGAACAAGCAACTCTTCGATGCGATCGCCATGGAGCGCCACGTGATGTTCTTCCTGCTGATGTTCATCATTCTGGTGGCCGCCTTCGGGATCATGAACACTCTCATCACCATCACCGTCCAGAAGACACGGGAAATCGGCGTCTTAAAAGCACTCGGTGCACGTACTTGGCAGATCGTCTCCGTCTTTTTGGTTCAGGGGATGGTTGTCGGCATCATTGGCGTGGCAAGCGGTCTGCTGCTCGGCATGAGTCTGATCCGCTGGCGCAACGAGGTCAGCCAGTGGTTGGCCTCGACGCTCGGGGTCGAGATCTTTCCGAGGAGTGTCTATCAGTTCAATGAAATCCCTGCCGAGGTTGTGCCTACAGATGTGGCCTTGATCTGTGTGAGTGCTTTCGTGATCTGCTCGCTTGCGGCGCTCATCCCCGCCTGGATCGCCTCACGACTTGATCCAGTGAAGGCACTCAGATGTGAATAGGATATGATGCGGAGTCGGATGAAGGATACCCCGTAAAGATACTGGGAAGTAAAAAGAATCAACTCAGGAAGCTCATCCTGACACCATCGATCAGCAGGAGCAGACCATAGAGGAGTCCGGGCCAGCATGCTGCCTTCCATCGCCATGGCGCGGAGCAGAACCATTCAATGGCATCGCGCTGGAGGTAGGGCATACCAACCAGAAAGAGTCCGATCAGTGCCCAGGCATAGGCAAGCAGGACGAGCGCCATCTTCAGCAGGCCTGCTTGGAGGAAAGTCGTCTCTAGGACCGGATGCGCCCCCAGCAAAAGCAGGAATCCGATCGAGCGGGAAGCCAGGAAATCAGGCACAAACTTCCAGAGCAGCACAGAGAGGACAAGGGCCCCCAGGAGGAGTTTATTTCTCATTGGTGAGAATTCCCCAAGATCCGTAGTGGCTAAAATGATTAGGAACCAGACTGCCGCGACCGTCAGGAGGAGCGTTCCCCAGAAGCGGGAGCGAGGCATTCTGCGGGCCCAAGCCATAGTCTGTTCCGGTAGAAGCAGACCGAGGAGATGAGTGCCGCTCAGGAGGAGTCCGATCAGGATTGCGACAAGTGGGAGATTCGGGGTGGTGAGTGAGATAAAGTCCATGTCAGGGAATGATGCGGAAAAAGTCTATGTGATCAGGAAATCAGGGAATTCCCTAGGAGGGATTTTTTTGAACTTCTGGAGGATCAGGTGCTGTTATTTCTTGGCTTTCTGCAATCAGGGGGCTCGGGTCAGCCAGACTTCGGCTAGGAGGGCATTCATGGCCGCTGCTACTTCGGCCTCCTTTTTACTGTTTCCCTCTCCTTCCCCAAGATCGAGTCCCTCCCAGAGGACACGACAGCGGAAGTGCTTGAGATGTTCGGGCCCACTTTCCGAGAGAACCTCATATGAGGGAGCACTGGGGGCGAGTGCTTGAAGGAGTTCCTGGAGTTTTCCCTTGGGATTGATTTCCCCGGGTTCCTCGTCAACCTGTTTGAAGTGATCGGCAGCGGATCTCAGGATGAAAGTCTTTGCGGCGGTTAGTCCTCCATCCATGTAGATCCCCCCGACCAGTGCCTCGAAGGCATCTGCCAGCGTGGAGGCTCTCTCCCTCCCACCACTCGCATCTTCCCCGCGACCCATCATGAGGTGCTCTCCGAGCCTCAGGGTCTCGGCATGCTCCTTCAGTGCGGTGCGCGAGACAAGTCTTGTCCGAATCTTCGTGAGTTGACCTTCGCTGAAGTCGGGAAATTTTCGGAAGAGTTCCTCCGTGATGACAAGCTGAAGGATGGCATCCCCAAGGAACTCAAGTCTCTGGTTATCAAAGGGGTAATCCTTCCGCTCCAACGAGATACTGGCATGGGTAAGGGCCTCCGCCAGCAGGAGGGAGTTGCGAAACTTGTATCCGATACGCTCCTCGAGCGGGTTCATCAGATGCTCGGCGGCCAATTTCTTTTTATCCATGCGCTCTTTCCGTAATGCCGGGAGAGGATAGTTGAAGGAGAGAAAAGGGCAACAAGAACGATCCCTTCAAGACCCCTCAGACAATCCCGATCAAGTGGTTAGCGGTTTAATAGCGGGCACCGTAGCCCCGATATGCGGCATTACCACCACCCCACACTGCACGACCCCGCCAGTACCCACGGGCGTATCCGCCGTAATAGCGTCCTCCGTAGAAGGCGCAACCCGGACGATAAGGCCAGAAGCGATTGCCATACCAGTAGCCGTTGCCCCAACCGAAATAGAATGAGGGGGCGATCAGAACCGGTGCGGGCGCGTAAACATAGGGAAAAGAATAGGTAGGCGCGATCACGCCACTCGGCACCCCCTGTGATGCTAGGATAGGCTGACCATAAGTTTGTCCGGCAACGCTGCCCGGTGGAATCGAACCTTGAGGCACACCTCCATTGTAGGGATAGCCCGGAGCAATACACCCCTGAAGAGCAAGGAGGAGCACCATGACAAGGAGAGTTCCCTTAAAAGAAACTCTCCTGATCTGGAGTGGAGCTACAAGCAAAGAGGTCATGAATCGGGACGCGATCGCACCAACCTCCCCGAAATATCTCCTCCACGCAAATTTCATTTTGCAGTCTTGATCTCTTAAGGTTACAACTTTTTTCCCCTACTTTTTTTAAGTGGTGATTGGATCGGTAGCTCAATGGTAGAGCAGTTGACTCTTAATCAATTGGTTGAAGGTTCGAGTCCTTCCCGGTCCACCAAGTAATTATAATCCTCTCAAGGTGATCTGCCACTATGAATTCCCCCCTCTTCTGCGCACTCCTTTTCTCGACTGCAATATCAGTAGTCACCACCAAGGGAGCTTATTCGAATTCCATCCTCCCGATTTCGCAAGCCTCTGCTTCTTCTCCCTCCGGTAAGACTTCGGAATCGGCGGGTGGGATACCAACTACTCAACCGGATGGCAGTAAATACTCCGACGTAACAGTGAAGAATGGCGTGACGGGCGTCCAACGACTGGAAGAGTGCCAGAAGCGCGTCGATGCCTTCAAAGGGAAATCATGCGATCTTATTTTCATCGGTGATTCCATCACCCGACTCTGGCTTGATGCGAAACGAGGTGCCCTCCCGATCTGGATCCAAAAATATGAACCCCGTCATACGCTCGACTTCGGAATAGGTGGGGACAGCATCCAGAATGTCTTGTGGCGTCTCGATCACATGGGCATCGGAAGCCTCAGGCCAAAGGTGGCCGTCATTATGATTGGAACCAATAACAGGAAGAACTCCCCTCAGGAGATCGCTAACGGTATTAAAGCCGTGATCACGAAAACCCAGAGTGTCTTCCCCGGAATCAAGATTCTCTTGGTCAGTATCATGCCGAGCAACAGGGTGAGCGCTGGGAAAGAGGGCCTACCCCTCAACGAAAAAATGATGACTGCTGATGCACTCATCAAGGAGTATGCTGATGGCCAATCGGTCTACTGGATTGATCTGGTGCCCCTGATGCCGCAGGTCGTGGTAACCTCCGCGGATGGTAAGGTTGATGTCAGCTTTAAGGGGTTGGGCTCGGATAGGCTTCATCCCGATTCGACCGGATACCGGATCTGGTCGGAAGCCATGGAGCCGACCCTCTCGAAGTTGCTTCCCGTGAACTAGAAAATTCCAATCATCAATATAGTTACGTACCAAGGCCTGCTATCATCAGTGATGGATCCTATGCGATTATCATGGTTGACGATCTGGATTGCTCGCACCTAAATCCAAAAAAATCAGAAGTCCACTCATACCCCCATGAAATACTCCTTCTTTTTCTTAACGATCGTAGCGTCCGCAATCTCGCTTGCGAGGTCTTCTGAAAACAAAGTTAGTGAGGTCAATCGGGTGATAGTTGATTTTACCAAAAAATCAGAACCACTGACTGAAATCTGGAACAGCACAGGATTTTCTCCTGCTGATATTGTGTCGACTCACGAGATGAAGGCCGTGATCGGGGATGTGGGTAGCCTCGGGACCCGGGCTATCAAATACATTCGTCCCCACTACCTACTTAATCTGGTCGTGGCAAGGGGCATGGGATCGAATCATCCGCAGTATGATTGGTCACGACTTGACCAGACTCTTGATGTGATGACCGGAAGTGGTTTGAAGTTGGTTTTTGAATTGATGGGATTCCCTGCGGACGGTTCTGACATTGCCGCAAGTGCCTATGACAAGAATTTCCAAGAGCAGCTTGTGCATAGGAAATCCTACTTCGATGACTTGAGAAAACCGGAGCAGATCAGGAACTGGAAGCGCTTCGTGAAGGATTTGGCAACACATCTGGAATTGCGCTATGGACGCAATGAGATAAGGGAATGGCTCTTTGAGACGACCAATGAGCCAAACCTGACTCATTTCTGGGGCTACAGTCGCGAGGTTTTCTTCAACTATTACGATGCCTGCTCCGAGGGGCTGAAGGGGGCGGATACTGCACTCAAATTTGGAGGTCCGGGAAGCGCGGCTCCTGAACTTAATGGCTTCTTCACGGGCCTCATGGATCACTGTGAGAGAGGACTTAACTTCTTCACGGGTGAGAGGGGAGTGAGGATCGATTTCATCTCGGTCCACGTGAAGGATCAACCTCGTAGGATGATCGCCCGCGAGATGAAGTGTATTGGGTACCTGAGGAGTAACTATCCCTCCCTCAAGATGAAACCTTTCATCAACGACGAGGCCGATCCGATTGTAGGTTGGGCCAAGCCGTACTGGTGGGAGTGTGGTCCTTGGTATGCTTGTTTTGTGGCCCAAAACCTCGATCTCCACCAGCGGTTGATGGGACCTGAAAAGGGCGTTAACTACCGACTCTTTAGCAATGACCACATGTTCTTGGGAAGCTGGGACCAACGCACCACCCATGCTCTGTTCCGCGCTCAGCCCGGAGAGGCGGGATTCACACTGATCCGTAAGCCTGTGCTCTCCGTCATGGAGTTGATCGCCGGGTTAGGCACGCGACTCTTCCCCGCGAAAGTCCCTGCGAACTTGGAGGATCATTTCGGGGTGATTCCCACCAAGGTTGACGGAAAGATCTCCATCCTGGTCTACAACCAGACTCCCATCAAGATAGACAGGAATCCGAAACCGGAGCCTGACAAGGAATTGGCTGTGATGAAGTCCGAAGAGGTCAAGTGTATGCTTACAATGCATGGTCTGCCATCAGATCGGACTCAGCTAAAGATTCAGAGGATTGACGAGCAACACGGGAACCCATACCGCCTGTGGGTTGGAATGGGACGCCCAAAGATCCTTACTGAAAAACAGATTGATCTTCTCAAACGGGCAGAACCTCAGGAAACCATTCTTTCAAGAGAGATCGCATGCTCCGATCACACTCAGACCTTGGAAATGAACTTTCCCTCTCCCTCAGTCTCACTGATTACCATTGAGAAGATCCGAAAATAAGATTCGGTCGCAAGTGGTCAACCTACTCTGGAGGGGGCATCGGAGAGGCCTCCCAAGTCTTCACCCGTTATCAATCAGTGGGAGCCGTTCTTTTAGTGGGAGGAGGTGTTGGATTACCCTTGGAAGATGATTTAACTTTGCTCTTCGGTACGGGGGATTGCGAGGTTTCCGGTGTTGGTAATGGCACGGGGCGCTCGGAAAGTTTGCCCATTTGGTTGGGGGGAGGGGCGGCATGAGGATCAAAGGGGATCCCGCCCAAGACGCCAATACTTCCATCGGGTGAGCGAACCAGACTCGGTCGGGTCTTTGGGGCATTGTAAGAGAGACGGGAGAGGATCTTTCCATCCAGACTTACCTTGGAGTAAACGAAGAGTCGGGGTGCTGAATTCTGAAGGATATGGATGGCGTTGGTGGAGTCCAAGAGCACCTGTGGCTTCCCGTAGGAGATGAAATCTCCCAGTCGTGAGGTGCAGTAGACGATGCCAGCATCCTTATCCTGAATGCGCAGGTAGAGGTCTGTCTTATCCGGAAGCCTCTGTGCGAGAAGGCTGATGGTTCTTCCGGATCCGGGGCCTTGGTTTATCCCGGGAACTCCGACGGTTTGCTGCCAGAGCAGTCTTCCCTCGGTGATCTCAACGGTCATGGGAGGACTGCTGAAGTAACCGCCGAGTTCCGCGGCGTACACTGTTGCCCTAACACGATAACTGCCGTAGTCGCCCAGCGGATAGAGTGGTGTTAGATTCACCGTACGGGTGATTGACTCACCTGCGCCAATCTGTACCGGCTCAATCTCATAATTCGGATTGATGGGCGGGATGGGGCGACCATCAAGGGTCTCAATCTGGAATCCGAACCACTTCTTTCCCTCGACATCCGCCAAAAGGAGGTTGCTTCCCGAGAGGTTGGTGATCCTCACGGTGGCAAGCAAAGGCTCATAGGCAATATAGAGAGTGCGCTGAAGCGAGAAATCAACGAGCAACTGAGCCCTCAAAGTGAGCGTGAGCGGGAAGAGGAGCATGAACAACAAGAGGTGGATCAGCCGGAGGCTTCTGCCCTTTGCTGCCATGTGGGGGTGTCGTGGAAAATGCATGACTACTCGTCAAGTCCGATAAAGTACTTGAGGGGGAACTGTTTCTGGAGCTTGGAGGGTTCTGACCTGTAATCCTGCAGGTCACCCTTGTAATAGACGGCGACAACGTAACCAGCGAATTTCGGCATGGGATCCGTTTGGTCTGGAAGATAGCTCACTTGCAAGAGTTCGGGCTCCTCTTTCTTCTGCCATGAAACAGGGAGACTCATCCATGAGGAGGTGACCTGAGCCTTGCTTGGTAGGATATCTCCGCTATCTCCATCCTGGTCATAGAAGTAAACCTGAACCTTAACCTGTGGGACTTCGATGGACTCACCGCTCCTCGCCTTGATGGCGATGAGGAGTTTTTTGGATCCCTCTTCTCCGCTCAAAAGCTTGGCACTCACGATCCCTAGGGGGGAGCCGTTCACGGGTGCGTTCGAGTTGGCGGGTTCGAAAGGGGCATCCTGAGGATGGGTGGCCATTAACTCCTTCACGGGGGAGCTCTGAAGTGGTTTTGCCGGAGGTGCTGGGATCGGAGCGGAAGAGGAGTCAGCGACCGGGGATGCTGATGCTGCGGAACTTGAAATCCGGAGGGCCTCTTTGGAATGAATGGCCGGTATCAGCGAAGGGAGAAGGGCTACTGCGGCAAGGCCCAACTCGAACAGCGCTATCAATCCAAGAATCCATGCCGCTGCAATGAAGATCCTGTTAGGGCGGTGAGTCCGGAGTCCGGGAGCGTGTTCAGGAACCATACAACCCCTTGATACTAGTTAAGGCGATGGTGTGATCGCAAGCGTCTCTGAAAAAATGACGGAGCTTTCTTTCAGATAAGAATGAAGAGGGGAGAACAGTTCGCGGGGTGGGATCAGTTCGTTGGTTCCTCGTCCATAACGGTGCTCAATTCCATAGGATGCCCGGCCCTCAGAATCGAGAGGGTCACACGATTCCCCACCGGAGCCTCAGCCACCCTGTTCCGCAGATCCTTGCCATCTCTTACTGCTCGCCCATCAATGGAGAGGATCACGTCCCCGCTCTGAAGTCCTGCTTTCTCTGCGGGAGAATTGGCTAACGTTGCCGCCACAAGGGCCCCCTGCGTGTTGCTAAGAAGAAGCTGTTTTGCAAGGCCCGGAGTGAGCGGTCTCATCACAACGCCAAGCCATGGATGGATTACCCGACCATGCTGGACGACATCCTCATAGACGCGTCGAGCCACATTGGAAGGAATGGAGAAGCCGATACCCTCGGACCCTCCGCTGCTACTGAGAATGAAGTTGTTGATTCCGATGACTTTCCCGTGGATGTCGATCAGCGGTCCGCCAGAGTTCCCTGGGTTGATCGTGGCGCTGGTCTGAAAGAACTCATTGGCTGCCTCGCTTGTCGTCCTGCGTCCCTTCGCGCTGATGATACCTTGGGTCACGGTCTCCTGAAGACCGAAGGGATTGCCCACGGCGAAGACCATTTGCCCCACCTTGACCTGTTCGGAGTCACCCAGATCAATCGGGATAAGGTTCTCGGCATCAACTTTTAACACGGCGATATCGGATCGCTGGTCAACGCCCGCAACACGGGCAGGCAGGGTGCGGCCATCGCTCATTTGAATGGCAATCTGCGAAGCTCCGTTGATCACATGCCAGTTGGTGACGATATGCCCTTCTGATGAAACAATCATCCCTGAACCCATCTTACTGGTTTTTGGAACTCCTCCTCCCCCGCCAAGGCCAAAGAACTGACGTACCAAGGCCTCGCGATCAGGTGCCGTTGTTGTGGTGATACTCACCACGGATGGAATGACGTGTTCGACAAGTTCGGTGAACTCATCGTCCATGGCGCTCAGTGCGGGTGAAGAGAGATTCTGATTCCGCTCTGCGGAGGTGACGGAAAAAGGGCTCCTCAGCGTTGTGACAGTCGCTTGGGGAATGACGGGATGCATTATTCTCCAGAAGGCGAGTAGACCGATTCCGATGGAAAGGATCAGCAGGAAGAGCAGGAAGAGAGGGAAATTGCCCCTCCCTTTTTTATCATTGATCATTGGGTTGGATCGAGTTTCAGGTTGGTGAGGATAGAATCTCTAAGTCCCTCGAGCGGGTGTGGGGCATCTTTGGGCATCTGCCAGAGAATCACAGCAACAGTGCCGGTGCCGTCGTTGGCTCTCAGTTCCTCGGTGACGAGGAGGGACTGGTCCCCCTGCACTGGAAAATCAAAACGGATGACATGGAACACACCCTCGAGAGACTCCTTCAGCGGAGAGGCCTCCTCGCCTGCCTTCTCAAGGGCCTCCCGTGCCATTGTCAGGGCATAGACGCTGGCTTTCTGATCCGAGTCCTTGGCCCCGTTGCGGTCGATGCTCATGCTGAGTCCCGTGGCCCAGATATCATCCTCAGAGGCGATTTTTTCCTTTGTGGCTAGAAGAACCCCACCATCTAGCAGGTTTCCCTGAAGCAGGCTCCAATCCTCGGGAATGCAGATGGTCGCATGAATTTCCGGGATGGCATGAGGGACGAGTTTGGTCAGTTGAGTTACTGCCGCGGTATTGGATGGTGATCCCGGAGTATTCGCGGCAGCGGTTGTTGGTGTCGGGATCGGAGTGCTCGGTGAAATTGGTGAAGTCCGAGTGGAGAGTGAGGATGCTGCTCCCGAAGTCTCAGAAGCAAGGGAGGAATCTTGCGCCAACGCCCGGGGAAGGAGCACCGATAATGACACACTGGCTACAATCAGAAGTAACAACAGTTGGCGGGTTGTGGGTTTCCTCATGATGTTGGTATCGTAGGCAATGGAGCATTCGGGAAGCGTTTACGCAACTCTGCGAGTGCCTTCTGCGCCTCAAAGGAATTGCTGGCTTTCTGGTAGGCAATGGCGGCTTTGGCCAAGGCCTTTGGTGTCAGGACCGCATCATCATGGAGGAGAGCCGCGGTCATGAAAGCCTTGGCGGCCGCGTCATACTCCTTGCGTGCCATCAGTATGTCGCCGCTGAGGATTCTGGCTTCCGCATTGATGGGCCCCTCCGGTTGCAGAAGCATCGCTTCTTCACCCATTGAAGCGGCTTGGGGAAGGTTATTCATTGCTTGCTGGATCTCGGCAGCAACCAGAAGTGCCCTGGCCCTGGAAGAGGGGTCGCGGGCGAGTTTCAGGCATGCTTCTGCAGGTAGGAGTGCGGCTCGGTACTTGCCTTGCGCTACCAGAGCTGAAGCGAGTGTTCCCTGTATTTCAGCATCCGAGGCACCGGGAAGCCCGTCCTTCACGAGTGGGGAGAGAAAGTGCTCCGCCCGCTTGGGATCACCGGCCTCCATCTCCCTCAAGCCGAGCCAACGGCCCACCTCGGGAGGGATCAGGGAGGGCTTTAGGGCCGCTGCCTCTCCGGCTGCCTCATCGGGCTTGTTTTCGTAATAGAGGGCGAGAAGGATCCGAAGACCTGCTCTTTCGGCAAACTGCTTGGGATCCCCCGAGCGGGCAAGGGAGAGTTCGCTGACTGCTTTCGGGTAGTCCTTGTCCTCCATGGCCACCCATCCTATCCAGTAGTGCGCCTGAGGAGCGGCCGCACTCTTGGGGTAGTCGTGAAGAAGAAGAGAGAGGCTCTCAACCATACCCTTGTTGTCCTTCTGCTGGCCCAGGAGGAGTCCTTTTTGCTGCAGGGCCAACTCTCGTTCCACAGCCTTGGGATAGTGCTCCTGAAGGAGTGTGAAATCGGCAAGCGCTCCGGGGAAATCATTCCGTTGCTGTTTCAGGATGCCCCGTTGAGCCAGTGCCGCGGAAGAGCGCTCCTCATCCGGATAGGCCGTGAGAAAGCGTGTAAGGGCAGCATCGGCTGCATCCTTTTCCCCGGCTTGGGTTAGGGCCCAAGCCTCCTTGTAAAGGATATCGGGTTTGGAAGAGGCTGGAATGGAGTCGGTATCAACAACGTGGTAGAGCCCCGCGGCTTCCTTGTAATTACCCTTGCGCAGAGTCTCTTCGGCCTTCAGTAGTTGGGCTCGTGCGCGATCACCCGGATTTGAGGCGGTCTGGAGGTATTGGTCGATCTCGGTTGGTAGCGAGGGATTTCCCAAGGCGTAGAGGGTCAGAAGACGTTGGAAAGCGGCTGCCGAGCTCGCTTTGCTTGCAGGAAATTCAGAAATAATCCGTTCATAGTCGGAGAGTGCTTTGGCATTTTTTCCGGTTTTTCGGAGTGCATTTCCCCTCAGGAGAAGAATCTCAGGGATGTTTGCGGGGTCACCAGAAAGAGCTTTTTCGGCGATCCTGATCACTCCTTCATCATCACCCGACTGGGCTGAGATTCTCAGGGATCCCAATGCGGCAATGCTCTGCCACTCTCCCGCATCCTGGGAGAGTGCAAGGGCATCGAAGAGTCTTTTTGCCTCCTTTGGATTCCCTCGTTCCGACTCCAGGAGAGCCGACTTTACCATCGCTTCGGAGAATGTTTCCTTGGAAATCCCCGAAGTGTTGGAAGCGCTTATCCTGGGGCAAGAGAGAAGCTGTTGATACCAAACGAGAGCCTGTTTTTTATCACTCTCATTTCCGCTCACTGCAGCGCTGGAGGCTAGGTGAAGTAGGGCCTGAGCCTTGTAAGGGCTATATTCGGATGCTTGGGCAAGGGATAAGAGAATCGATAGTGCCTGATTTTTCTGGCCGGCATCACCGATTCTCTCCCTGGAGAGGGCTTCCCTGTAGGAGGCCGCCAGTCGGATGGAGGGATCTTTGGCATCCTTGGCGGTGATGTTGAAATCATTGGCGGCATGTAGGAAATCTCCTCGAGATTCATTCATTTCCCCGAGCCTGAATGATGCGGATGGTCTGAAGTCCCCGGAGGGGTAGTCGCTGAGGAGATGCTCAAAAGAGGTTTCTGCGGCAACCATGCTTCCCATCTGACGCTGCGACTCAGCAAGACGGTAGATGGCGCGCTCTCTGCCCGGTGTGTCGCGAGAGGCCATGGCGAGGAATTTCTCGTACTCAAGGACAGAGGCTTCGGATTGTCTCTTACCAAAGCACTCATCTGCGATGACAAGTTGTGCAGCTGCAATCTCTGCAGGGCTTTGTGAATGTGAGGGAGCGATTCTGATGCTTCCCATCGGGTCCGGGGTTTGATCGGGGTAAGGGATCGAAGCGGTTGCAGGAAGCGGTGTCGGGGCCAGAGAAGTGGGGAGCGGTGTTCCTGCCGGCAGGGCCCTCATCACGCGTGGTTCGGTAGGCTGCGAAATCGGGGAGTTATCCGGGGCCGGGTTCTTGTCGACGGGGAGAGCCCTTCTCACCTCTGGCTCGGTGCCGGGTTGGGGATTTCCTGAAATGAACTGTGCCTGCGCGGAGAGGGAGGTCGCCGTAGCGATCAGGAAAAGAAGAAAAGGGACCCCCTGATGATCTTGTACCCTCACGGCGTTGGATTCTTTTCAGGAGCCGATGTGGCAAATGCCACGTTCCAGATATTGGCACGGCGGCAGAGATCAAGGGTGCTCACGATGTGCCCGTAATCGACACGCTGATCCCCTCGCAGCACCACAGCCTGATCGGGATACAGGGCTGCCACTTTAGCAAGTGCCTCAAGTAGCTCGTCGGGGCTCATGGTGCGGCGGTTCATCACAAGCTCGCCGTCTGCCTTCACATTAATGATCACCTCCCCGACTGATGCCCGCTGTTCCTTCGCCTCACCAGCCGAGGGCATCTGCACATCAAGTTCCCTCTCCTGACGGGCAAAACTCCAAGTCAGCATGAAGAAGCCAAGGAGCACGAGGAGAATGTCAACCATCGGGGCTATCAGGAAGCCCCTCTGCTCAGGTTGGTTGCGTGCCCGGAAATTCAAGGTTGATACCGGACGGCTCAAAGGCCCGGATTCTTTTTTCGCCCAATGAGCAACTTGACCAGCAGGATCCCGGTCGCGCCCTCCATTTCTGAAATCATCTCCTGAACCCTGCCTCGAAACCAGGCATAGGCAGCCATGGCCGGGATACCAACGACCAGTCCAGCAGCAGTGGCAACAAGCGCTTCGGCAACTCCCTCGGCAAGAAGCATCGGGCGGGAAGCCGCCACATCGTTGGCCATCACGCTGAAGGATCGGATCATGCCAAAAACCGTTCCCAGCAGACCCAGCATCGGTGCTATGGTGGCGATGTCCGCAAGCCAAGCCACACGTTGGTTCAGGACGGACGCCTCACGATTTCCCTCTGTTTGGGCAATCTCACGGAGATGTTCATCCGTGGCCGCAGGATTCTTGGCCAGAAATTCCAGCGTGCGAGTCATGAGGGAGGCGACGATATCCCGGTGACGGTTGGAGATGGCCAGAAGTCCCATCAGATCACCTTTTGCAAGCAGGGCTTCGGCAGTGGTCATGTAGCGGGCACTGGCAACAGCACTACGCCGGAGGGTCACTAGATAGACAAAGATGAGAGCCAGGGTGACGATCGAAAGGATAATCAGCGGGATCATGACGATGCCGCCAGCCGTGATGAGTTTGGAGAGAGTCTCCGGCGAGGTTCCTTTCATGACGAGGGAAGGAAGCGTGTTCGACGACTCAGTCGCTGGATTCGTCCCCGCAGCTTGAAGGACTCCTGGAAGAAGGAGAAATGCCAATGGCATGACGTAATTTCGCATGGGGATCATGGTGCGTTCAATGAGCATGATGGGTGCAAGCAATTTAATCGATCCCTCTCATCATTCAAGATCGTCCCGCGTCGGTCCTTTCGCTTTGGGGTTCTTGCCTTCCTAGGTAAGCAGGCTAAGCCTCCCTCGCTCCATCCGGTGGACAAGAGATCTTTCCGGAAGAACAATTCCCGAGAGATCCGTCGTGCTGAGGAATGCTTGGGAACCCTCCGGGATCCCTTGTAACAAGGCATCTCTGCGACCCCGGTCAAGCTCCCCGAAGATATCGTCAAGCAAGAGCACCGGAGGAATCCCGTTTTCCCGTGTCAGAAGGCCTGATACGGCAAGCTTCAATGCCAACGCGACGGTGCGCCTCTGCCCCTCGGAGGCAAAGGATCCCGCCGGAATTCCGTTGAGTTCCACCCTGAGGTCATCCCGTTGGGGGCCAACGCGTGTCTGGCGAAGTCGAATTTCCTCGTTGCGGCTCAGTTCCAGTGATTCGAGAAGGGGAGACTCCGCCCCCGGGACGTAGCTGATCCGAAGATCCTCTCCGGAGATATTCCTGCAGGAATCCGCGGCAAGCGGGGCCAATGCCGAGACAATAGTCTGACGCTCGGTCATAAGTCGTTCGCCTGCCTCGGCGAGCGGGATATTATAGGCCTCGACCTCACTGCGTGATCTTCCCTCTCGGAGTAAGAGATTCCGTGACCTGAGGGCCCGGTCATAGGTTTTCAAGTCGTGTCCGTAGCTTCCCGCTTTTTGAAGGCCGACACTATCGAGAAGCTTCCTCCTGAGGTCGGCTGTTCCGTTCACCAGTGAGAGATCATCGATCCCAAACCAGACAATCTTAGCCTTGGAGAGATAATCCTTAGGGGAGGACTGGCCTACTCCGTCCAGTCGCAGAACTCGAAGCGGAGGATTGCAGGAGAGAGAGAGTCGGGTGTGATCCAGGGCACCATTTCCTCCGGTGAATTCGCAGCAATTATCAATCCTACCCTCCAATAGTCCTTCCAAGGCAAATCCCTCCCCGCCGAAGCGGACCATCTCATTGAGGTTAATGGTACGAGGCGAACGCAGGCGCAGGAGCACGCAGACAGCCTCCAGAACGGAGGTCTTGCCTTGGGCGTTTTCCCCGATCAGGAAGTTGAGGTTCGGTCCGGGCGCGTATTCCAGGGACTCGAAACAGCGAAAGCTCCGCAGGAGCAGTTGATTGATCTTGCTCACGATGCGCGCAGGTTGGCATTTTCTCCTCCCCGAGGAGGAGGACTAACGGAGAGCTGCCAGAACGGGGCCCGGATAAATTCCGAGGGCAAGGATCCCCGCACCCAGGAGGGCGATGAGGAGCTTGATGGTCATGGAAACCGGAATCGGGGTCTCTTCGGTCGCTTGCTGCCAGTACATGGCGCGTGCAACCTTGAAGTAGTAGTAGAATCCCGCAGCGACAGTGATGCAACCGATCGCAACAAGACCGAAATGTCCTTGCTTCAGGGCGACCTCAAAGATCAGGAACTTTCCAACGAATCCCGCCGTGAAGGGGATGCCGGCCAAGGAGGCCATGGCAAGCAGCATGGCACCCGCCAGAAGGGGAGAGCGCTGGGATAGTCCGTTGAAACGTGAGATCTCCTCCCCGCCCGTGGCCTCGGCGACCACCATGAGGACGACGAACGAAAGGAGCGTCATGACAAGGTAGGCTGCAAAATAGAGTCCGATTGCCGGGATTGCCATGAGCGAACCGAGGCTGGCGACACCCATGAGGAGATAACCCGCGTGTGCCACGCTGGAGTAACCGAGCAGGCGCTTCATGTTCGTCTGGGGGATGGCGGCGAGATTTCCGAAGATCAGCGTGACTCCTGCGAGTAGGGTGACGACGGCATAAAGCTTGTGAGCCAGCACGGGTACCGTCTCGAGAGCCACAAGCAGGCGTAGCAGGACGACGAATCCAGCCGCCTTGGAAGCCACCGAGAGGTAGGCGGTAACCGGTGTAGGAGCACCCTGATAGACGTCAGGCACCCAGAACTGGAAGGGGAAAGCACCGATCTTGAAGCTCAGGGCGACAAGGATCAGGGCCACACCGAAAAGGAGCGGTAACGTGGATGATTCCGGTAGCAAGGAGATGGATTGTGGTAAGGACACGATGTTGGTCGTCCCGGTGACTCCGAAGATCCAAGTGATCCCGTAAACAAAGAATCCCGTGGAGAGTGCGCCAAGAATGAGGAATTTTGTGCCCGCTTCGAGACTGGCCATGTTCTGCCTGAGGTATGTCGAGAGGACATAGAGGGTAATCGTGGCCAACTCCAACGCCACGAAGATCATGATGAAGTCGATGGCGGAGACCATCCACATCAATCCGGCGCAGACAAAGAGAGGTAGGATGGTGAATTCACCGACACCCGCTCCCTCCTTCTCGGCGGGGAGGTACCGGGCAAGCACCGGTTTGTATCCTGGGGTCATCAGCAGGACGACGATCGTGGAAACAAGCAGGAACCGGGTGAAGAAGACCGAGAGGATATCCGATGTCAGAAAAGCGGAGTCAGGACTTCCGGTGGCCGGCCCTTGTAAAGGGAGGAAACTCAGAACCAGGATGATGGCCAGACCGGCGGCGCCCAGGTAGGCGAGGTAATCCTTGTTTGTCCGGTCAATAAAAGCCTCGGCAAGCAGCAGCAGGATACCCAGACCGACGACGGCGAATTCTAGAGAAGTGGTGTTCACGGGATTTTGATCAGCGCGGGTTGGTCACAATTTCATCGGGGGAGGATGGTGCCGACCATGTTCAGGATGATCTGGGGGTAGAATCCCGCGATCATCAGCGGCACCAGGAGAAGAATCACACTCCACTTCGCCGTCGGGGCGATATCAGTGAGTGACTCCCAGCGCTGAGCGATGGGGCCCCAGAAAATATGACGGTAGGCACGAAGCATGTAGATCGCGGAGACGACCACACCCCAGACGCCGATGATGATGGCAACGACCATGAGTGGTCCATAAATCGAAGAGACCGTTGCCCCGAAAAACACGAGGATCTCACCGGCAAAGTTAGCGAAGCCCGGCAGCCCGACCGAGGCCATGGCGGCAAAGCCGAAGAGAAGGCCGAGCACGGGGGTGACTTTACCGAGACCTCCGAGCTCCGAGTAGTCAAGCGTCCCGGTTCTGCGTCGAATCTCACCACAAAGAGCGAAGGCGGCGGCCACGGAGAGACCATGTGCGAACATAAGGAGAGCAGCACCATTGATTCCCATGACGGTCAGGGAAGCCAATCCCAGGAAAATGTATCCCATGTGCATGACACTTGAGTAACCGATCGTCCAGTCGAGGCGTTTCTGAGCCACGGTGACATAGCCGATGTAGAGAATGTTACCGATCAGCATCAGCACAAGCAGTGCGTTGAACTGCTGGATGGCCTCGGGGAAGAGCGGAAGACAGATTCTGATGAGGCCGTAGAGTCCGAATTTCTTGAGCACACCGGAATGAAGCATGGCCGCGGGGGTGGGGGCGCATGCATATGCCGGAGGAGCCCAGGAGTGGAATGGGAAGAGGGAAACCAGTGTTCCGAATCCCACGAGAAGCAGAAGATAGATCCAGGAGGCCGGGTGGAATGTCCCGCTGAGGGCAAGATGATCGAGTTGGCGGAGATCGAAGGTCCGCATCCCCGAGGGGAGGCTCAGATAGAGGGAGATGATTCCAATCAGCAGGACAAAACTGGCGCCACCGAGGTAGATCGTTGCCTTCCAAGCAGCAGCCTGACGGTCACCGGATCCCCAGACACCGATCAGGATAAAGGTCGGGATCAGGGCCAACTCGTGGAAGGAATAGAGGAAGAGGACATCCAGGGTGGAGAAGGCCCCGATCACACCCGCCGAGATGAACAGAAGGCAGACATAATAAAGACCTTCGCGTTTCTCGATTTTCGGGGCCACCCAGAGGGCGGAGAGGGTTACCAACGTTGAGAGCAGGAGCATCGTCATGCTCAGTCCGTCGGCTCCAAGGCTGAGGTTGATGCCAAGGTTCGGAAGCACGTGCCACTCGGAGAGAAACTGCCATCCTCCGGCATGGAGATCATAGCGGGCGAAAAGAAGGACCGAAAGCACCAGATTCAGGAGGGCCGCGACGATCGCGGTGCGCCGGGGGTTGGCTCCGATCATGATGAGAAGGGAAGCCGCAAGCGGCAGGAGGATCAGCAAGAGGAGTGGGCTCATGACAGGTGTGGAATTAGCGCACGTTGAGGATGAGATAGATCAGCCCGATCACTCCGGCACCGAAGAAAAAGGCATAGGCCTGAATATTCCCCAATTGAAGGAAGCGAAGTGCAAATCCGATGGTCCATATGAACGTCGCGCTTCCCTGGACAAGGATGCCGTCAATGAACCAACGGTCGATAAACGAGCAAAGACGGGCAAATCCCCCCTGGATAACGCGGACAATCCAGAAGTAGAGGTCATCGATGTAAAAACGCTGGGCGAGGAAGGGAATCCGAACGGGATCCTTCTCGACGTTGCGGTAGATCAGGAAAGCTAGTCCGAGTCCGGCAAGGAAGGCTGCCATGAAGATCGTCGGAACAAAGGAGGGCACCTCGGGTTCTGCAAGAGAGCCGATCTCATGGAAGAAGAAATGTTCAACCGGGGCATATCCGGCACACACGGCGGGAATGGCCAGGAGAATGAGGGGGATAATCATCACCAAAGGCGACTCGTGTGCGTGTTCTGAATGTTCCGTCCGAGCCTTTCCAAAGAAGACTACCATCGCCTGACGTGTCATGTAAAAAGGCGTGAGTCCTGCCGCGATGACCACCACCCAGAAGATGCCGCGATGGTGCTCCCAGGAACAGGCCATGATCAGATCCTTGCTGTAGTGACCGCTGAAGAACGGGCATCCCGAAAGCGCGAGCATGCCGCAGCAGTAAGTGATGAATGTAACAGGCATCTTTTTCAGCAGGCCGCCCATTTTCCAGATATTCTGCTCGTGATGCATCCCGAGGATCACCGAACCGGCAGTGAGGAAGAGGAGGCATTTGAAGAAGGCGTGCGTGAAGAGATGGAACATCGGGAGCGCCGCCGAGACGGCCAAGCCCGCACCGGTCACCATGTAGCCGAGTTGAGAGATCGTTGAGTAGGCCAAGATGCCCTTGATGTCATCCTGCTGGGTGGCAAGGATGCCGGCCCCCAGTGCCGTGATTGCCCCAGTCCAGGCAACGACCTCGCAGGCACCCGGTGAGGCCGAGAGAATCGGGAAGATCCTGGCCAGAAGGTAGACGCCGGCCGCCACCATGGTGGCGGCATGGAGGAGTGAGGAGACCGGGGTCGGGCCCTCCATGGAATTTGGAAGCCAGACATGAAGCGGGAACTGAGCCGACTTGCCGACCGTTCCGCAAAAGATCAGGACGCAGGCGACACCTAGCAGCGCGGGGTGCTGGACAAAGACTCCGGCCGAGGAATTCAGCGCAGAGAAAGAAAAGGTGCCCGTCGAGATCCAGAACAGGAGGATGCCGAGCATGAAGCCGAAATCGCCGATCCTGTTCACAAGGAACGCCTGTTTCGCGGCATCGGCAGCCGAGTCCTTGCGGAAATAGTGACCGATCAGGATGTAGGAACTGACACCGACGAGTTCCCAGAAAATGAACATCATGACCAGGTTGTTGGCCAGCACGATGCCCAGCATTGAGAAGAGGAAGAGGGCGAGGCCCGCGAAGTACCTCCAGTACCCTTCCTCATCCTTCATGTAGCCGATGGAGTAGATGAACACGAGCGGTGCGATCGTCGTGACGATCACCAGCATGGTTCGGCTCAAGGGGTCGAGGGCGATGCCGATGGGTATCTGGAAGGAGGCTCCAAGATCGACCCAGTTGAAGCCAAGGAAGTCGCCCGTTGCTCCCCTGCTGAAAAGGATCCATCCACCGGCACAGGTGATCAGCGCCGAGAGGATGGCGAGTCCGGCGGCAAGCGGCTTGCTTTTTCGTGTGACAAGGAGAATCAGCGCGGCGGCAAGAATCGGGGCACTAAGAGTGATCCAGGCGATTGTGGAGACGTTCATCGGCTAAAAGGGTTCCTATAAGGGAGGGTCAGAATTTCAGGGTGTCGAGGTCCTCAACATGCGTCGTCTGGCGGGCACGGTAGAGAGAGACAATGATGGCAAGCCCGACAGCTACCTCGGCGGCCGCCACCGTGATGATAAAGAATACCAGAATCTGGGCGTCAAAGACCTGATGGCCGGAGACCAGACCATAACGGGAGAAGGCAATGAGTGCCAGGTTGGCCGCATTAAGCATGATCTCAAGGCTCATGAAGATGATGATGATGCTGCGGCGCAGCATCACCCCGCCGAGTCCCACGGCGAAGAGGATCCCGCTGGCTAGGAGGTAATTGGCTAATGTGGGCATGGGCTCGGTGGTGGGGGCTTGGCGTCAGCGAAGGGTGCGGCGGCTCAGTACAATGACTCCGACAGTGGCGGAGAGCAGCAGGACGCCGATAGCCTCGAAGGGAAGTGCATACGAGTGAAACAGGGTCATTCCGATCATCTTCACATTATCCGGTGTTGGCAGGGCCAGGGTGGGAATTGTTTGGGCGAATTGCGGGTTGGAGAGAACAATCTGTGTCAACATCGAGAGGAATGCTGCAATGACCAAGACTCCTCCCAGAGTCGTTCCAAAGTTCAGTCGGCGACTTTTTTCGGTACGCAGGTCAAGAAGCATGATGATGAAGAGGAAGAGGACCATCACGGCACCTGCGTAGACGAGGATCTGCATGATGCCGATAAGCGTGGCGTCCAGAGTGATGAAGAGGGCCGCAAGACTGATGAAGCACATGGCCAGGCTCATGGCGCAGGAGACCGGGTTGCGCAGGAGAATAACGGAGATTCCGAAGGCGATCGTCAGAGTGGCGAAGAACCAGAAGGCGGAAAGGAGCATGGCGTTGGCGGAATAAGAAGTTACTTCAGATCGTTCCACTTGAAGACGAGGCCATTCATCACCCCGCCCAACTTGTAGAGGGTCTTTTTGTCATGGACCATCTCTTCGCGGCTTAGACCCGTGATAGAGTAGTCCTTGCGAAGGTAGATCGCCTGCTCGGGGCAGACCTCCTCGCAGAGTCCGCAGTAAATGCAGCGCGTCATGTCGATGTCGAACTCCTCCGGACGCTTCTCCACCTTGCGCCAGTTATCCCCGTCGGGGATTTCCATCGGCTTGATGGTGATGGCTCGCGGTGGGCAGATGAATTCACAGAGTTGGCAGGCAACGCAGCGATCCTTGCCGTGCTCATCACTGACCAGAGTCGGGGCCCCACGGTACCAGTCGGGCATATTGGCATCCCACTTCTCCTCAGGGTACTGCATCGTCACGATACCCTTGTTGAAGAGGGCCCGCTTCAAGTGGTTCCAGGTAATTGCCAGACCAGCGACAATGGCGGGAAGGTAACACCGTTCCGCGAAGGTGAGTTTGGGGCGGTTGACGACGATGGCCATGATGATTGGGTGGTGTTTAGCGGTGGATGATCAATGATCAGGTATCAGCGATGAGTAAACGCCAGGATGAGGGCGGTCAGGAAAATATTTGCCAGAGCAATGGGGAAGAAGCCGAGCCATCCGAGCTTCATGAGTTGATCGTAGCGGAAGCGCGGAAGTGTCCAGCGCACCCAGATCATGAAGAGGAGCATCAGGGAGACCTTCACGAAGAAGACACCGATGTTCACGAGGCCCCAGAACCATCCATGTGAGCCATCCGGGATCAGCGGACAACTCCATCCACCCAGGAAGAGGGAAACAATGGCACCCGATCCGGCGAACATGGCGGCGTATTCACCAAGGAAGAAGAGAGCGAAGTTCATCGAGGCATACTCCGTATGGTAACCACCGACGAGTTCCTGCTCTGCCTCGGGAAGATCGAAGGGGAGTCGGTTTGTTTCTGCAAAGATGGCCACCAGGAAGATAATGAAGGAGATCAGTAGCGGAATCCAAAGCGCGAAACGCTGGATGCTGAGTCCGGCTATCAGCGTGTGGACCAGTTCGGAGGGGTGAATCAGTGTTGAGAGTTCAAAACCCTTTGGCCAGTAGGGTGATACCAACCAACCGTTCTTGATTTGCCAGTCGACGATTTCATTAAGGTTCAGTGAACCACAGATCATGAAGACGGGTACCACCGAGAGTCCCAGGGCCAACTCGTAGGAGATCATCTGGGAGGAGGAGCGGATGCCACCAATAAAGGGGAACTTCGAGTTCGAAGCCCAACCGGCAAGGGTGATGCCGTAGACGCTGAGGGAGGAAATGGCGAAGATGTAAAGAACGCCGACATTGAGCTCGGAGATTGTCATCGACACGCCGAAGAGAGTGCTTCCGAAGGGAAGGACAGCCAGGATGAGGATCGGCGGGATCATCACCAGTTTGGGTGCCAACCAGAAGTAGAACTTGTTTACTCCGGCCGGTACGAAGTTCTCCTTCGTCAGGAGTTTGATCGGGTCGGCGACCATCTGGCCAAGTCCCCAAAAGAAAGAATCCTTTTTTCCGCCAAAGAGTGTCAGCGGGATTCCGACACGATTCGGACCGGACCTATCCTGGATGAAGGCACTGACTTTACGCTCCGCAAAGACCGTTACCGAGACGACAATAATGGTGAGGTTGAGGAAGATGAAGGACTTCAGGAAGGAGGTCCACAGCAGGAACACCCACGGGATGGTGAGAAAGTGGAGAATCGTGGCAATGTCCATGTGTCGCAAAAAAAAGAAATCGAAGCTCTGATTTGGTATCTACCCGCTACCCTGCTGTCGAGACACAAGAGAGAAAAAACATCCGGGAAAGCTTTCTCAGTGCTTGGGACGCATCACTTCGTGGAGCGGAAAGAATGACGCAAACCGTTCCTTCAGCGCCTTTCCGGCGGTTCTGATGAAAGTTCCGCCTCAAGTCCCCTTCTTGTCAGCTTAAACGTCGATCCCGACTTTGCGGAGCCTAGCCTCCACATGCGTGAAGTGCCTCTGCGGGGCGCAGATTTTCTCCAGTTCACCTGCGGGGATGAGAGTGATGACCTCGGCCTCCTCGCTGAGAGTCTTCAGCAGAGGGATCTTCTCGGCCCAGGTCCGCATGGCGGCGCGCTGGACCGCCTCATAGGCATTCTTGCGGGCCATGCCACGGTCGGTAAGCTCCAGAAGGACGGCCTGACTGCCGTAAAGTCCCAAGGTGAGTTCCATGTTCCGCTCCATGTGCTCCGGATAGACGGTAAGGTCACGGACGAGTCTTGTAAGTAGCACCAGCATGTAATCGAGCAGGGTGCAGGAGTCGGGTAGTATGATCCGTTCTGCGCTGGAGTGGCTGATATCGCGTTCATGCCAGAGGGCGACATTTTCCATGGCGGTCTGGGTGTTACCCCTCAGGACGCGGGCCAGCCCGCAGAGGCGCTCGCCGGTGATGGGGTTGCGTGTGTGGGGCATGGCGGAGCTGCCCTTCTGGCCCTTGGCGAAGGCCTCTTCGACTTCCAGGACCTCGGTGCGCTGAAGGTGGCGGAACTCGGTGGCCCAGCAGTCGATACTGCAGCCGATAAGAGCGAGCGTGGTCATGAACTCGGCATGACGATCGCGCTGGATGATCTGGGTGGAGATGGCGGCCGGCTTCAGGCCCAGCTTTTCGCAGACGAAGGCCTCGACCTTCGGGTCAAGGTGGGCATTGGTGCCGACGGCACCACTGAGCATCCCGTAAGCGATACGCTCCCGGGTCTGCATGAGGCGCTCAATGGCGCGGCCAAACTCATCATACATGACTCCAAGTTTCAGGCCGAAGGTGACCGGTTCGGCATGGATGCCGTGACTGCGGCCGATCATCGGGGTGAACTTGTGTTCCTTGGCGCGAATGGCGATGGCCTCACGGAGTTCCTCCAAGTCCTTGAGCAGAATGTCGGTTGACTCGACCATCTGGACAGCGAGGGTTGTGTCGAGCAGATCGGAGGAGGTGAGCCCACGATGAATCCAGCGTGCGGGTTCCCCGACGTGGGTGGCAACCTCTTCCAGGAAGGCGATCACGTCGTGATTGGTGCGTTTTTCGATTTCACGGACTTCGGCGATGCGAAAGGTGCCCTTTTCCCGGATGGTCTTGGCATCCTCTTTGGGGACGATCCCGAGTTCGGCCATGCCCTCGCAGGCCAGTGTTTCGATCTCGAGCCAGATCTCGAGTTTACGTTGCTCCGTCCAAATGGAGCGCATTTTGGGAAGGCTGTAGCGTTCGATCATCGGAACACCTTAACGCGAGAATGCCGCCAAGGAAGTTCTTTTCCTTGGCGGGATCTCTCTCTTGAAAACCTTGCGACCACCTCTCCCATCCGTTGCCTGAAGCGTTGGTGAAGAGAGGAAAGCCGCGGTAAATCCTGCCGTGGCTTGAAGCCGCCCAGCTAGCCCATCTAGGCAAGTTTCAGTCTTTTGCTGCCATAGCGGGTCTTGGCGACGACGTTCCCCTTGCGGAAGAGATCACGGATCGCAGCTACCGTCTCCCTTTCGTTTTGGGCGTAGTCGGAGACTGCCGTGATCAAGTCGCCTAAGGAGATGGACATCTTTTTATTCATTTGTGTCTTCATGTTTTTGTGTGTGCTGTTTCTGAGGAGTAAGACACTGGGTTCTCCTGCTCCGTTCATAATAATTTGAGAAATTCGCCTGCCATGCGGTCTCGGTGCATCCTTGGGATCAATACGACGCGACTTGAAGGGAGTGCCCGCTTAGCTTACTCATAAGGTAGGCATGTCCATTTACCTCCGAACGCTTCGCTATTTTCGTGCCTACACCATCGAGACGATCATGGCCGTGGTGCTTATGTCCGTGGGCATCGGCTTCAATCTTCTCAAGCCCTGGCCCTTCAAATACATCGTCGACGGATTACTTGATGCGACGCATGGGACGGCGCAGGCAAAGGCTTTCGTAGTAAAATGGTTCGGGTGGACGAATGCCACGGGTGCCATCCTTGCGCTCAGTCTGATCCTGGTCCTTTTGAGCCTGCTTTACGGGGTGGTCAACATGTTCTCGAACGCCCTCCTGATCCGGGTCGGGTTGCGCGCTCTGCTTCACCTGCGGACTCAACTTTACAGCTGCCTTCAGGCGCTGCCATTGCAGTTCCATGATACGCGGCGGAGCAGCGATTCTTCATTCCGTGTCGCCTATGACTCCCAGTCGATCCAGACGATCTACAACAAGGGGTTCGCGACCATCTTCGGTGCCGTGGTGACGCTGGTGAGCGCCCTTTTCATCATGTTCCGGATGGATTGGATCCTGACGATTGTCTCGCTTCTGATCCTGCCCCCCGTGGTCTGGTCGATCCGTCATTACGGCGACAGGATTCGCAAGGAATCAACCACGATCCAGGAAAGGGAAAGTGACCTTCTTGCCTCTGCCCAGGAGGGACTCGGCTCGATCAGGATGGTACAGGCCTTCGGGCGGGAGTCCTTCGAGGTGAGTCAGTTCGTGAGGCATGCGACGCGAAGTCTGGAGGCCAACTTCCGGCTCAACATGACCTCGATGAGGAGTGCCCTTGTTGTCGGCACGCTCATGGCACTTGGTTCTGCAATCATGTACTGCGCCGGATCACTGCAGGTCATGAGGGGAAGTCTGAGCCTGGGAGACCTTTTGGTCTTCGTGGCTTATCTGGCCACCCTTTACCAACCCATTGAGCAGCTTACCTACACGGCGTGGGCGCTCGAGGGTGCCGCTGCAGGTGCTCAACGCTGCTTCGAGATCCTTGATCGGGAGGAGGAGACCAAGGATGCTCCCGGTGCCGTGTCGATTGCCTCCGCCAAGGGAGAGATCACCTTTGCAGGAGTTTCCTTTGCCTACGATCCCAAGGCTCCTGTCTTGGGAGGAGTCGATCTAGCCATCGCTCCCGGAGAGACCGTCGCCTTTGTGGGGGGGACTGGGGCGGGCAAGAGCACTCTGCTGAGCCTTGTGCCACGTTTTTACGATCCGACGGAAGGTATTGTCCGGCTAGATGGTCATGACCTGCGCACCCTGACCAAGGCCTCGCTTCGCTCCCAGATCGGGATGGTCCTACAGGACACGCTCCTTTTTTCCACCAGCATCCGTGAGAATATCGCCTATGGCCGGGAGGGTGCCACGGAGGCCGAGATTATCGAGGCAGCCAAGCGTGCCCAGGCCTACGAGTTCATCATGGCCCAACCGCAGGGATTCGAGACTCCCGTTGGTGAAAGGGGTGGTCACCTGAGCGTCGGTCAGCGCCAGCGCATCGGCATTGCCCGTGCCTTCCTCAAGAATGCCCCGATCCTCCTGCTCGACGAGCCGACCTCCGCCTTGGATCCCTCCACCGAGAAGGCGATCATGGAGACGATTTCCGAACTGATGCTTGGACGGACCACACTCATCATCACCCACCGACTCTCCACGGTGCACCATTTTGGCCGCATTGTTTTGCTTGAGAAGGGGCGCATTGCCGAGCAGGGCACTGGTCCGGAACTTCTGGCGCTCAACGGATCCTACGCGCGCCTGCACAAAGCAGCGGGCCACGAACCTGAGCCTGTGCCCGTCACAGGACTCATCCCGACACCCCAATCATGAAGAAAAAAAAGATCATCGTCCTCGGCTTCATGGGAGGTATGCCCATAGCCGGTGTCATCTGGCAGCACATCCACTACATTGTCGGCCTCCAGCGTCTTGGGCATGAGGTCTACTATGTCGAGGATACCTCGAACTACCCCTACGATCCCGTCGCCTTCAACATCTCCGATGACTACTCCTATGCGGCCAGCACGCTCGGTCGGCTCGCCAAGGAGCACGGCTTTGAGGGACGGTGGGCCTATTGTGCCCGCTACAAGGAACCTTTCGAGAGCGCGGGCATGTCGTTTGATGATCTCAAGCAGCTCTACCGTGATGCAGATTGCGCGCTCAATATCTGCGGCTCCCATGACATGAATGACGAGCTTCGGTCGATCCGTCATCTCATCTACGTGGAGAGTGATCCCGGTGTGGAGCAGATCAAGATCGACCTCGGCAAAAGCGAGACCATCGATTATCTCAAGGCGCACAGGCATCTCTTCTCCTTCGGTGAGAATATCGGCACCCCGGCTTTCGCCGTGCCGACCCACGGTTTTAATTGGCTGCCGACCCGCCAACCCGTGGTGACAGACCTCTGGTGCCCCACCTCCGAGGCGCCTGCTCCTGCCGGCGAGGCCCTCTTCACGACCATTTGCAACTGGTCTACGAGTGGCAAGAAGGACATCGTCTGGAGGGAGTCCAACTACCTCTGGAGCAAGTCACTGGAGTTCCTCCGTTTTGTCGAGGCCCCGAAGCGATCGGGAGAGGCTTTTGAGATGGCCACCGATATCAAGAGGGAGGAAGAGCGCTCACTCTTTGAGAAGAATGACTGGAGGCTCGTCCTTCCTCACGAACTGAGCGTCGATTGGAACGGCTACCGGGACTACATCACCACGTCGAGGGGCGAGTTCACCTGCGCCAAGGATCAGTATATTCGACTGAATACCGGATGGTTCAGTGATCGCACCGCCTGTTACCTAGCTGCCGGACGCCCCGTGATCACCCAAGAGACCGGCTTCACCGCTCACTATGGTGGTAAAGAGGGCCTTCTCTCCTTCTCCAATATGGAGGAGATCGTGGATCATGTGGCCTCGATCCGATCGGACTACAAGCGTCACAGTGATGCGGCGCTGGAGATTGCCCGCGAGGTCTTCGAAGCGGAGAAAGTCCTCAAGTCCCTCCTCGACCGCGCAGGGGTCTGAGATCGGGATCGCTGCCATGAATGATCAGGAAATCAGGAAATCAGGAAAGAAGGGGGATTTTGTTGACTGGCATGATCCTCAGTTTTGCCATGATGCCACTGACGGTAAAACGCGTCGGTTCCCACACCTCTTTTCCTGAGTCCCTGATTTCCTGATTCATGACTGTGAAATCCTCAACTCCTCCTCCCGTCTTTGTCGGATGCGGATTTGCCGCGAAGTACCCCGAGGGTGGTGGCAATTTTTCGGTGCCTCTTCAGTACCTGACCGGACTGAAGCGCATGGGCCGTCGCGGGATATGGCTCGAGGTGCTTCAGGAGAGCGGGGACCCCTCGAAGGATGCTCACTGCATCCGAGTCTTCCGTCGGCGGATGGCATTCTACGGAGTGGAGTATTGCCTGCTACTCCGACCGACTCAGAAGGTGGAGGGAATCGAGGAGCATCACCTTGATCAGATGAGGGTATTTGGAATGTCTGCGTCCACGCTCAAGGGATTGGCTCCTCACTCGGCACTCATCAATCTCAGCTATTCCCTCAAGCCTCAGCTCACGAATCTCTTCGGTCGCAGGCTCCTCTGCAGTCTCGACCCGACCGAGGTGCTCTTCTGGATGGATCAGATGGAGATGGGGCAGTCTTGCCATGACGAATTCTGGTCCGTCGGTCTCTGCATGGATGCGATCGACCCCCGGTTGCCTAAACCCATCGTGACGTGGAAAAGTTACTTCCCCTTGGTCGATACGGAGTTGCTCAAGCCTCAGCCAAAACCAAAGGGGAAGCCCCGCTTCACCACGATCGGACAATGGTACTGGGACGGGATGATCATGATCGGTGGGGAATACCGCGACTACTCCAAGCAGTCCGCCTTCGCCCCCTACATGGATCTTCCCAAGAGGGTGACCGAAGCGACCTTCGAGCTGGCGATGAACCTCAATCCCGACGACCCGGAGCGTGACCGCCTCCGATCGCTCGGTTGGCGTGTGGTGACTCCGCATGCCCTGACGCGAACACCCGCCGCCTACTACCGCTACCTGGCGGGGGCGACGGCGGAGTTCACGGCGGTGAAACTTGAGGCACTGATGGGCAGCGGATGGCTCAGTGACCGTGCCGCTGCCTTCCTGGCGCTGGGACGTCCGGTCGTGACGGAGCCGACCGGAGCTGAACGATTCCTTCCCACCGAGTCGGGGATGTTCTTTGTCCGGTCGTTGGATGAAGCGGTCGAGGCCTCCCATCAGGTTCTAGGTGACTGGGAGCGATCCTCCAAGCTGGCGCGGAGGACGGCTGTGGAGTACTTTGATTCCGTCAGGAATCTAAAGCTCATTCTTGGAGAAAATTAAGTAGGGGGCGTGGGATGCCTTGAAACGTGACTCACAATTTCTAGGGTGGGGATCTCCCCATGAATAAGATACCCCCTTTCAAATGTCGTTTTGCTTTGTCGACCTGCACTTCAGTTGCAGGGCTGCTCCCTCTCTTTACGGGACCACTACTTGCACAGGATCATGCACGAACATCTGTGCCCATGGCCGTAACCGCGACTTCGGTTTCGCAAACGAGCAATTCGACAGCAGCCCCCACACTTGATGCAGAGCATCCCCTTTCGTCGGTGAAGGGGGAGTCGAAGCAGGAACACGACGCTCGTATGGCTTGGTGGAGAGAGGCCAAGTTCGGGATGTTTATTCACTGGGGGGTCTATTCCGTGCCCGCGGGATATTACCACGGTAAGCCGGTCGAGCGTGCCGGGGAGTGGATCATGAACAATGCAAAGATCCCTGTTGCCGAGTACCAAGCCTTTGCCAAGGAATTCAACCCGGTCTGTTTTGACTCCGCAAAATTTGTGGCTGCCGCCAAGTCGGCGGGGATGAAGTATATCGTGATCACTTCGAAGCACCACGATGGCTTCGCCATGTTCGATACCAAGGCGAGCGACTGGTCGATCGTTCGGGCCACCCCTTATGGTAAGGATCCCTTGAAGGAGATTGCCGAGGAATGCCGCAAGCAGGGGATCAAGCTTGGTTTTTACTACTCACAGGCTCAGGACTGGAACAACGGCGGCTCAGCGGCGCATGGGGGGCACTGGGATAAGGCCCAGGACCGAAACATGGACGATTACCTCGACAAGATCGCCATCCCCCAAATCAAGGAACTCCTGACTAATTACGGCTCCGGCACCCCGGCGGTGATCTGGTGGGACACCCCCGTCGAGATGAATCCCCAGCGATCAGAGCGAATCCAGAGGGTTGTCCAGAGCCTCCGACCCGGGGTGATCCAGAATGACCGACTCAACGATGGCAAAGAGGCTCGGTTGAGCCGTAAGGGGCTTTATCCCGGTGACACCACCACGCCGGAACAGTTCGTTCCTCCACAGGGATTCCCCGGCCGCGACTGGGAAACCTGCATGACGATGAACGGTACCTGGGGATTCAAAAAGGAGGATGCCAACTGGAAATCTTCGGAGACCCTCATCCGCAACCTCTGCGATATTGCCAGCAAAGGGGGGAACTACCTGTTGAATGTCGGCCCTGACTCGCTTGGCAACATTCCTGAGGAAAGTCTCAAAAGGCTCTCCGAAATCGGCAACTGGATGAAGGTGAACGGTGAGGCAATCTACGGCAGCGGTCCCACCCCTTTCGATGGTCTCATGGGATCATTCAGCCCGACTGAGAGGGACAAGGAGGGGCATCCAAAGTTTATTCCCGAGTGGAAGTGGCGTGCCACCTCCAAGCCCGGCAGGATCTACCTCATGGTCTTCGACTGGCCCAAGGATGGTGCCTTTCAGATTCCAAAAACTTCCCGGAAGTTTGTCTCGGCAAGACTGCTCGCCGATCCGACGGTCAAACTCTCTCTTCTGGAGAATGATGATGGAAGCGGCACCATCTTAAAGGGGCTCCCCGAGAGGGCTCCCGACTCCTCCGCCTCGGTGATCGTTCTGGAAGAGTGATCCCGGCAAGGGAGTTTTTAGATGGCAATCAGGAGCCTTTCGCTTGCAGTGACGCTCTGCGGGTGGATAGTTGAGGGATGCCCGAAGTCGCCCTCACCGCCGCCCCTCTCTCCGGGCTTGGGGAGATCCTTGTCTCCGTGGCTTCCAAGGTGGGGTGCAAGGATCCGGAAGCCTTGAGGGAGGCCCTAGCCCGCGCGGCCTTTTCCCAGCAGTCCCCGGTGGGGACACTTCTCTCGACCGGGTTGGTCGCTGAGAACGATTTCCTGAAGGAGTTGGCCCATGAGCTCGGCATGGAGTGGAGGGAGGAGACCGAGGTCGTTCCTCTCGAGAATGTCCGTTCCGCCTTCCCCGCCCGCCTTGCCCTTGGTTTTCAGATGCTGCCGGAGGAACCGCGTAAGGGGATTGCGACCGCTGAACTTGAACAGGAGTTGGTTGAGGAGATGGATGAGAAGGCCAAGGAGATGTCGGTCCTCATCTGGGATCCCTTTGACCATGCCGCCTGGCAAGCCGTCTCCCACCACCATCCCGGCCCCGTGAGACTCGTGATGACGACACGCCGCAGGCTGATTGAAGCGGTGAAGTCCGCTTATGGGGTCGGAGCGGAGACCTTCGAGGAGTTGCTTGAAGGTCGTGACGAGGAGGTTGTGGTCGAGAAGGAGGAGGTGAATGTCCTGGACGATGAGGATCCGGAAGCATCCGTCATGAAGTTCGTGAATCAGATCCTGCGCGAGGGCCTTCATCAGGGAGCGACCGACATTCACTTCGAGCCGCTCGGTCATGACCTGCGTATCCGTTACCGGATCGACGGTGTCCTCCACGAGGCCTCGGTCCCTCCACAGATCAGGGTCCTTCAGGACTCGGTGATCTCACGGCTGAAAATCATGGCCTCCCTTGACATTGCGGAGCGGCGCCTTCCCCAGGATGGCCGTATCGCGCTCGAGGACAAGGGGCGCGCCATCGACGTGCGTGTGGCCACCATCCCTTGCGTCCATGGCGAGAATGTCAGCCTCCGACTCCTGGGACAGGAGCATTTTGACTTTGCCAGGCTTGGGTTGGAGCCCGCTATCGAGAAGAAGATCCGAACACTCATCTCCATGCCCAACGGCATCGTGTTGGTCACTGGTCCGACCGGTTGCGGAAAGAGTACGTCACTCTACACCTTCCTGAGTTCACTCAATGTGAAGGAGCGCCGCATCGTCACCATCGAGGACCCTGTTGAGCACAAAATTGACGGGGTCATCCAGATCGCGGTGAAGCCCGAGATCGACCTCACCTTTGCCAACGCTCTTCGCAGCATCCTCCGAGGCGACCCCAACGTCATCATGGTCGGTGAGATGCGTGACGTGGAGACGGTTGATATCGCCATCCGCGCGGCTCTCACGGGACACTTGGTCTTCAGTACGCTTCACACGAACGATGCCGTGGGGGGCATCACCCGTCTGCTCGACATGGGGGTCGAGCCTTTCCTGGTTGGTTCTTCCGTGAGGGCCTTCCTGGCGCAGCGTCTCGTCAGGAAACTTTGCCCGAAGTGTTCCAAGCCGACGGAGATGACTCATGACGAGTTGACCCGCATCGGATTCCCGCTCGAGATGGCGGGAGGTCTTCGCCAACCGGTCGGTTGCCAGCATTGTCGTGGAAGCGGTTACTCGGGACGGATCGCCATCATGGAGATTTGCCTCATGACTCCTACTCTGCAGGAACTCATTCAGCGACGGGCCACCGGCAGCGATCTGGCGGAGCAGGCCCTTGCCGATGGCATGGTCACTCTGCGTAAGGATGGGTGGCGCAAGGCTTCCCTTGGCCAGACCTCACTGGAGGAAGTCCTGCGCGTCACCGCCAGCGACCTGGCTGTCTTGGACGAGTAGGGCGTCTCAAGCCTCCTCCTCTCAGTCAGAAAGGTTGAATTTGGAAAGTGAAAGTTTTCCCGCTGAAACGCCGAGGCACAGAGAAAAAGACAAAGGATTAGGTCCGGAGAAAACCACAGGACTCCCTCCCCTTCTGTTGGGGAATCACTTTATCGATTAAAAATAGGCTCTTTCGAACCCTTTCAAGGGGTGCATTTCTAAAGAAGCATGCTCAGCTCTTGCCACCCATTTTTACGATCTGCTCGTATTCTTTCTTTGTGACCGGCATGACACTCAGGCGCGATTGCCTGATGAGTGCGATCTCTGCCAATGGCGGTTCCTCCTTGATCGATGCCAGTGTCACGGGGGAGGGGAGGGGTTTTACGTGTTCAAGATCGACACAACTCCAGTCACCCTCCTTCGTGGTCGGATCGGGATAGGCCTCCTTCACGACCTTGGAGATCCCCATGACCGCAGGATCGGTGACGCTCCGGTAGAAGAAGACCAGATCTCCCTTTTTCATGGCTCGGAGGTTGTTCCGTGCCTGGAAGTTGCGAACCCCTGTCCAGGCGGTCTTCCCATCGCGCACAAGATCCGCCCATGAGTAAGCGGAGGGTTCGGACTTGACGAGCCAGTGATTTGGTTCCGGAGACATGGGTTTGTTTTTTTTAGCAGTGTGAAAATCGGAGACTCATAACGGCACAACAAGAGTTCTTATCGAGGCAGATCTGCCAGCATTTTCTTGGCAAGTAGAAGGTCGCTGTAAGGAGCACGCTTGCGTTGGTATTTCCGCTCGAGCACCTCGATCAGCGACTCGACATCTGCCGGATTCGGCTTGGTCTTCTTGTTATCAAAGTAGGTCCAGACCTCGGCGTCGGCACGTTTGGTTTGGAAGCGAAAAAGGCTTGCCTCCTTGATGACCCGGATCTCCCTCTTCACACCGTCCTCATCGCGGACGATCCACTCATGGTTCCCTCTCATTGTCTTCCTCCGTTAGTGGTCTTTTTTCTCATGGTTTCAGGCAGTACTTGGTGTTGGAGAGGGATGGTGCTAGTTTTCCTTGCGTGAGCTCCCTCGGGAAGATCTTTCTCTATCTGGTCGTTGTTCTTCTGGGGGGTGCCCTGGCGGCTCCCTTGGTCTGGCATCTGATTCATGGCATACCATCCGGTTGGTTTGGCGGCTTCACGGGCGATATCCAGAGGATGCCCTTCCACCGCTACGTGTCACGGAGTCTTCAGATTGCCGCCCTGCTCTTCCTCTGGCCGCTCCTACGCTCCTTGCGGATCCGATCGTTGGAAGAGTTCGGCTTGTCGAGGAACGGGCATCCGCTGAGAGATCTTGGCATAGGAATGCTCTGCGGTCTCTTCTGCGGCCTTCTGCTGGAACCTGTGCTCCTCCTCTCGGGCGCTTTCACCATGCGGTTTGGTTATCCTCATCTGATCCTCTTTTTACTGCCTAAGCTGATCCTGACCGCTGGTGCGGTGGCTGCAATCGAGGAGTTTCTTTTTAGGGGAGTGCTGCTGGGATTTTTCCGTCAGGCGATGCCCCCGCTGCCGGCGATCATTTTCTCCTCACTGGTCTTTGCCGCTGTTCATTTTCTCAATATCCCTCCTTCGGGTGCGGGGATCTCCGAGGCCCCCGCTTGGTGGAGCGGCCTTCACCAACTCAGTGCGATTGGCGGGGCCTTGCCGCCTTGGAGAATTCTGATCTGGTCGCTACTGACTCTCTTTACGGCCGGCGTGATTCTCTCTTGGCTGACTATCAGGACAGGCTCGCTGTGGGCCTCCATCGGTCTTCATGGCCTCTTTATTTTCAGCCAACAGGCGCTGAATGTGGTGTCGGGCTACACGGCACTTCCGCAAGATAAGTTTCTTCCTCTCCTTGGGCCTCCCCAGTGCAATGGGATGGTCCCCGTGGGATTGATGCCGATGGTGGCGCTTTTACTGACAGGTTGTCTTGCGGTCCTTCTTTTCAGAAGACGCCGGCAACCTCTGCTACACGAAAAAATCTACGGGAATTGAAGCTGATTCATTGGATTAATTCACTCCCCCACCTGTTTCGGGAGGGGGGCTGCGGGATGCTCTCTCTTGTCTATCCCGCGCACTGCGGGGGATGCGGTTGCCGATTGGACGATCTCTCCGGCCGTGGCCGTGCAGGTGGTGATGGTGCCGAGCGGTTCATCTGCAAGCATTGCCGTGCCCTGATCCTTGACGCTCCGGAGCACCAGTGTCCCGTCTGCTCTCATCCGATGGCGGGTCTGTTTCAGTGCCCGAACTGCGAGGGGCGACGATGGCATCTCACAACGATCGTTGCAGCGTGCCGTTTTGAAGGTCTGCTTCAGGAGTTGATCCATCGCTTTAAGTACGGTCGCGATCAGAGTCTGTTGCCGCTCCTTTCAGAACTGATGATACCGGCTTTGGAGGATCCGAGGTTGGTGAAGAAGATATTTGACGCCGTGGTTCCTGTCCCCCTGCATCCGCTCCGGGAGCGGGAACGGGAATTCAACCAATCCGATCTTCTGGCCCGATCCCTTGCCAAGCAACTCGGTCTTCCTCTGCTCCGGTTGCTGAAAAGGAACATCTCCACCGCTCCTCAGGCAGGATTCGACCGTGCGGGGAGATTGGAGAACCTGAGGGGAGCCTTTTCGCTTCGGGGGCGGGTGCCTGTCGACGCCACTATTCTTCTGATCGATGATGTTGCAACCACAGGGGCCACACTCGATGCCTGTGCCTCCCTTCTCATGGAAGGCGGAGCAACGGATGTCTCGGCGCTCACGCTTGCCAGAGGTTGAGGTAGCCTTCCCTCTTCCCATAGGCCCTAGGTTTGTTGCAGAATCAAAAGGCGATGACGATTTTCAAAAAGCCAACACTCAAATTTTCGGACAAGAAAAAGAGAGAGATGCCCGAAGGTCTCTGGACGAAGTGCCCGGGATGCTCGGAAATGATCCACCATCTTGCCATCGAGGAGAATCTGCGTGTCTGTCCGAAATGTGAGTATCATTTTAGCATGGGTGCCAAGGAGCGTATCGGCATTTTGGTGGATGAGGGGAGCTTCGAGGAGACTGACGAGGCTATGTCATCTGTTGATCCCCTTGGTTTCAAGGGGGTTGCCACTTATGAGGATCGCCTCACGACCTACCGCAAGAAGACCGGTCTGACGGATGCCGTGATCACCGGGTCAGCAAAGATCGGGGGACACCGGATCGGGTTGGCGGTGATGGATTTCGCCTTTCTTGCCGCCACAATGGGATCGGTAGTTGGAGAGAAGATCACCCGGACCATCGAGGCTGCCACCAAGGCCAAGAGTCCTGTCATCATTTTCTGCACCTCGGGTGGGGCCCGCATGTACGAGGGAATGCTCTCCCTCATGCAGATGGCCAAGACCAGCGGGGCTCTGGCACGTCATGCCGAAGCAGGACTTCCCTACATTGCAGTCCTGACGAATCCCACCACGGCCGGAGTCATGGCCAGCTTTGCAACGCTGGGCGACATCACGCTTGCCGAACCCCGGAGCATGATCGGCTTCGCTGGACCCAGGGTCATCCGGGAGACAACGCATCAGGAGCTCCCCGAAGGATTCCAGACGGCGGAGTTCCTCCTCGAGCACGGACTTGTCGACGAGATTGTTCCTCGCGCCAAAATGCGGGAAACGATCATCACGATCCTCGGGAATCTGATGGGGAAGTAAGGGGTGGGTTTGGAAAACCCGACGGGGGTCTTGTGAGTTCTTTTGATGTCAATGCAAGCTGACTCCCCGCTCGATTGGCTGATGTCCACCCAATCCCGGGGGATCTTCCCTGGGTTGCAGAGGATGGAGCGCTTGCTGAAGGCGCTGGGCAACCCAGAGCAGCGCCTTCGCTGTCTTCATGTCGCGGGAACCAATGGCAAGGGCTCCGTCTGTGCCATGAGTGAGTCTGTTCTTCGAGCCGCCGGTTACAGGACGGGGCTCTACACGTCGCCTCATCTGGTGGATTTCTCAGAGAGGATCCGGGTGAATGGAGAGAATGCCACCGCCACCGCTTTGGAGGAGGGGATCCAACGCCTCCGTGAGGTGACACAGGGGTGGGAGGGGGCCGAGCAACCGACATTCTTCGAGCTCGTGACCGCACTTGCCTTTGCTCACTTTGACCGGGAGGGGTGCGAGATCGTCGTCCTGGAGACCGGTCTGGGCGGCCGATTGGATGCAACCAATACGGCACCGAAGATGGCCTGTGCGATCACACCGATCGCCCTGGATCACACCGAGTGGCTTGGTGGAACTCTTGCGGAGATCGCACGGGAAAAGGCCGGGATCTTTCGATCGGGGATCCCCGCAGTCATCGCGCCGCAGGAAGAGGAGGCCGGGAAAAGTCTAGATGACGCCGCTCGTGATCTCTCAACGCCCTGTCATTGGGTTACGGAAGCGCTTGATGCCGGCCTTGTTCCCGGGTTGACCGGCTCCCATCAGCGCTGGAATGCCGCGGTTGCCCTCGATCTGATTCGGGTTGCCGGATTTCAAATCACACCCGAGGAGAGTGCGCGCGGACTTGCAGGAGTCACCTGGCCTGGCCGCTTCCAGCGGTTGCTGGGAGGTAAGTTGATCCTCGATGGGGCCCACAATCCGCATGCGGCGCGGCAACTGGTCGCCGTCTGGCGCGAGGAGTTCGGCTCGGAACGGTGCCGTTTGATCTTCGGGGCCCTCATGGACAAGGATCCCTCCTCCCTACTGAGGATTCTCGCGCCGGTTGCCAATGAGGTCTTGGTTGTTCCGGTAGCCTCTGCACGATCCGCCGATCCCAAGCTTTTGGCCCAATCCGTAACAGATTTGCCACTTCCAGTGCATGTTTATCCCTCCCTGGCAGCGGCTATGGAGCATCTGGAGAAGAGGACACACGCCTTGGAAGCCCCTGTTTTGCTTGCCGGATCACTCTTTCTGGTCGGGGAGGCTCTTGCCCTCATGTCAGGTCGTGGTGTGACCTTGCGAAGTCAGTAAAAAAGGGGCTCCCAAGCCCCTTTATCCGGGGCAATCTTTTTTCTCTTTTTTAATTTAACCGGAACTCTTCTTCGTCTTGCTGAGGAGCTTCGGGATCTCGAAAATAGGCCAGATCCGACCGCCTCACCCACTCCCAAAAGAGAAAAAAAGAAAAAAGAAAAACTTTAGAAAATCT
>CAINEX010000050.1 GCA_903847935.1 uncultured Spartobacteria bacterium | reverse complement strand
TGGAAGAAGCGGAGGCTGACACCGGCCTTCTCAGCAACTTGAGTCATTGCCTGTTGGGCCTCATGAAGGCCCCACTGGCTGGCCAGAATTCCACAATCCTTGTTGCTGTCGCTATAGCCAATCATGACCTGCTGAACGGGTGGGAGTCCCTCTCGATGGATGAGTGATGCCTGAGCCACAGGTTCTGCTAGGAAGTCTTGGATCAATGTCGGACTGCGCTCCAAATCATCGAGTGTTTCAAAGAGGGGAACAATCGGTAAGGGCGAGGAGAGAATGCCATCCTTCCAATAGGTGAGGCCTGCTTCACGGGCCAGGATGGGAATGACTAAAAGATCGGACAATTGACGGGTCATGCTGACAATGAGAGCTCCGATCCCCTCCTTGCCGTGTTCCCTTATCTGCTCACCGAGTGTGTCATAGCAACTGAGGACGGTATCCGCCTCGGCACCCAAGCCAAGATGATGGTCTGCACCCAGGAAGGGGCGTGGTGATTTCAACTCCTCGCGTAGGAAACTCAGGCGCTTCTCTTCGCTCCAATTAGGAAAGTTTTCTCCATCGGCAATGCCAGCCGCCTTGAGGAGTTGAGCCATGGCAAGCTCGTGGGTGCGGCTGTTTTGGCGGATGTCCAATTCCGCGAGATGGAATCCGAAGACATCAAGGATCCTCAGCACTGGCCAGACGGCCTCCCTGATCAAACGTTGTCCGCCCACTTCCTCAAGGCTCGATTGCAGGATCATCAGATCGGCGGCAAGTTCTTCGGGACGCCGATACCGCGATCCCGTCTCATTGAGCCAAGCTCTGTCCCCGGCTCCAATCTGCAGGGGGAGTCGTCCTTGGATCATCAGTACAAGTTGTCGCCAAGGCTCTCCGGGATGACGTGCAGCGATTTGCAGGCCGAGAGAACCGAGTTCGTCACGAAGTGCTGAGACTCTCTCCAGAAGCTCATGTGAAGCTTTTTGAAAATGACTCGAGAGGGGGAGGGCTTCTGCAAGTGTGTCGAGTTGACGGTGCAGGACGATCAACGCATTGAGACGAAGTTCTTGGAGCGTTTCATTCGTGACCTTTGCAGTGACGAAAGGATGGCCGTCCCTATCCCCGCCCACCCATGTTCCGAAACTGAGATGTGGCCGACTCACTGGGGGCCCCATCAACTCGGGTGGAAATCCCAATTCATTCCATGCCCAGCGAAGGCGTGTGTCGAGTCGGGTGACCGCCTCGGGGAGAATATCACGCAGGTAGAACATTACGGCCCGCCTTTCGTCGGCAACGTCTGGTTGATCGAGGAAGATCTCCCCGCTCCGCCATAATCGCTCTAGGCAGATCTTGATCCTGCGGCGGATCTCAAGACGCTCGCTTGGAGTCAGATCCTCGCGGTCGAGTTCGGCCAGTAGTTGATGGATCGAACGATGCTGATCAAGCACTGCGCCTCGTTTGGCTTCCGTAGGATGTGCCGTGAAAACCGGTTCGACACGAACACTTGGCAGATAAGCGGCGATTTCTTCGGGAGTCCATCCGTTGGCGGTCAACCGCGCAAGCTGGTTGCCCCAAAGCCCACGCTCTGAAGCCAGACCTTCGTGGATTTCACGCAGACGTCGTGTGCGTGCCGAGGCATTGGCCTCAACAATGTTCAGAAGCTGAAAGGCGATCGAGTAAGCCTGTTCCAATCCACGGGAGCCTCCTGTTCCTGCTTCATCCTCGTTGATCCAAGGCAGTCGCTTCCTAGTTTCATCCTCGCCGAGTTCTTCCAAAACCTCGTGGAGGCATGTCATCAATTCGTGCAGGTCGCGATCAATCTTTGTAAAACCGTCAGTGAGATAATTTGGTTCCATCAGAAGTAGGGTTGATCATTGCCCTTGTTGGCAAAAAATCAATCCTCCCTAGCAAAAACTTTGCCATTACCCGTCAGATCTCAAGGAATAGGATGAAAAAACAGTTCTTCTCCGACCCCTGGTGGTGGATTTTTGATCAAACAATTGCAGGACGACACTTATGCCAATCCGTGGACTGCTCGTAAGCATGCCCGATCCGGAGCAGACGGCTTTCGCCAAAGGGGCGACCAAGCAACTGCAGGCCCACGGGCAACTGGACTCCATCGCGCTCCGAGAAACCGCAAGGAAGGCTCATGCCGCAGATGCCTGCAAGATTCGTGGCGATCGTGAATATGTCGGCAAGATACATCTTGAGAGGATCATCTGTTTTCTCACCAAGACGGAAAGCTGTTTCGGGGGAGGTTGGAGAGACGATTGCATCCACTTTGGTAAAGGCATGATCAAAGTCCCTGCGAATAAGTGTCCGGACTTTTTGAGCCCTCAGGTAATAGGCGTCGTAATAGCCGCTACTCAGGACATAGGTGCCCAAGATGATACGACGCTTGACCTCGCGACCAAACCCCTCGGCTCGTGTCTTCTCGTAGAGAGAGAGGAGGTCCTTGGCCTCAGCAGAGCGTCGTCCGTAGCGCACTCCATCGAATCGTGCCAGATTGGCCGAGGCCTCCGCTGTCGCGATGATGTAATAAACGGCAACTGCGTACTCTGTGTGAGGGAGGGAAATTTCCACAGGCTCGGCACCGAGCGAGACGAGTTGTTTGACGGCTGCATCAACTGAAGTGCGAACTCCCGCTTCCATGCCATCGACGAAATATTCCCTGGGAATGCCTATCCGAAGTCCTTTCAGATCACGACCAATCTCTGCCGTGAAGTCCTCGTCCGGGAGTTCCAGGGAGGTCGAATCATGAGGATCCTTACCAGCCAATGCATTGAGGAGAATCCCGCTGTCCTCGACGTTTGAGGTGAGGGGGCCGATCTGATCAAGCGAGGATGCGAAGGCGATCAGGCCATATCGGGAGACTCGTCCGTATGTCGGTTTCAGCCCGACACAACCGCATAGTGCCGCAGGTTGACGGATCGATCCTCCAGTGTCTGAACCCAGCGTGGCAAGGGCTGTGCCAGCGGCCACCGCCGCTGCTGATCCTCCACTGGATCCACCCGGAATGCGATCGAGTGACCACGGGTTGCGTGTGGGGTGAAAGGCGGAATTTTCCGTCGAGGAGCCCATCGCAAACTCATCCATGTTCATCCTCCCGAAGGGAATACCCCCGGCGGCACGGAGACGAGCCACCGCTGTTGAATCATAGGGGGCCGTGAATCCATCCAGGATACGTGATGCTGATTGGCACGGTTGACCTTTTACGGTAATCGCATCCTTGATACCGATGGGAATACCGCCGAGAGGTTTGGAAAGATCGGCATTCAGGGCCTCCTTTTTGGCGTTTTCAAGATCGCGTTCAATGTAGGCGCCGATGGACGGATCGACGGCAGCGATTCGTTGCTCGAGACCCTCGATCAGTTCGACGGGGGAGATTTCCTTGGAACGAAGGAGGCGACGGGTTGAGGCAATGCTCTGAAAAGGTGTGAAAGAGCTCACGAGATCTAAGGGGTCGGTTATTGGAATTTCTTATTTGGAAAATGGATCAATCAAGGACTTTGGGTACAACAAAAAGCCCGTTTGCATTATGCGGGGCATTCGCAAGGATTATCCCCTTGGGAAGGCTCTCCGTGACTTCATCCCCACGGATCACATCGAAGACGGTGATCGCGTGCGCGGTCGGTTCGATGCCTGAGATATCGAGTTTGTTAATCTGCTCGACATGATCAAGGATTCGCCCGAGTTGAGGGCCGAAGATCTCTATTTCCTCCGCGGTTATCTCAAGGCGAGCTAGTCTTGCCAGATAAGGGACATCAAGAACGTGCTGTGTTGCTTTCAATTGTTCGTTGGTTGGCATGGGATGATAAGAATGAGTAGGCGTAGCAGCCGTTTAGGGCAAGGAAAGCTCGTAGTATCGTGATCGAAGGTAGGAATCGGTCATGCCCGCCACATAATCGGCGGTTACCCTTGGAAGACCATCCCGATCGAGTCTGGAGAGTGTCCTTTTCCCTAGTTTTTCGGGGTGTTCGAGAAGATCTTTGAAGACTGCCTCCATCTGGCGGCAGGCTCTCTCGTTTGCAGTATGAACCTCCGGATGGCGATAAAATCTCTCGTAAAGATGCCGCCGTAATGCAACATTTCGGGATTTCAGCTCAGCAGAGTAACTGATCAGGCGGTTTGGGTGTTTTCTCACTTCCTCGGCGCTTCGAACGCCTGAGCTCACAATGGTCGCGCGACTTGTGGAGACGAGATCCTCCACCTCGCGGTTGATCAGGCAGCGAAGGATGAACTTCCGATGGGTGCGGGGACCGGATGAGGCGAGCTTTCCAGAAGATTCCTCCAAGGCCTTCTCGGCGGCCTCTTTCCAGAGTTCAAGGCTCATGAGGTCTTCCTGTGAGAGAAGACCCGAGGCAAGTCCATCCTCAAGGTCGTGGCTGTAGTAGGCGATCTCGTCGGCTATATTCGCTACCTGAGCCTCTAAAGAGGGGTTCGGATAGCGCGAACCATCATGGCTTACAAGATCACGGTGATGCTTTTTCAGTCCCTCGAGGACCTCGTACGAGAGATTCAATCCCTGATGCTGGGGATAACTTTCCTCGAGTGTCTCCACGACACGAAGGCTCTGCTCGTTATGATCAAATCCTCCATGATGCTTCATCAGGAGGTCCAGGGTTTCTTCCCCGGCATGACCAAATGGAGGATGTCCAAGGTCATGGGCCAGGGCGATGGCTTCTGCTAAATCTTCGTTCAGTCCGAGTGCTCTTGCGACAGTTCTGCTGACCGAGGCAACCTCGATCGTATGGGTAAGACGGGTCCGGTAATGATCTCCCTTGCCGTTGAGAAAGACCTGGGTCTTGCCATCAAGCCGACGAAAGGAGGTGCCGTGGATAATGCGGTCGCGATCCCTTTGGTAAGGAGATCTGAAGGGATGCTCCGGCTCAGAAAGAAGGCGGCCTAGGCTTTCCGAGGCCCTTTGCGCGAAAGTGGCAAGTAGGGATTCTCGTGGATCTTGGAACATGGCTAGAAAGAAGCCTGGGGGCTGAAACGTGAAACTTTAGTTGGTTTGCTAGGGAGTCTTCCGTTTTCTGACCCAATAGACTTCAGCCAAATCTGCCACAGTCTGTTTCAGACATTAAAGCGGAATTCCATCACGTCGCCATCTTTCACCTCGTACTCCTTGCCCTCGATACGAAGCTTGCCTGCCTCACGGCATTTGGCGGCTGAACCAAGGGAGTCGAGATCTGCAAAAGCCATTGTCTCGGCTGCAATGAAGCCACGTTCAAAGTCACTATGGATGACCCCTGCCGCAGCAGGAGCCTTGTCACCGGCACGGATCGTCCAGGCACGTGTTTCCTTCGGTCCATAGGTGAAATAAGTCCGCAATCCAAGCAGCGCATAGGCACCACGGATCAGCTTGCCAACCCCGCTGTCAGAGACACCCAGCCCCCCCAGATATTCTTTGGCTTCATCCGGAGGGAGTTCCGAGAGCTCGCTCTCGATCTGTGCACTGACAACGACCGTTCCTGTGCCGTGATGAGTCGCTGCATAGTCGACGACCGCTTTGACATGAGGATTGGTGGAGTAATCACCCTCTTCCAGTGGTGCGAGATCCTCCTCCCGGACATTGGTGGCAAAGAGGACGGGTTTTGCACTAAGGAGAAAAAAGCCCGCCATGAGTTTCTTCTCGTCGTCTGAAAGCGCGGCTGTCGTGGCAGGTTTGCCTTCGTTGAGATGAGGAAGAAGTTTTTCTCCCAGCTCGATCTCCGCTTTGGCGATCTTGTCCCCGGTGCGGGCAGCTTTGGTCTGGCGCTCAATCCGTTTCTGGACAGTGGACATGTCTGCAAGAACGAGTTCGGTCGTGATGATTTCAATATCTCTGACGGGATCGATCGATCCTGCCACGTGATGGATATCCTCGTTCTCGAAACATCTGACAACCTGGACGATTGCATCGACCTCGCGGATGTGGGCGAGGAACTTATTGCCAAGTCCTTCCCCTTCGCTGGCACCCTTCACAAGGCCGGCGATATCGACCACCTCGATGGCGGCGGGTATGACCTTCTCGGAAGTGGCAAGACTCCTGAGACGTTCAAGACGAGCATCTGGAACATTCACCACGCCAACGTTCGGCTCGATGGTGCAGAACGGGAAATTTGCCGCCTCGGCCTTTCGGCTCCGGGTGAGGGCGTTGAAGAGAGTTGATTTTCCCACATTGGGGAGTCCGACGATTCCTGTGCGTAACATCTAACCTTGCTACCTGACCCGAGGCCGGTGAAAAACTTCTTTTGTAAAAAATCGAAAAAAACTTTTTTTATGAAAAGACGCAACAATCAACTTTTTCCTCTTGTTTCTGCACTTGATACGCTTCTCAGGACAACTGAGATCTCCGATTATGCAGGAGCTCTAAACGGCCTTCAAATCGAGAATAAGGGGGTAGTCAGTCGTATTGTTGCTGCCGTTGATGCATGTGAGGCAGTTCTTCTAGAAGCAGCCAAGGTTCCCGGCACCCTGCTCCTGGTGCATCATGGTCTTTTCTGGAGCGGGGCTCAGCCGATAAAGGGAAGCCTTTATCGAAAGCTTAAAGCTGCACTGGATGGTGATTTATCGCTCTACAGTTCCCACCTGCCCCTTGATCTCCATCCGTTACTTGGTAACAACGTCCTTCTCGCCAAGGCCATTGGCTTAACTGGGATCAAGCCCGCCCTAGAACTCAAGGGGCAGTCAGTGGGGGTCATCGGAAAGATTCAGCCACTAAAAAGGGAAAAATTTTCGGATCTTCTCTCCAGATCCGTTGGCGGCCGCGTCCACCTATCCCCAGGAGGCCCTGAAACGATTACTTCCGTACTGGTTGTGTCTGGTGGTGCCGGGGGGGAGGTTGCACGAGCGGCGGATTTGGAGGTAGATGCCTTCGTGACTGGCGAGGGCCCCCACTGGAGCTTCACTTCGGCTGAAGAACTCGGACTGAATCTTTTTTACGCTGGCCACTACGCAACGGAAGTTTTTGGGGTGAAAGCCCTCGCACATTGGCTTTCTGAAAATACAGGACTCCCCTGGAGCTTTCTTGATCATCCCACCGGACTTTAATCGAACCATGACGGTGGAAAATCTGCGGAGGGATTTTTTTGAGAGAAATCCAGTAATCTGCGCTCGTGAGTTCATCGGATGCACACTTGGGCTTGGAAGGACCCGGGGGATTGTCGTGGAGACAGAAGCCTATTCAGAGATTGGTGATCCTGCCTGCCATACGTTCAAGCGTCCTGCCGCCCGAGTTTTCCTTGCCCAACATCAGGCTGGATCTGCCTATGTCTACCTGAACTACGGAATGCACTGGCTGATCAACTTTCTGGTCAAAAGTGACTCGGGGAACGGGTTCGTGCTCGTTCGAGCGCTCGATCCCTCGGAGGGACTGGATCTGATGCGTCGTCGCCGCAAGCAGTCCAAGCCGGAACTTCTTTGCAGTGGTCCTGCAAAACTTACCCAAGCCCTCGGAATCAACGGGCATCATCACGGGTGCGATCCCCTGAATCAAAACGAGTGGCTGATCACCGCACCGATGTGCAAAACGGGGATTGAGGTAGAGGTTTCAGTCCGCATCGGGATATCGAGGGCTATCGACTATCCCCCTCGAGATTCCTGCTGAAGGGTAGCCATCACCTGAGCTGCGGCCCATGAATCTTCGATAAAAGAGGCCGGATCCATTGACGGTATCCGGCCTCCTGTGTTCCATCATGGCCATATTCACTTGTGGGTTTGGAAATCAATACGGCCAGCCTCTCCAGGAGAGAGTTACTTGCTCTTGACCTGACAGGCCGAAGCAGGTTGGCAGCACTGTTTGTGACAGCAGGCTCCAAGAGTGAGCGATGCCGCCGCTAGGGTGACAACTGCGATGATCTTTGTGACGTTCATGATTTATTTCGCCTCCTTTTAACGCTGGATGCGTTTGAATAGAAAATAGACGCGAAATTCCCCGATATAAAGGGAAAGAAAAAAGCCGGACCGCAGAACGGCCCGGCTTTTTAAAATTAGAACGGCCCGGAAAACCGGACAATCCCTCTTTACCTTACTTGCTCTTGCCGACAGTTGCGGGAGCTGGAGCCTGCTTCTGTGCGCAAGCGCCGAGGGTAAGAGTTGCTGCTGCAAGTGCGATGACTGCTGCGATCTTGGTGATGGTCATGGTGTATTTCGCCTCCTTTCTGTGCTGGTTGCCGATTGAGCTTTTAATAGTACGCATTGCTTGGACAAAGGAAAAACTGAAAATTTACGAAACGCGAAGATTCCCCAGGGTAACTATACTTTGATCTCGACCCCGCAACCTACCTCCACTCGTTCAAAAAGATCCAGCATGTCGTTATTCCGAAGCCTGATGCAACCGTGGCTGGCCGGATGCCCGATTAGGGCTTCCTGATTGGTCCCGTGAATGTAGATATAGCGTTCTTTCGTATTGATATTCGCCGGGTCAATTCCTTCCAACCAGAGAATTCGCGTCAGGACCAGATCTTCATCACTTGGATTCTCTTCTGTCGCGAGGGGAGCCAGGGTGCCAGTTTCGACGCGATTCTTGAAAATCATCCACTTCGGGGCTCCATCACCTATTTTCTCAGAGATACGAAATTTTCCAAGAGGAGTACAGAAACTCCCTTTTTGACTTCCAAGGCCGAACTTCGATGTGGAAACAGGCCATGTTGCCAGGAGTCGTTCAATGCCTGAAACAAGGTGAAGTTCCTGACTGGTGACATTGATAATAATGAGTTGAGGCGAATTGGAATTCAAAAGCACGGTAGGAGAGTTCTCTCGATGCTTGCAGACGGCCCCCCTGAATTGCAATTCTAACCCTTAAACATGATAACAAGAGAACCTAACGTTCAGAAGTCTTCACCCAAGCGTCTTGCCATCGTCGGCGCCACCGGAGCCGTGGGTATTGAAATGTTAAGGGTGCTCGAGAGACGAGGCTTTCCAGTAGCCTCCCTCCGTCTCCTTGCCTCCCAACGTTCCGCCGGAAAGAAGCTCACTTTTCGAGGTCAGGAACTAACCGTCGAGTCACTGACGGAAAACAGCTTTGAGGGTATCGATATCGTTCTCTTCAGTGCAGGTGGTGGAATCTCCAAGGAATTCGCCCCCCATGCTGTGAAGGCTGGTGCGATTGTTGTGGATAATTCCTCCGCATTCCGAATGGATCCCAAGGTTCCCTTGATTATACCTGAAATCAATGCGCCTGAAGCAGCCTCACATTCAGGTATTCTGGCCAATCCCAACTGCACGACCGCCATCACGCTGATGGCGATTTACCCCCTCCACCAGGCCTTCGGTCTTAAGAGGATCATTGCCTCCAGTTATCAGGCTGTTTCCGGCACGGGAGCCATGGCCATCGAGGAACTTCGACAGCAGGTCGATGCGATTACCTCAGGCAAGGCAGTCGTAAAGGAGGTTTATCCCCATCAGATTGCTTTCAATGTCCTGCCGCATGTCGATTCCTTCCTCGAGGATGGGTATACCCGTGAAGAGATGAAAATGCAGAACGAGGGGAGGAGGATCATGAATCTTCCAGACCTGAGTGCTTCAGTTACCTGTGTCCGCGTTCCTGTCTATCGGGCCCACTCCGTGGCAGTGACTGCAGAATTTGAGCGCCCGGTATCACTCGATAAGGCCCGTGAAGTCATCAACGCCGCTCCCGGAATTCAACTTTATGATGATCCTTTGAGGTCTGTCTACCCGATGCCGATCGATTGTAGCGGTGAGGATGACTGCCGGGTCGGACGACTGCGTCTGGATTGCGCCCTTCCCAATGCGTTGACTTTTTGGGTCGCCGGCGACCAACTCCTTAAGGGAGCAGCTCTGAACGCGGTTCAGATTGCCGAACTTTTATAGCCCACTAAAATAGCCCACAGCATGCCCACCTACGAATACGAATGCGCCAAGTGCAAGAGGCATTTCGATGCTTTTCAGTCGATGAAGGATGAAGCCTACAAGACCTGTCCCAAGGAGAAGTGCTGCATGAAGGCTTGGGGTAAGGGAAAAGTTAAGCGCCTGATCGGAACAGGTGCCGGTTTGATCTTCAAGGGGTCGGGTTTTTATATCACCGACTACCGGAGCGAGGGCTACAAGAGCGCCGCTAAGAGTGATGCTTCTTCCTCCAAGAGTGAAGGCTCCGCATCCTCCACACCACAGCAAGGAACCAAGGGTGATGGGAGCAAGTCTCCCAAGGCAGACGCATCTTCCTCTCAAAAAACTCCTCCTAAAAAGGGATGAGTGTCCGTCTCTGTCCGTCGTGCGATTATGAGAATCCGGGTGTCCGGGTCTATTGCACTCGGTGTGGAGGGATTCTATCAGCCTTGCCCATTCCTCCCAAGGGAGGAGCTTTCGCTCCCGTGGAAGTTTCCGTTGTGCGGAAGTTAGAAGCGACACCTCTTCGTACTCCACACGTTTTTCCACCCTTGTCTTTTTTTATGCGGATCGTGAATTACTGGCTCTCCGTTGCCTTGGGGGTGATCCTTGTTCTCATCTTCATGCCGCCAAGTTCGAGTGAGCAAAGGTTAAGCACATCCGGCATTGTTGATCCCTCTGCGGCCATGGAGCGTGTCTTTTTGGGAGCGCGGTCAGGTTTGGTTGAACTTTCGCAACCCCTGATTAACGATTTTTTGAGGTTTTCGGGAACGTCGCAGGTGACTGTTTACGATCCCATTCATCTGATGCTGAAAAATGCCCGTGTAAAATTGTTTTCGGATGCTCTCACCTATTCCGTCGAGATTGTTTTTTTTGGCTGTCCCTTCCATCTCTCAGAGAACTTTCTACTTCGTGGCACTTCCCGACATTGGTCTCTCGAGGGTGAGTCCGCATCCCTGGGTCTTCTACCGATACCCTCGTGTCTCATTCCCTATCTAACTGCTTTTATTGCCGGACATGTCAGCCCTGCTATTGAGCGTTTCAAGTCACTGACCGGCGCCGATGAGTTGAAGTTCCGCCAAGGTGCGATTGATTTCTCGGTTCGTTAAACTTTTGTTCCCGTGCATCTGAAATTCCGGTGTTTGTTCAGATGGAAAGGAGCCTTAGTTTTGTTGCTCACCTTTTTTACCAGTAGGGATCTTTTATCGAGTGCGACGCATACCACGCCGGATGGAACCTTCGAACTCATGGGCGAGTCCACGCCATCGCTGATGAAGTTCCTTCACGTACTTTCCGATTGTGAGGAAAAGTTTCAGAACCAGACGGGATATGCAGCCAGTGACTACCCTCCCGTGCTTGTCGTTCTTCATCCCTCCGAGGGATCCCCCTTCCCAAAAAATACACTTAGGGTCGATTCCTTGGAGGGGAGGAGTGCAAAGATTCAGATTGATGTTACGATCTCCGAGCGCACTAGAAGTGAACTCGGAGAAATTCTCGCTCGGGGAATGCTTCTCAGGGAGTTCTATGCCAAGGAACCGATTGATTCGGGGACTATTGTCATGGAGTTTCCATTATGGCTCACACGAGGACTTGGATGGGTTTGCAGGCCTTGGGGCAGTATTGTGCTGACGCCGGCTTTTCTGCGTGACGGTAAGGATATTCCTTCCCTGCAGGGTTTTCTTCATCAACAGTCTTCACGTGCCGGAAATGAGCAGGTTATGGAAATTTATGACTGGATGGCTGCCTCGGTCGTGAAAGCTGGCATGAGAGGAGGTGGAGTCGCAGAATTTCGCAAGTGGATCGGTCACTTTAACCCAGAGGAACCCGCTAGAAGGCTCCCGGATTGGCCTGAAAATTGGCCGTTCTCTCAGGTTGAACGCCGTTGGCTACTTATCATGGCCGGTGAAGGAAGCGGTGACAAGGGAGGGTTCACCATGCTTGGAACAAGGGCCTCCTTGGAACGATATGATGAGATCATCTCCGAGTTGTCCACGCCCCATCACTCTCTCGCACTGTTAAAAAAAGAGAAGGGATGCAAATTCACCTGCCAGCAGCTTGCATCACGTTTGAGGGGCCTCCGTACACAGTCAAATCCGCTTGTGATGCCACTTCTTGACAGCTCCATTCATTTGCTCTCCGTCATTGAGCACCAGTCTTTAAAAAAACTGACCCTGGAAGAAAAGCAAATCACCGAGCTGCGGACTCTTATTTTCAAACATTCGCGCGTGATTGAGGATTATCTCGACTGGTATGAGATGACGAAGGCTCCTGGTAGTAGCGGGCTTTTCGAGCGGTATCTTATTTCGCCAGAGCAGTCCGTAAAGAAAGGGCCTGTGGGACGCTATCTTGACGCCGTTGAGGCGAGGGGATGGTGACGATTTTTCCCGGATGAGACTCTTGCGTACTGGGTTGGGAGTAATATGGTAAAGTGATGTTTCTTTTAACCCGTCGCGAGCAACTTGTTCTTTCGCTGGTGATGATCGCTTTTGTGACCGGAGCCGGCATCCGTCATGCCAGATTGCTGGCGTTGATCCCAACGGTTACTGATGTACACTCCTCGTACCGATGAAAGTATCAGGATTCAACGAAGCCGTGGCGTTCGCAGTTGCCAAGGATGAGCGGTACCGTCCCGAGGGTTATCAGTTTATCCGAGAAGCACTCGAGGTTATCTTAAAAAAACGCTCCAAGGCTAAGCACCAGTCCCCTTCGGCACACGTGACTGCCTCGGAGCTTCTGGATGGATTTAGACGCCTTGCTCTCAAAGAGTTCGGTCCCATGACAGTCACTGTACTCGATTACTGGGGCATCCGTAACAGCGGTGACATCGGAAGAATTGTTTTTAATCTTGTTGAGGCCGGTGCTTTCGGCCGCACGGAAAATGATTCTCCCCACGATTTTGAGGAGGGGATCGATTTTCACGAATCCTTCATTCTCCCTTTTCTTCCGCCTGACCCCACGAGCAAGCAGACAATTGTTTCCCCGCAGTCCCAACTTCCAGTTTCATGAACCGATTACGAACATTGATGATTCTCCAAGCAACACTTCTTACCCAAATTCTCCAAGCCGCAGATTCCAAACAATCGGTAGGAGATTCAAACATCCCCAGGCAAACGCAGTTGGCGCCCTCTGTTCCCCAAACTACTGAGACTCATGCATCACTTTCCATCAATCCTCAGGTCTTCACTTTCCCCAACGGCCTGACACTCATTGTCGAGGAGAACAAAGGTGCTCCCGTAGCCAGCGTTCAAGCATGGTGCAACACCGGATCCATCCATGAAGGGAAACTCCTCGGTGCAGGGCTCTCCCACATTCTGGAACACATGCTTTTCAAGGGAACGACGAGTCGTGCGCCTGGTGTGATTGCCAGCCAAGTGCAGGACCAGGGGGGCTATATCAACGCCTACACCTCCTATGACCGAACCGTTTACTGGATTGATGTTCCGGCAAAAGGCGCCTCCAGAGCCGTGGATATCCTGGCCGATGCCATGATGAATGCGACCCTACCTGAGGCTGAATACACCAAGGAACAGGATGTCATCCGGCGTGAGTTTGCCATGGGTTATGACAATCCCGACAGAACAGCCTCGCTTCTGCTCTTCCGAACGGCCTACCACGTCAGCCCCTTCAAGGAACCTGTCATCGGTCATCTCGATATTTACAACAAGCTGAGCCGTCAGGACGTGCTTGACTACTACAAGCGTCGGTACGTTCCCAATAACCTCTGTTTTGTTGTGGTCGGCGACGTCAATGCCTCGGAGATCAGGGATCAATTGGCTGCCTATTTTGAGAAGTACCCGCGGATAGCCTTAGAGCCAGTGACGATTGCCGAGGAGCCCCCTCAGCTTGGTAAACAAGTCGGGAGGGACACCTTTCCCACCGATCTCAGTCGTATGAATATTGCCTGGCGCGCACCCGGCATGACCAGTCCCGACGCCCCTGCCGTGGAATTGCTTTCCGCCGTGTTAGGCGCGGGAACAAGCTCGATCCTGAATACTGATCTCCGCGAGAAGAAGGGTTTGGTCCATCAGATTGGTGCAGGCCTCTATACCCTGACTCCGAAAGAGGGACTAATCTACGTGGGAGCAGTTGCTGATCCTGACAAGCGTGATGCAGCCGAGAAAGAAATCATGATTCAGGTAGAGAGGGTTGCCCGAGATGGTGTGACAACGGAAGAGCTGGCTAAGGCAAAGAAGGGATTGCTTTCGGATCACTATCATGGACTCACCACCATGAGGGGGCGTGCATCTGACTATGGCAATGGTTGGCTGATGACCGGTAATGCAGAGTTCGGTAAGCGTTATTTGGAGTCCATTGAAAAGGTCACCCCGGAGGATGTGCGACGCGTTGCAGCCCTCTATCTAAGGCCCGAGGGGCTTACCGTCACATCACTTGATCCGATCGCTCCTGCCGGTGCTAGCCAGCAGGAAGAGTCAAAGCCCGTCGTGGCAGAGGTTAGAAAAGAAGTCCTGCCTAATGGCCTCCGGGTTCTCATCCACGAGGACAACCGCCTTCCGCTCGTCTCTATTATTGCAGCTTTCCGAGGTGGTCTTCTCTCCGAGACCCCTGATAAGAACGGCATTTCTCAACTTGCCGCGAGCACGATTGTGAAGGGGACCAAGGCCCGTTCTGCCCAGCAGATCGCGGAATCCGTCGAACATGTCGGCGGCTCGATCGGAGCAAGTTCCGGCAACAATAGCTTCTCTGTTGCCGTTGATGTCATGAAGGATGATGTGCCTCTCGGCATGGAGATTCTCGCAGACGTGTTGCAAAACGCCACCTTCCCAGATGCAGAAGTTTCTCTGGAAAAGGATTCCCAGATCGCGGCTATCAAAGCCGAGGATGATCAGATCACCTCGACCGCGCGAAACCTTCTGAAGCCGAAACTCTACGGGAATCACCCCTACGCCCTGCGCTCGACGGGATCGCCTGAAACCGTCTCCAAGCTGACATCGGATGATCTCAAGTCCTATCGTGACACTCTTGTCGTGGGTAAGAATGGGGTCCTTGCGATCTTTGGTGATGTCGATCCCAAACAGGTTCTTGAACTTGCCAAAAAGGACTTCGGCTCACTCCCCGAGGGAAACCTGGCACTTCGGACCCCTCCAGTTGCCAAAACCCTAGCCACCTCAACCAATGCCTCGGCCGTGCGTCAGAAACAGCAGGCTGTCATCATGAAGGGATTTTTAGGCACGACCATCGATGCCAAGGACCGACCTGCACTCGAACTAATCGAGCAGGCCTCGAGCGATCTCGATTCACGCTTCTTCGTGCGTATTCGGGAAAAGCTCGGACTTGCCTACTTCGTGGGTGCATCCAACTCCGCGGGACTGGCACCGGGTGCCTTTGTCTTCTACTTGGGTACTGATCCGAAGAAGGTCGATCTGGCCAAACATGAGTTTAACGATGAGATCGATAAGCTAGCCAACGATGGTCTCACCCAGGAAGAGTTGGACCGCGCCAAGGCGAAGTTGATCGGTGGAGAGGCAATCAGGAACCAGTCCAATGCTGCCCTTGCCGGTATCAGCGCCACCAACGAATTACTTGGACTCGGTTATGATCACGACAAGGTTCGCACGGCCGAGATCGAGAAAGTAACCCTTGAAGACACCAAACGCGTGGCCAATAAATATTTCCGCGATGCAAAAAGCGTTGAGGTTGTGGTCGGTCCTCCTGCTTCCAAGACTGCAGAACCACTCCACGATCCTTCAAAAGCTCCCTGATTACCACTATCCCATCACCAACTGACTAGAACCCATACCTCGAAATCCCATGGCCGAAATCCAACAATCCACCAACGCCGCAGACATCACCCAGCGCTTCATCGAACTTGTCATGATGAATGCCCAGCAAGCAGCCCTGTGTCTCGGCCAGATGGTTCATCCTTCCAGCGGCAAGGCCGAGGTGAATCTTGATGCGGCCAAGATGTTCATCGATCACCTTGAGATCATCAAGGAGAAGACACGGGGCAATCTGACCAAGGATGAGGAAAAGATCCTAACTAGCGTCCTTACCGAACTTCAGATGGCCTTTGTCCAGGTTGCTTCCGGTCGCGCCGGGGAAACAGGCGGGCATGAGCATGACGAGAACTGTGATCACGGGGATCACGGTCACGATGCACCTTCCTCTCCCCCATCTATGCCGGACGAATCTTCCATTGTGAGAGCATCTGACTCCTCGAATTCATCGGGAGAGGAGGATGGAAAGAAGAGGTTCACCAAGAGCTACGGTTCCTAAGTTAGGAATATTGATGCCAATCGGTAGTGATCAAGATCAATGAAGAGGTTTCTTTTTCCTCCCTTGCTAATCCTTCTTTGCCTATCAATCGTTAGAAATCTGAGGGCACTTGAGATACAGGGGGTCAATATTCCGCCGACAACTCAGCTCGGAGGAGAGACGCTTCAATTGAACGGTGCAGGTATCAGAACTTTCACCCTCCTGATGGTTCCTATCAAGATCTACGTTGCTTCCCTCTACACCCCCTTCATGATCCGAACACCCTCTGCTGCCCTTGAGGGGAGTGCCCCGATGGAGTTTGATTTCACTTTCCTGCGTGCCGTTGGTCAGGGGGATGTGACCAAGGCTTGGAGTTCTCAGTTTGAGCAGAGCGTCAGTTATACCTATTCCGGGTTTGAGCGCGACCGGAACGCTTTTATTGGATTCTTCGGACCTCTTCAGAATATGGGTGTTGAACAGGTCCAATTTGTCGGTACCAACACCATTGTGATTGACCAAGGGGTGAAGAAAGGGAGTATTCAGGGCCGTGATTTTCAAAAAGCTTTTCTGAGTCTCTGGTTCGGGTCGAAGCCTGTCGCCACTGATCTACAGAAGGCTCTTTTGGGTAGGGATACGATCACGGCGGGAAGGTGAGCGGATACTTGGGTTCCTAAAACTAACGGGGATCCTTGCCCTTACCCCTTTTCCTTTCTGTCTCAGGCTGGTAAAACAAGATCTTGTTTATGGAATTCAACAACGTCACCGTTCACGCCAAGGCCAACGTCTATTTTGATGGACGCGTCATCTCACACACCGTCATCACGGCGGACGCTGAGCACAAGACCGTCGGAGTCATTCTTCCGGGGAGTTACCACTTCGGCACACAAAAAGCCGAGAGGATGGAGATTGTCGCGGGTGGGTGCGGAGTCGTGTTGGATGGATCGGATAAATCCGATGCGTACTCGGCTGATCAGGCCTTCGAGGTGCCCGCGAACTCCGGATTCACCATTACGGTGACTACGGAGCCTTGCCACTATATCTGTTCTTTTCTCGAATCCTCAGAATCCAAATTCTAATCGAGGTTGAGATGGAGTGGGCGATCAGGCTTTGATTAGTTCATCCGCAGTTAATCTTTCTCGGATTATCTGATGAAAAATAATCCCATTGAGGGTAATCGCTACAATCGTGCTTACTTTGACCGGTGGTATCGAAATCCCATGACCCGGGTGAAATCGTGTGCAGGAATCCGAAGGAAAGCCGCCTTGGCACTTTCCGTCTCCGAGTACTATCTGGAGCGTCCAGTTCGCACCGTGCTGGATGTTGGGTGTGGTGAAGGGAATTGGCTGTCGGCCCTGAGATCGCTACGACCTCGCATCCGCTACACGGGAGTTGATGCCAGCAATTACGCTGTTGAACGATTCGGGAGAAAACGGAACATTCACCTAGGATCCTTCGCTACGTTGGAAGTAATCGGGCTTGCCGATCAGTACGATCTTATCATCTGCAGTGACACCCTCTTCTATCTCCCGATCGGTGAGTTGGAGCAGGGGTTGATTTCGCTGGCACCCCGCACAGCCGGGGTCGCCTTTCTGGAGCTTTATACCGATCAGGATAGTGTGATCGGTGACTTCCCCAAGAAGGGACTTCGGAGCGCTTCCTGGCATCACAAGTTGCTTAGGAACCACGGATTCCTCTCCGTGGGATCCCATTGTTACCTTGGACCCAAAGGGCAAGATCGAGCCATGGAGATGGAGCGGATCGGGCTTTAAGTGTCTGTTGGCTAGAATTCGTGGAGCGTTTGCACAGATTCGGGAAAACTTTTGATTCAGCCCTATAGCATGTAATTTTTACATAATGAAAATTGCGCGTGTTCGTCTTGGAGATGGTGAGATTCATTATGCTCGACCAATGAATGAGCAGGGCTCCTGCATGGAGATTCTCTCTGGAGACCCCTTTGAGGGGGTCAGGGGGACGGGACTTCTTGTCACCTGCTTCACTCTGCTCGCTCCAATGGTACCAGCGGCGATTCTCTGCATTGGACTGAACTACCGGAAGCATGCCGAGGAGATGAATGCGAAGATCCCAAGGTTCCCAATCCTTTTTTTTAAGAATCCCTCCGCACTCCTAGATCCTGGATCATCAATTTCAATCCCCAGGCACCACGTTTCCACTCAGGTCGACTATGAGGGAGAGCTTGCCATCGTGATCGGAAAGTCCTGTCGCAATGCTACCCGCGAGAATGCCCTCGACCATGTCCTGGGATACACCGTGGCGAATGATGTCAGTGCCCGCGACTGGCAGAAAGACTGGGGTGGGTCCCAGTGGTGCCGGGGTAAATCCTTCGACACCTTTGCTCCGATGGGACCCTGGCTTGTCACCTCGGACGAAATTCCCGATCCCAACAGACTCCGTATCACGACGCGTGTGAATGGCGAGATTCTTCAGGATTCAAATACGGCAGACATGATTTTCGATGTCTCTGCGCTGATCGAGTTTCTGAGTGGCGACACGACCCTGCCGGTGGGTACCATCATCCTGTCCGGCACTCCCTCCGGAGTTGGTGTGGGTCGTACTCCACCGCGCTGGCTCCAGCGGGGAGACCGTGTGGAGATCGAGATTGAGAACGTAGGGATCCTTTCCAATCCTGTGAAGTAGTCTTACTACCACAGTAGACAAAAGCTGCAGCAACTCAAAGGATCAGGCTCTCCCGATTACCCTTCTTCAGGTTCGACATGAACCGTCACATCCTCGAGAGGTAACGCGGAGGCCATCAAGAGATCCTTTACTTGGTGGGAAATATAATGCCCTTGGCGGACAGTGATGTCGCCGCCGACACGGATATGAAGGTCTGCAATGTAGGAGAGACCGCTTTTTCGGACACGACACTTCTCAGCACTGATGACACCCGGGACAGCGCAGGTGATGTCCATGACTGTTTTCTCGGCATCCGGTGAAACGCGGGCGTCCATCATGTCACCGAGTGAGAGCTTCAGCATGTTGTAGGAGCTATAAAAGATCACCACGCAGGCAAAGAGGGCTGCCCAGTCATCGGCCACCTCATAACCACGTCCCCCCAAGAGACTGATTGAGATGCCGATAAAGGCGGTAATTGAGGTGATGGCATCGGATCGGTGGTGCCAGGCATCCGCCAGAAGGGCATTGCTCCCGATCCTCCGTGCTCGACGTGCCATGAACTGGTAGAGTGCCTCCTTGATAGCGATCACTCCGATCAGAATAAGAAGGGTCCAGGGGGAGGGAAGGTGGACTGGAGCACCATGCGCAGACGCAACCAGTTGGAAAACGCTGTTATGGGCAATGAGGGCCCCGGCAATTGCCAAAACGAAGGCTCCAATCAGAGAGGCCAGTGACTCGGCCTTGCCATGACCATAGGGGTGATCCTCATCCGGGGGCTTGGCGGCGTATTTCAAGGCTCCCCAGATGAGAAGAGAGCTAAAGAGATCCAGAAGGGACTCTATCCCGTCGGCAATCAGGGCATTAGAGCGACCGATGAGCCCCCCCGCTATCTTTGCCGCAGATAAGAGAAGATTGAGGATAACCCCTGCGGCGATAACGCTTCTACCGGCGGCCGCTCTGGCTTGAACGTCCCCGTTCATAGGGAAAGTGCCTGTACTTCCGAAATAAACTCTTTCACTGCGTTGCGAAAGGGGGTGGCAAGATCAGCCTTGGGCTTTACAAAGGAGGGACGGAACCAGGGTTGGAGTCCAAGGAGATCGGAGGTGACCAAAATCTGGCCATCACAGCACTCACCGCTACCGATCCCGATCGTTGGGATGTCCAACTTACTCCTAATATCTTTTGAGAGAGATTCTTCGACCAGTTCCAGGACAAGGGCGCAACAGCCGGCGGACTGAAGTTCAAGGGCGGATTGAATCAGGGACTCTGCTTCAGACTCGGTTTTTCCCTTGCGATGATATCCGCCCTCTTCCCTCACTTGCTGCGGGAGCATACCGAGATGACCGATTACTTCAATTCCTTTTGAGGTGAGGAGGGAGACTTGGTTGGGAAGTGCTCCCTCCAGCTTCACGGCATCAGCACCGGCTTCAATCAATTGAATGGAACTGACAAGTGCTTGTTCGGGAGTGGCATAAGTACCGAAAGAGAGATCGGCGGCAACGGGGGCTCTCGTGACACCGCGACGGACTGCCTTCAAGTGGTGGATGATCTCGGGGAGGGTGACCTCAATAGTGTCCTTTTGACCCAAAACAACCATGCCTAGTGAATCACCCACGAGAATAAGATCGATCCCGGACTCGTCCAGAAGACGTGCCGAAGGGTAGTCGTAAGCCGTTAACCAGGACTGACGATACCCTTGTTTTTTGGCAGAAATGAATTTTTCTTTAAGATTCATTATTAATACATTATCAATTAGATAAAACTATTTATTATGAATATATAATAAATATTCAGAACATCTCCGATCCCAGCCGGGAAGCTGTAAGTCTGGACGAACTTCCGCCAGTGGAATCAGCACAAAAGAACGCTCCGCGATGCGGGGGTGGGGGAGTATTAACTCGGGAAGACATAGCGTCATTCTGTCATAATAAAGGAGGTCTAGGTCTAGGTGCCGGGGTTGATTGATTCCATGATTCCTCGGTCTTCCTGCAGCGATCTCCAAAGATTGTAATTGATGTAGTAACTCCAAGGGGGGTAATGAAGTTTCTAACTCCACTACGCCATTCAGAAAGAGGGGGCTCCCAGATGGGCAATCCATCGGTTCCGTCTCGTGCAGGTTGGAGAGGAGGAACTCCCCATGTTCATGAAATTCCCTGAGATGGCCGATTGCTTCTGTTAAAATCGCACTTCTCTCGCCAAGGTTGGAGCCAAGGGCAATGCCGGCACGCATGATTGTAGCAGCAATATGGATTAACGTAGGCCCAGCACATCCTGCATATCGTACAGGCCCGATTGGTTATTCTTAGCATCACGGGCCCAGAGTGCGGCTCGAAGGGCGCCTCTGGCAAAGGTCTCACGGCTTGCAGCTCTGTGAATGAGTTCCAAACGATCGCCGGGTGCGGCTAACATCACTGTGTGATCTCCAACAACATCTCCAGCGCGAACGGCGTGGACGCCGACCTCTGATTTGGTACGTTCGCCTGTCATGCCGACACGTCCATGGCGTGTATCCTTGTCGTAATCAAGACCATAAGTATCATCCAAGACCTCAACAAGGCGTCGTGCTGTGCCGCTGGGGGCGTCTTTCTTGAGTCGATGGTGAACCTCGATCACTTCGGCATCGTAATCGGGACCAAGGATTTCCGCTGCCTTCTTGGTGAGCCAGAAGAGGGTATTCACACCGACGCTGTAATTCGGCGAGAAGATGACAGGGATCTTAGTTGAAGCCTCGGTGATCGCTTGACGAACATCATTTGAATGACCTGTTGTTCCAATCACAATAATCTTACCTAATTCGATGCATTTCTTGAGCGCCGGGAGGGTCGCATCGGCATGGGTGAAGTCAATAACGGCATCACAACCGGCAATCGGATCAAGTGACTCTCCGGTATCAATCGTGCCGATGAGATCTAATTCTGGATTTTCCTTAGCTAGGTCAATCAAAGCCTGACCCATTCTTCCTTTAGATCCGTAAATAACAATTTTAAGTGGATTCATAACAATGGCTTACACTCAGATGATGTGAGTATTATTAAGGGTCTTTAGGAGAGTGCTTCTGTTATCAGGTGTCATCTCACAAAGTGGAAGTCGGACATCATTACGGCAGAACCCCTTGGCAGCAAGAGCTGTCTTTACTGGTACGGGATTGGGCTCAATAAAGAGATCGTGGAACAGGAGGGCAAAGCGGTTGTGAATCTCCTCTGACTTGTGCAACTCCCCCTTCAGGTAATATCGCACCAGACTCTCCACCTCAGAGGGTATAATATTTGAGGCTACACTGACCACACCCACCGCACCAGCAGCCATAAAAGGCAATGTCAGTGCATCGTCGCCTGAGAGGATCTGGAAGCTCTCTGGGAGGGCTGACCGTAACTGATGAACACGTTCCACGTTCCCGCCGGCCTCCTTGATAGCCACGACGTTGGGACAATCGGCGACTAGGCGGACAATAACAGAAACCGGGATTTCAATACCGCAACGCCCAGGGATGCTGTAGAGGACAATAGGGATAGAGACGGCATTAGCCACCATCTTGAAATGGCGATAGAGGCCTTCGGGAGAGGGTTTGTTGTAGTAGGGGGCAACCAGCAGGGCGGCGTCGGCTCCAAGCTTTTCAGCTTCGAGCGTGAGCTCTACAGCTTCGGATGTGGCATTGGATCCCGTTCCAGCGATCACAAGGACCCTTTTTGCCGCCACTTTGACTGCAATTTCGATCACCCGATGATGCTCCTCATGACTGAGTGTGGGGGACTCTCCAGTGGTACCGACGGGAACGATTCCAGAGATCCCACCTTGAATCTGGGCTTCAATCAGGGAAGTGAGGGCCTCTTCGTCAAGCGCTCCATCCTTAAAGGGGGTGACGAGTGCTGTATGGGCCCCTGCAAAAGAGATGGATGGCATGGGAAAAGGCTTAATGTTGAGGGATGGAAGTAATCAGATTGAAATCGATCCAGTGAAAACAAAATCCGCTGGGCCGGCGAGTGTTACTGCGGTAGGATGTCCGTTTTCAAGAATAAATCCAACCTCAAGGGTATCTCCGCCACGAACTTGCACATAAATAGGAGAGGGGGCCTTGGTTAGATGATGGTGCACCAGTGCTGTAGCAACAACACCTGTTCCACAGGCCAAGGTTTCATCTTCAACACCGCGCTCATAAGTGCGGATGGCCAAAGTATCGCTGGTCAGGACCTGGGCAAAGTTAGCATTCGTTCCCGCAGGGGCAAAGCGTTGATGCTGGCGTAGGGAACGCCCCAGTTCGAAGACCGGTGTCTCTTCAAGATTCTGAACGAAGGTGACTGTGTGGGGGACGCCTGTATTGAGCGAGTGAACCTCCAGTTCCCGGTCAAGCACTCGCAGGGAGTGGGATAACTGAAGACTGTGAGGTTCACTCATCCGCAGGCGTACCCGGTCGTCAGGCAGGAGTTCTGCGGCAATCATGCCGACCTCTGTCCGGAAAGAGAGAGTGCCGGAGGTGAGCCCCAGAAGTTGCGCCGTGAATCGCGAAAAACAGCGCGCCCCGTTACCACACATCTCCGCTTCACCTCCGTCAGCGTTGAAATAACGCATCCGGGGAAGTTCGGGGGTACCTTCAACGGCGATCACGCCGTCGGCTCCAATGCCTCTGTGGCGATCACAGAGTTGGGCGATCTGATCTCGGGAAAGGCTGAGGGAGCCGTCACGGTTGTCCACCATGACAAAGTCGTTGCCTGCACCATTCATCTTGGTGAACTCAAAAGTCATCCCTTCATTCTCACCTAAGAACCCGCTCAAGGAAAGCATGAAGGGGGCCTCTTTCGCAGAAGCGCAGAACAGCAGAGGGCTTTAAGAATGCTTTTTCCGGTCCTACTTGCTCTTGGTGGCGTGCACGCTGGTAGCAATCGGGCGGACGAAGTCGGCGATTTTGGCAGGGAGATCGGGGGCATCTCCGATTTCACCGATCTTGCGGACGATAGCGCTTCCAACAACCACGCCATCGGCAAGTCCTGCCACTGTGGCGGCTTGTTCGGGATTGGAAATGCCGAAGCCGACGGCCACGGGCACGTTGGTAAGGGCCTTGATTGCATTCACGCGAGACGCGATGTCGGTCGAGAGGCTAGTTTGTTCGCCTGTGACGCCTTCTCGGGAGACATAATAAATAAAACCTTCCGCAGCATCAGTGATCTCCTTGAGTCTCTCGGGCGGAGTTGTCGGCGCGATCAAACGAATTGGTTTCAGGCCGTGAGCAGTTGAGAGTTCGCTATTCCTTGAGGCTTCCTGGGGAGGAAGATCTAGGAGGAGGAGTCCATCCGCACCGGCGTGAACGGCATCCTGTTGGAACTGATCGAATCCATAGATATAAACAGGATTCAGATAGGCGAAGAGTACGATCGGGATCTCGCTTCGACGGCGGATAGTACGTATCAGCTCAAGAATGCCCGCAACCGACGCTCCCGCTTCGATGGCACGGGAGGCTGCCGCCTGAATGGTTGCGCCATCGGCAAGCGGGTCTGAAAACGGAATCCCAAGTTCCAGAATATCGACTCCTGCTAACTCCATGGCGATGGCGATGTCGGCGGTGGCCTCAAGGGTAGGATCTCCGCCGGTGATATAGGCGATCATTGCGGATCGACCTTCAGACTTGAGCCGAGCAAATGTTGCGTCGATGCGGTTGGTGCTGGGATTCATGATTTTTGAAACAGGGGATCGGGTTGGAAAATGGCATGGGGATCAAAAGCCCAAAGCGCTCACAGGACAATCTTTTGATAGAGTCATTTCCACTTTTCAATAACTACAGATAATATATGTCATGGATAGTGGTTTAATGAAATCCCGCAGGATCAATTATTCTGTGCATGAATGCTAATAGTAAAAAGCCCGCTTCCTATTGGATCGTTTGTTACTTGTTCCTGATTGTTTAGTCTAGTGATTGCGAGGTTATCCGGACCTTTTTTTGTTCCAGTGGCTTTCTCTTGGATAACAAAGAGGTCTTCTTTCAGTACTCTTGCTTGCTGTTGATCCAGATGATTGGCAATGACGATTCGCGATGAAGATTCCTCCACGTTTTCAATAAACATGATGTGCTGGGATTCTAGCATCTGGTGGACATCCTCCAGCATTGAATGAAACCCGGTTGTTGAAGATACAAGCACGACGCTGGCATCTTCCCCCAATGTCTTTGGAATCGGGAGGATCCGATCGGCTGCCTTTTCCGTTGTTATGCGTAGTGCATTCTCAGGGACTTGAGTTGGTTTCCCTGTATCTTTTAAAACGGCTTCTTGATGGTGAAGCGGCGATGTGGAGATTTTTTCAAATGCGATCAACATTGCGATCGCTGGTACAAGGAGAAGCGGGACAAGTAGGAAAAAGAGGAAAATGGTTCCGGGAGTAATTGTGAACTGCTCTTTTAACTCGTTCTTCATCTGGGTCGAGATTCCCGATACGGGAGTGATGCGTCAAGCGATGCCTCCAATGCTCCAATCGATCTACCGCTCCTCATTCGCAGTGTTTCCGTGATTGAGGAGAGAAAAATTGACCCCCTGCTCTCCCTAACGGATACTCAAGGGCTTCCCATGTCGAACGTCTCTCACACACGCAACTTCTGCATTATCGCACACATCGACCACGGAAAGACGACCCTCTCGGATCGGTTGCTTGAGATGACCAACACCATCGCCAACCGTGACAAGCAGGAGCAGGTCCTCGATTCCATGGATCTGGAGAGAGAGCGCGGTATTACGATCAAGTCTCACCCTGTCAGCATGCAGTACCGGGCCAAGGATGGTCAGGAATACACTCTCAATCTCATGGACACCCCGGGTCATGTCGACTTTGCCTATGAGGTCTCCCGCAGTCTTGCAGCCTGTGAGGGCGCCATTCTGATCGTGGATGCGGCCCAAGGTGTTGAAGCCCAGACAATGGCCAATATCCATCTGGCGAACAAACAGGGACTCACCATTATCCCGGTCATCAACAAGATCGACCTTCCCAACGCCGATCTCCCTGCTGTCAAGAAGCAGTTGGAAGACCTCCTTGCCATTCCCGCCGATGAGGCTATTCCTGCCAGTGCGAAGGCCGGGATCGGCATACAGGATATTCTCGAGGCCGTTGTGGAACGTATCCCCCCACCCTCCGAAGGAGACGGCACCTTGCGCGCCCTCGTCTTTGATTCCCTCTTTGATACCTACCGCGGAGTGGTCAGCTACATCCGTGTATTCTCCGGTGATCTCAAGCCCGGCACGCAGGTGCGACTCATGTCGACCAATCAGTCCTACGAGGTCAAGGAGGTAGGAATCTTCACGCCGAAAATGACGGCCACCAAGTCGATGACTGCCGGGGATGTCGGTTATTTCATCGGTAACATCAAGTCGACCGCAGAGATCAAGATTGGCGATACGCTGACTGATTCCAAGAAGCCGGCCTCCGAGCCCTTACCTGGCTTTAAGGAAGTCCAACCAATGGTCTACAGCGGCATTTATCCCATCAATACGGCAGACTTCGAGCAACTTAAGGCTGCCATGGGCAAGCTCCAGATCAACGATGCGGCCTTTAATTACATGCCCGAGAGTTCGGTCGCCCTCGGCTTCGGATTCCGATGCGGCTTCCTCGGACTTCTCCACATGGAGATCATCCAGGAGCGTCTTCGACGCGAATACAACATGGACATCATCGCCACCTATCCGAGCGTTGTGTACGAAGTGGTGAGAACAAATGGTGATGTTCTGCTTGTCGATAACCCGGCAAATCTCCCCGACATGAGCGTCGTGGAGGAAATCCGTGAACCGGTGGTCAAATGCTTCGTCATGATCCCCAACGAGAATATCGGCGACATCATGCAGATCATGATGGACAAGCGTGGCACGGTCGAGAGCACCGAATCGATCGACACGCGTCGCGTCATGATCACGGCAGTCCTTCCCCTGAACGAGATCCTGGTCGACTTCCACGACAAGATTAAATCCGTGACACGCGGTTATGGTTCCCTTGATTACGAGCCAGCAGGCTACCGGGCTGATCGGATGGTAAAGCTCGAGATGCTGGTGAATGGAGAGCCGGTCGACGCCTTCTCCAGCATCGTTCATCGCGACAAGGCGGAGGGACGCGGTCGCTCCCTGGCGGCCAAACTGAAGGAGGTCATCCCGACGCAGATGTATCAGGTTGCAATCCAAGCTGCCGTGGGGGGCAAGATCGTCGCACGTGAGAGTATCTCCGCCATGCGTAAGAACGTTACTGCCAAGTGTTACGGTGGCGATATCACCCGTAAACGCAAACTCCTAGAGAAGCAGAAGGAGGGCAAGAAACGGATGAAGGCCATCGGCCAGGTCAACATACCCCAGGAGGCATTTATCGAAGTGCTTAAGACCAACTGATTATTTCCCGTTTTTTGCGCAACCTTTCGAAGAACTAGGTGTTCCTTTTCTCTGGGGATAATTGAATCAGAAATAACGGGAGCAGTTCATCCGTAGAACCAACAGACATTTCATTCCAGAACAGAACCATTCCTGAAAACATCATGCAGACTCCGGAAAAAAAGACTTCCCGATTAGTCACTCCTTTGCTCACTTTCCTTCTGGTTGTAGGAGCTGCAGCCTTGATGCATTTCTACGACAACGCGAGGGTACTTGAATTGAGCGGGACTCATCCCATTGTTTCCGAGGGTGCTTGGGGCAAGCTCTTTGAGTGGAATGTCCGTATTGAACAACCAGTGGAATACATTGGATTCGATCAGACTCAAGGAGGGGATCCTCTCTGGAATTTTGGGATGCTCTCGGAACCTGCTGTTCGTGCACTGCTGCAAGCATGCGGATGTTCAGAGCCTCAGATCGGGCAGTTGCTCAAATGCAGACAGTCATCGATTCAAAACACGTTTGTCTTGAAGCCCGATGAGGAGACGTTTCTTTCATTAACTCAAGCTGTTCGCTCAAAACTCTATCTTGAACTTTCAAAAAATCAGTTAAACAGATTCCAATTCAACCCCTATTTTATCCCTGATGATGACGTCAATAAAGTACTGGCAACCGATCATTATGAAAATAAAGAGGTTGTCATCTCTCTGCTGAAGAAACTTACTTACGAGCGAAATGGTTATACCTATTTTAGTGATCCTGAGGTCGTTTTGAAACATTTGGCTTCTCCAAAAGAGCGTTTGGAGTTCTTAAAAAGCATGAGTGGTGTCAGTTCAGTGATGTGTCGTGTGCCGATTTCTAAGGATTCCGATTTAGACAAGATTTCCAACTATTGGTCCTTGATGACGGGTCTCAAGTCAAAAGATGTTAAGCCGCTGCTTGAAGCTGAAAAAATGCTACCAGAAGGTGGATCCTTAAGCTTGCTCTACCTGCTCCCCCCGCTGGCCCGAGAGAAGCTTTTTACCACCCCCTTGCCCTCCGATGGGAAAAGCTCTCTCCAACCCGATTGTCATTGGTCTGCTTTGAATTTTTTTGCTTCCTCACCTGATCCGCGAATGCTCGACAATGCTTTTGCGAGTCGTTTTATCATCGATAACTACTATCAGGTTGCTGAACCTACTTTGCCTGGAGATCTTGTGCTCTTACTGAATTCGGAAAATAAAGTTGTGCATTCTTCGGTTCACTTGGCTGACGATATCGTCTTTACAAAAAATGGTTTTAATTACGCCCAACCTTGGGTGTTGATGCACGAAAAAGTGATGGCTGGGTACTTTTCAGCTCTCGAGCCGGTTAAAGTTGTCTACTTCCGGCGCAAGACCCTCTGATAAGCAGCATTTCTCCCTCTTGCTGCTAACTCTTTTTGGATGGAGTTGGTGACATTGGGACTGGCTGAGTCGGTATCGGCGTGGGCTTGATGGGATCCATCCGTGCAATCCAAGCAAGTAGCAGCCCCCTTTCTCCCGTGTCCGAAAAACGTGAGAGATTCTTGCTAAGCAATGCGGCGCCTGCAAATCCCCTCCCCTCCTTTTCCAGAACTCTGGCTTGCTCCAACAGTAGTCGGAATTGAATGACGGGGTTTGTCTCGATTTGACCTGCCTCACGGAAGCTCGCTTCAGCCGGAGGAAGGTACCCTTTGTTAAGTTGAGCCGCTCCAAGGGCTTCGAGGTAAATACTCTGTTTTTTTTCCCGTGCCCGATGCACAAGATCGATTGCAGATCTCAGAACACTTCCCCGATGGCTCCGAATGATCTGCATGTAATCGGTCCAGACCGAAGTGTTCGGGGTCTCCGCTGCGTTAAGCGCCGCATAAGGACGGTAGAGGGGATCGCCGACCAAAACACTCATCCAGGAGAGCACCGGTTGGGCCATGTAGTAGCTTTCGGCCATGTTGCATCCGGCAAGAAGGGCAGTCTCCATCACTCCAAAATCCGTGGTGAAGGCCAGGTAGGGCTCGTAGACATTCCCAACCGAGGCGCTTGCGCCCCTGCTCAGCAAGGGTGCGGTCCATCCCTTCATCGGATCGTGAAGCGACACTGCGCTGAAGGAGTGAAGATGTGCAGCTACGGCACCGGGCACAAAGCGGAATCCAGCCTCAGCAAAAGGACCATTGATGTTTTCTGCATACCACCCGAAATAAGCAGATGCTTCCGTGATCGGGAATCCTGCCTGATAAGTGTCGGGCAGATCATCCGTGATCACGGGGATCCCCTTCTGGCGCATCGCTTCGCCGGCCTGCTTGATCCACTGGTCACCGATAACGTAGCCTGGATCGGTGATGGATCGAAGATCGATGTAGCCCCACCCCCATAGTCCCTCCTTCTCGGCCTTGATTCCATCGCTCACCATGTTCCTCACAGTCGTCGGGGTCGGTGCATCAAGACGCGCCACAAAAAGAAAACAGGGCGGGATCTGTGCGTGAAATTCCGCCGTGATATTCGTGTTGCAAAGGGGGTTCTTCATGACTCCCGAAATCTGACTGCTGAAAAGTCCGAGCAGGGTGAGTTCGGAATCAACGGAGGCCTCGTTTCTTCCACCGATGGGATCAGGTTGGATCTTTGAATCGCCCGGATAAGTGCTGCAGGGCATGATCTTTAGGGGGATTCCTCTGATCAGAACGACATAGCGGATCTGGGTGCTGGTAACGGCCGGATGATTATCGGGGCCATGAGTGAGAACCCAGTATCCCCGTTTGACCAACTCATCACGCAAGGGTTGAGCCAGAGTGGTGTCGTAGTCACTTCTTGAGATTTCTTCTGCCACCGGGGTGGACAAGGGAATCTCCCTAGAAGGATCAATCATTCGGGCCGAACAATAAAAGTCAGCCAACCCCTTCGCATCGGGGTCATTGACATTGTAAACCACCACGGTTGCAGCCGCATCTTCCGAGGGAGAGGTGGCCTCCAGGTGTGACGTAACGCAGACAAAAAGAGTAAGAAATGCCGAGAGATAGGGGTTCATGACTTGGTGGAGAGTACTTTCAGGCCGTCGTAGGCAAGCTGACATCCCTCTGACATCTCAAGTTCCTTTTTGGCATGAGCGACCTCATGACAGAGATGAACGAGAAAAGTCCTTCCTGGAGCAATGGCTGCAGCGGTCTTGAAAGCCTGCTCAAAATTCATGTGCGTGGGATGAGGCGCATCCCTGAGAGCACCCAGCACAAGAACCTCTGCTCCTCTGGCGGCTTCACGTGCAACGTCCGGCACACTCGCGCAGTCGGTGAAGTAGGCTAGCAGTTTTCTTCCCTCTCGGGAGAAGACGTATCCCGTGGTCGTCATTTTCCCGTGGGGAAGTTCTACCGGAAGAACGGTTGTTTCCCCAAGTTGGAAAGGCCCCTGAATCACATTCGGAGAGAGTCTCAGGTAGTTCTTCCAAATCTGGGGGGGATCGAAGGCATACTGAAACATTCTCCTGAGATGACTCATGGTCTCTTCTCCTGCGAAGATAGGCATCTTCCGGTCTTCCATCTCGCAGAATCGCCTCATGTCATCAAACCCCATGATATGGTCAGTGTGGGCATGGGTAAAGAGGGCTGCATCGAGGCGATTGATTTCCTCCCGGAGGCACTGATCCCTAAAGTCTGGGGGGGTATCGATGACAAAGTGTAGGTCGGGTGCCTTAATCAGGAGAGAGGTGCGGGTACGATTGTCCCGGGGATCCTTTGAGCGGCAGACATGGCAGTCACAGCCAATGATCGGGACTCCCTGCGAGGTTCCGGTTCCAAGAAAGGTGAGCTCCAATGATGGCATGACTTGTTCTTTAGACTGACACGCTGGCATAGTATCCACTATGTCGGCAATGCTCCGATCCCTTCGTATTCGTAATCTGGCCCTCGTGGAGGAGCTGGACTGGACTCTCCAGTCCGGATTCACGGCCATTACAGGTGAGACTGGCGCCGGGAAGTCGATCATTATTGGAGCCCTCAGTTTCCTGCTTGGAGATCGGGCTGACAGGAGCCTTGTCCGAGCTGGGGCCACTTCAGCTGGCATCGAGGCAGTCTTTGAGCTCGGGAGGAATGATGAGGTCGCCGCTCTCCTTGAGGAACGTGGGGTCGATCCCTGCCAAGACGGGGAGCTGATCCTCAAGCGCACAATCACATCTGAGGGGAGCGGATCAGGAGGGCGTCAGTTCATTAACGGGAGTCCCTGCAACCTCTCCGTTCTCAAGAATCTGGGCGTCTTTCTGGTTGACCTTCATGGACCTCACGATCACCAGTCCCTCTTCTCAAGACGCGAGCAAACCCTTCTCCTCGATCGTTTCTGCAACGCCCTCACCGAAAAAGAGGCATATCTTGCGAGTCGCTCTGACCTGTCATCGGCACGTCGGGAGTTGGACCAACTGCAGTCGGAATCCGGTGGCGTAGGACGCCTGGAACAACTTAGGGCTGAGGTTGAGGAAATCAGTTCGGCCAATCTTTTGGAATCCGAGGAAGAAATGCTTCTTTCACGCCACAAAGCTGCCTCTAATAGTCGCAGGCTGATCGAGCTTTGCGCCGGAGTGGTGGCAAGAATCGAGGATGAAGAGCGGGGTGCAGCCCTCGGTATTGCAGAATCCGCCCGCTTGCTTAAGGAGTTGATGAGGATTGACAATAGGACAGCCCCCTTCCTGGAGGAGCTTGATCGGCTGACCGAGGGACTCGATTCCCTGGTGACCGCCCTGAGGGGGTACGCGGGGAACATCGAGCTTGATGCGTTGGAATATCAAGCGCTTGAGGATCGCTTGAATGTCCTCGCCACGCTGAAGAGAAAGTATGGCCCGGCCATCCCGGAGATCATTGCCCGTGGGGTTCAATCAGCCAAGGAGCTTGATCGTCTCTCAGGACTCGATTCCCTCACGGAACAAGCCCGTCAACGAGTCATTGAGGCTCAGCGCTTGTCCACCGTAGCTGCAGAGAAACTCTCCGCAAAGCGTCGGAAGGGAGTCGAGATCCTCTCCAAGACTGTCGCACGAGAGTTGGGGGATCTTGGGTTCAAGCAGGCCGGATTTGAAATAAAACTCGAATCGCAGCAGGAGCCGGGGCCCGATGGTTCCGAAGTGGCGGAGTTTCTCTTCGCACCAAATCCTGGCGAGCCAGCCCAGCCTCTACGGGCTATCGCCTCGAGTGGTGAGATTTCCCGCGTCATGCTTGCCCTCAAGTCAGCACTTGCCAATCAGGACAGGATACCGCTGCTCGTATTCGATGAGATCGATGCCAATGTCGGTGGTGAGATCGCCACGAAGGTTGCCTGCAAGATGAGGCAACTCGGTGACTCTCATCAGGTCTTATGCATCACCCATTTGCCTCAGGTCGCTGCCTGTGGCAGTGCTCAGTTTGTCGTGATCAAGACCGTGAAAGAGGGGCGAACCGGGACTGTGCTCAAACCTGTTAATGGAGAAGAGAGGGTGAAAGAGATCGCACGAATGTTGGGAGGCGTCACCGATTCGGCAATGGCTCATGCCGCGACTCTTTTGAAAGAGGGTGTGCCGGCTGTCATATCCAACTCTGGGAATTCCCGTGCTTGATTCAGATTTGGATTTGGTTTCGGAAGAAGGCTGGAAAGTTCCATGGCGCCTCCTTCCCTCCGTGTTTCTCATCGCAGCTCTCACGCTCATGACGGGAGGCGGTCTCTTCACATCGATAGAGGGATATCTTGTGAGTTCGCTTCCCAAATCGCTGAAATCTAATGTGCCGAATGTGGTCATGCTCTCCTTGGGGAACAGAATCGGAACCCTAGATGCCATGGATGTGGCATTATCGTTACGGGGATTGTTCCTTCTGCAACCTCGCTCCATCACCATCTGCGAGCACATGGAATCCGCTCCCGACGCGGCCCCTATAACTCCGGCCATCGCCCATCGGATCACTCAATTTGAGAGACGCGGAACACCGGTGAATCAGTCGGGGACAAGTTCATCAGGTGAGTCGCCCAAGGAAACGATCCTTAGGTGTGTCCCCTCCCCGAAATCAATCCCCTCATTCCCTTTCAAGATCGCTGGCGGTGCCGTAAATAACGAAAGGGTTGATTCAACCGCTCTTCCCCTTTTTTTTCAAAGTGCCAACGGAATCACCGAGGGAACTGTTTGGTGGAATGCAATCGACCCGAAATGGAGGATCCCTTCACCCGTCCTTTTGTTTGGCAGAATTCTTATTTTGAATAATTTCTGCCCCCTTCCTCTCAATGGCTACGGGGGCCTGAGTCTGCCCTACTCATTGAAACCGCGTACCGTGACCCTGGACGATTTTCTATTTCGCATGGAGGAGAAGGAACGAGGAACGATCAATCCAGGTTTTGAAGGAATCTTCCATGACGCGGTGGTATTCATCGCACCAGGACAAGATCTGGATCAGGTTGCGACGATGGCCACCTTGTTGGATCTGCTGAGCTATTCCCGACTCTCACCTCTTCTACAGGGTATCCTCTCCTTATCATGGGTCCTGCTGATCTGTTTCAGTTTTGTCCTAAGACCTCGATCCCGCATCTACGTTGGAGGATTCCTGCTGGCCAGCCTCATTGCAGCGACTTTTATCCTGCTACGTCAGGGAGTCCTCTTACCTGTGGAACCTGGACTCGCCGCTTGTCTTTTAATCGTGATCGGCAACAGGTCCTCCAGAGACCCTAAATGAAGGGGAGAATCGGATACTTCCTTCCGAGCACTTGTTCGCTTGGTGCACCGAGCCATTTCTCAAGGGCCGTGGCATAAACGGAACGAAAGTCGGTATGAAACTTCAAGTCCCCCTCATAGAGATCGGTGAGGCTTGGATAGGTTCCGTAGAGACCGGGTTTGACGGCACCCCCTAGGACAAAGAGAGGTGCTGCAGCGCCATGATCGGTGCCACCGCTCGCATTCTCGGCAACACGTCTCCCGAACTCGCTGAATGTCAGCACAAGGACCCGATCGTAATTTCCCTGCGCTTTCAGATCCCCCACAAAGGATGTCAGCGCGGCATTCAGATCGGTCATCAAACGATCGTGTGAAGGAAGTTGATTGGCGTGCGTATCAAATCCCCCTTGGGAGGCATAGTAGACACGCGTCGGTAGGCCTCCCTGAATGAGACGGCCGACTAAGTTGAGACTATTGCCAAGTTGGGACCTGGGGTAATCAACGCTGCTCCTTGATTTACGGATGATTTCAAGGATCTTATCACTACTCATTTCCGCCCCCAGGGCAGTTCTCTGGAGGAAATCGAGAGTGTCTCCGGCCGTATCGGGCGACCCCGAAATCATCCCGATTGATCCTCCGCTGTTATCCGTGAGGCCTCCATGTCCCATATTCTCAGTCGGGGAGTTCATTTCCCTCATGAACTGTTCAGCCATCTTGGGATTGCTGGCCGCCTCGCTCATGTACCTGAATTGAGACGGATCTGAAAAAGCGATCCCTTTCGGATGGGGGGAGGCAAAGGCTTGCGGAGTCTGTCCGCCGATGGAGACACCGACAGAGGGATCCGAACCCTTGCAGCAACTGTCGAAATAGCGCCCGATCCATCCCACGCTCTCGTTGTGTCCGGAATCACTCGCTGTCTGCCAGATCTCCGTGGATCGGAAGTGGGAGCGGTTGGGATTGGGATAACCGACACCCTGGATCAGTCCAAGGCTTCCGCTGCCATAGAGATCCCGGAGGCCTGTTAGCTTGGGATGAAGTCCGGCGTAATCATTGATCTTAAGGACCGAGTTGGAGGGAATCGCAATCCTTGGACGGGCCTTGTAGTAGGCATCATCCCCGTAAGGAACGAGCATATTGAGTCCGTCGTTGCCTCCCGCCATCTGCAGTACCACAAGGATCGTGGAGTCCTTGCCAGTTGCATACTGCCCCGTTGTTGCAGCAGCCATTGAATCGAGGGTTAGGAAGGTCTTCTCCAAAAAGAGGGGGACCGTCGAGGCGAGCGCTCCTCCCAGGAAGGAGGTGCGTAAAAACTCCCGGCGTGTGTGAAGCGTTTGTTCTTGGGGTGTCTTCATCGTATTGGGTGTTCTGCGGATTGGGGTTAGTTCAAGATAGCATCAGTTTAGCTGGAATTCAGGAGTTCCCATCATGATCTGCATCAGATCCCTCACCGCGTTGTCCGAGTAGGGCGGGGTCTGCTTATTGATGTAGTTCATGTAGGTGGCGAAATCCCGCGTGCTGATGGGCACGTTGAAGATCCTGAAGGCAAGTGGTTCCAGAAGCAGGTTGCAGGATTCGCGCGTGGAGGGAGGAGCAATATTCTCTAACGGTAACTGTGCAGTCTTCGTCCCTCCTCCACCCAGGATGTGTGCCTTTCCGCTCAGCAGGTAGGCAGCAAGATTGTAGCGGTAGAGAAGGCTTGAGGCACTGATCCATGCTCTTCCACCATCCCACCCTTTGACATTGGGTGGGGCAAAAAGCACCTGGCCCAATGCCGTCATCGAATTTTCAAGCACTTTGGCATCAGGTAGCGGGATCTCCAGCATCCTGGTAGTCTGGATCATCCATTGCACAGGCCCCTTGATCTGATGGTGGACGACCGCCTGAGAATAGAACAGGGAACTCCTGAAGATAACCCTGAGCGTTTTGGCGACGTCGTAGCCGTTGTTCATCAGGATGTCGGCCACTTCAGAGATAGTTTCGTCATTCGGGGACTCCGCGACAAAGAACTGCCAAAGCCTCTTACCGATGAATCGCGCGCATTGTGGCTGAAGCACGATGAGATCGAGGATCTGATCCCCCGTGAAAGCTCCCGTTTTTCCCAGAAAGGTTTTCATTCCGGTGTCGTGGGCATTCGGGACCATGTGAAAGGCCGCTGTCTCAGGGGTGACCCTGTATCCCGTGAAGGCTCGTGCAGCCTCCGTGACGTCCATTTCGGAGTAGTGTCCCTCACCGAGCGAGAAGAGTTCCATCACCTCGCGTGCGAAGTTTTCGTTAGGGTGCTGTTTGCTGCTTTGATTGAGGTCGAGCCACCTGATCATGGCAGGGTCCTGGGACATGGCCTTCAGCATCACGGGAAACTTCCCCAAGGCATGTTGCCTCAGGGTCTCATTCTGCAACCACATGAGGTAGGGATCATTCACCTTCTGATTACTGGTGGCGAAGTGCCCGTGCCAAAAAAGCGTCACCTTCTCAAGCAACGGATCAGTCGTGTAGCGCATCCGATTCAGCCACCAGAGTCTGAGGGCCAGGATTTCCGCACGTTCATCACTGAAAAAAGCTTTCCTCACTTTTACACGCTCCTCCTCGGTGGGTGCGTTCTTGAGGTGCTTCTGATACTCGACCCGTTTTGCAGGCTCCATCATGGGAGGTCGAGGGAAGAGATCCTCGTCGTTTGGTGCGTTGAGGAGGTGTTCGACAGCACCATCCATTCCCCGAGAGTAGAGGGCTTCGATCTCTGCAGGGGTTCCACCGAATCCCGCCCTGTTTAGCAGGTGAGCTGCGGCGTAGCGGTTCCAGAGTTTTTCCGGAAGGGGGAGTAGCATTGCATCTATTATAACACCTTTTTACGGGAAAAGTTGCGCTTTCTTAAAGAATCATTCTCGCAGGGCGGGAACAACGATTTTAGAGTGTCGAGCCATGCGCTTCACAAATCTAACCCGGGGAGCGGGCATCGGTTCCAACTGCTACCGTCTCGACCTTGAAAATGATTCCGTGATTCTCGATTGTGGGATGCATCCGGAGCATGCGGGGCATGCTGCCACCCCGCTTCTTGAGGAGCTTGGCGATGACTCGATCTCCACGACGATCCTCACCCATGCCCATCAGGATCATGTCGGATGTCTTCCCCTCCTGCAGGCTCGTCAACCCGGGATGCCTGTCCTAATGACTCAGGGAACGGCACGCATTGCCGACATCATGCTACACAACTCGGTGAATGTGATGACCCGTCAGCAGGAGGAGCTCAAGCTCAGCGATTATCCCCTCTTCACGCATCGGGCGATCGAGATGGCCGTCCGAAGTTGGCGTCACTGCCCGCTGGATCGTCCCCTCACTCTCCATGGAGAGAGGGCTTCCGAGGGGACGCATGCCCCCACCATTACCTTCCATGATGCAGGTCACATCCTTGGATCGACCGGGGTGACGATCCGCGCCGATGGGAGGAAGTTCTTCTACACGGGAGATGTCAATTTTGAGGACCAGACCATCCAAACCGGAGCGCGCTTTCCAGAGGATCCGGTCGACGTCCTCCTGATGGAGACGACCCGTGGCGATGCCCCCCTTCCCGAGGGATTCACCCGTGCCAAGGAGGAGAAACGCTTCGCCGCCGCAGTAGCCGCTGCCCTGGAAGAGGGAGTCAGCGTCACCATCCCCGTCTTTGCCTTGGGCAAGACCCAGGAGGTCATGGCCCTGCTCTGGAAAATGGAGCGTGAGCGGATCATCCCACCCATCCCGCTCTATGTCGGGGGATTAAGCAGCAAGATCACGGCTGTTTACGACACGATGGCCGATAGGGTTCATCGGAATCTTCCCAAGCTCCAACTCATGAATGATGTCGCTCCCTATGTCGCAGGAGGCAAGGAAGTCAACTCGCTCAATCCCCGTAAGCGTGCCATCTATGCTCTCAGTAGTGGCATGATGACCGAACACACCCTCTCCAACATCTTTGCCCGGAAAGTCCTTCCAGATCCCACCCAGTACCTCTTCTTTGTCGGCTATGCCGATCCGAACTCACCGGCAGGGCATGTCCGCAATGCAGAACCGGGAAGCCTTGTCTCCCTGAGCGCCAGTGCTCCGGCGATTCCTTTCCACTGCCATCGCGAGGTCTTCACCTTCAGTGCCCATGCACGGCGCGAGGACTTGCTCACCTACGCCATCAAGGTCCGTCCGAAGACAGTGCTCCTCGTTCATGGCGATGATCCGGCCATCGATTGGTTCAGGAGTGAACTCTACTCCGCCCTTCCGGAGACGAAAGTCATCGCCCCTCCCCCAGGACAACCGATCGAATTGTAGAAGATGAACTCAGATAAATATAAAACCATTTGTGAAACGGTTGCCATGCGTGAAGCGACCCAATAATTAGAAATCGTGAAGTTCCTCCCCCCATGGCTCGTTATCGGATTAACATTGATGTCGGCCATCCCTACTCGCTCCGTAGCTTCTGAGTCCTCAATACACATCACCCCTGTCACTCTCCCGACTTTTCCGACCAACACCGTCAATCTCAATGATTGCGGGGGATTAGGTGATGGAAAAACCCTGAATACGGAGGCGTTTGAGAAGGGGTTGAAACTTCTAGAGAAAATGGGAGGCGGGAAGCTGGTTGTTCCGCCCGGATTCTGGATGACGGGACCGATTCACCTCAGGAGCAATATCGATTTCCACCTTGAGAGCGGAGCGTTGGTGAGATTTTCCACCGATCCGGCCCAGTATCCACTTGTTGTGACCGAGACTCATGGCGAGAAGCGGGTTGATTCCACCTCTCCCATTTTAGGGAAGGAACTTCAGAATGTAGCCATCACTGGTTCTGGTATTCTGGATGGAGGTGGTGATGCTTGGCGTCCCGTCAAAAAAACAAAACTCAATGAGGCAGAGTGGGCAAAGTTGGTTGCTAACGGCGGAGTCCTCAGCGAGGACAAGAAAACGTGGTGGCCGGATCGATCAGCACTTGAAGGGGAAAAAGCAGTCTCAGAACTTCGCTCGAAGGGATCCCTCGACCCCCGGGAATACGAACCGTACCACCGATTTCTCCGTCCACGAATGCTGCGCCTAATCGCTTGCCAGAACGTTTTGATTCAAGGGGTTACTTTCCGAAATCCCCCGAACTGGACCATGAACCCTTCGCTCTGTGAGGATGTCTCGATCATCGGCGTCCATGTGATCAATTCTTCTACGGCCCAAAACAGTGATGCCCTCGATCTTGAATCGTGCAGGCGAGCCCTCGTAAAGGAGTGCACGTTCGATACAGGTGACGACGGGATCTGCATTAAATCGGGAAAGGATGGTGAAGGAAGGCGTATCGGCATGCCAACCGAGGATGTTCTCGTGGAGGACTGCACCGTTTACCATGCACATGGAGGATTCGTGATCGGCAGTGAGATGTCCGGGGGTGTCCGCAATATCCTTGTTAGAAACTGCACTTTTATCGGAACAAGCATCGGACTTCGCTTCAAAAGCAAGCGCGGTCGTGGCGGCATCGTCGAGAATATCCAGATCGAGGGAGTCCGCATGGAGGACATCACTGAGGCGGCTATTGATTTCAACATGTATTACGGAGGCAAGGATCCCACCGAAAAAGAGGGCCTTAGCGAGGCACCAAAAGCTCCTCAATCATCAAAGGATGCGCCCAATTTCCGCGATATCAGAATTCATGATCTTCTCTGCCGTGGTGCCGGTGAAGCCATCATCATAAAGGGACTTCCGGAGAATCCGATCCGCGACATCACCCTGAAGAATGTCTCCATCGCCTCGGACAAAGGGGTCACGGTGATGAATGCGGCGAATGTCCTTTTTGAGAATGTCCGTGTGGACCCCAAAAACGGAGCCCCATTGACTATCGAAAAAGTCAGTAACTGCTCCCTACAGCTTCAATAGCGCATTCACTTCTACCAAGAGGAGTTGTATCTACAAAGTATTTGGGGGAGTGGGTTGACTGGGACTCGAACCCAGAACCAATACCTTAAAAGGGTACTGCTCTACCATTGAGCTATCAACCCAAGCATGAATGTCTCAGAACACGCTTGCGCATCACGAAACAATCGAGCGGTAATTATGCAAGAATACCGTCCGACGGAAAGAGCATTTTCCAAGAGAAGCGTAGGTGCCGGATCGTCACTCAGTTCCCGAAGACGATCGCCCTTGACTGATGGACAACGACGCGATCTTCGACATGAAGCCGTACACCACGCGCCAAGGCTAATCTTTCGCAATCCCTACCGATTCTTCTGAGGTCAACCGGTGTGTGAAAGTGCTCCACGTCGAGTACTTCCTGATGAATGATCGGCCCGGCGTCCAACTCCCCCGTCGCATAGTGACAGGTTGCCCCGATCAACTTCACGCCGCGATCGTAGGCGCGCTTGTAGGGGTCGGCACCAGCGAAGGCCGGTAGGAGGGAGTGATGAATATTGATGATGCGGTTGTGATGTTCCGCACAGTACCAGTCGGGCAGGATCTGCATGTAGCGGCAGAGGACGGTCAACTCACCTGAGACTTCACACACGGCATCACTTACCTGCCTGAAGGCATTCTCCTTGGCACTCTCCTCCTGAGGGATCGGAATGTGCATAAAGGGGATCCCCTCTTTCTCGAGGACGCTTCTTAGGTCTGTATGGTTGGAAATAACCAGCGGAATCTCGATATTGAGTTCTCCGGAACGCCATCTCCAGAGTAGGTCGGCCAGACAATGGTCTTCCTTACTGACGAGAAGAACAGTCCTAACCGGCTTTGTGGCCTCCCGAAACGACCAACTGGCATTTAATTCTCTGGCCACCGGGACGAAGGCATTCCGAATCTCCGCGAGGGATGTCTCTCTCTCCATCTCAAAGGCAAAGCGTGCAAGGAACCAATTGCTTATTTTATCGGTGAATTGATTAACCTCGGTGAAACTGCCTCCCTGCGAGGCCACGAAATCGGTAATGCGCGCCAGAAGTCCGACACCATCGGGACAATCGAGAGTCATCAGAAACGAGTGCATGAGGGTAATTGGAATGTAAGGTAAGACGGCTTGTTCGGGAGTGAGTTTTGCATAACCCCTTCCTCTAGCTCACTTATATTCTATTTCGCGCTGAGAGAATCGATTGCTTTCTGAATCTCCTGAGCAGCACCGCTCGTCTCGGCACTCAGGGAGGACCAAACCAACTTACCATCCTTGATCAGGAAGGACTGACGCTTGGTGAGCCCAACGACCGGATAGGTAGGTACAGCAAAGGCTGCCGCAACCTTCCCATCAGTATCGGCAATCAGAGTGAAGGGCAGCTTCCTGTTCTCCTGAAATTTTTTCTGAGCGTCGGGTGTATCCTTGCTCACGCCGAGAATCTGAAGGCCCTTGGCGTGCAGTCCAGCATAGGCATCGCGCAGGGAGCATGCCTCGGCCGTGCAACCCGGAGTCTCTGCTTTCGGATAGAAATAGACTAGGGTAATCCCCTTCGCGTAGACCGCTGCGAAGTCCACATTCTCCCCGTCTTGATTTTTAGCAAAGATCAGTGGCGCAGGGGAACCGATCGCAAGAGGTGGAACGGGGTCGGCTTTGGCGAAAAAGGAGAGGAGATTCATGGCTAGCAGGGTGAGGGTGGGCAGCTTCATAGCTGATAGATAACAGCGAAGAGGATGACATCAAGAGTTTGGCTCTTTTCCCAAGAAGAAAAAAGAGGCTTATTAGTAAACATGCGAAGCCTCAACCGCTCATTAGAAATTCTTGCTGTGGTGGCGATCACGCTTCTCCTAGCCACATGGTTCTCCTCCTGTAGCCATGGGAAGGCGGGGAAAAGGGCTTCAGACAAAGAAAACTCCCCCCTTTTTACCCCCCTCCCCTTACTGAAGGGTTTACTTGAAATGGGTACTCCCATCTTTGTCAGTCCTGAGTTTATTCCATTCATTCCAACCGACCGGATTGATCTGCTTCCTTCACCCGATAAATCCCTTGAAGCATGCGGAAATCCCTCCATCTTCTACCGCTTGGCGAGGGAGCGGCATTTTTCCTGCGTCCTTCTCGGGACCGACAGGAGGAGTCTTCCACTAGCCTTGTCACTACTTGAATCTCCCCTCTGGAGACTCAATGACGTGACGCCATGGGGGACTCTTTTCACTCCGATTACATCCAGCGTGGGAGGTTCCACATTCATGACTTCGGGGAAATCAGAGGGGTGGAAGTTACCTTCAGAGGCTGCACTTCAAAAGTCATGGCCTAATCCAGGGGATCGTGCCGAGTGGATGATCCGGACCGCCTTGGTCCTCATCGCCGTCAACCGTACCTCCGAGGCCGAACAACTCCTCTCGCTTGCCGAGAAGACTCAGTGCAGGAGTTCCGAGTTGCTCGAAGCCCGAGCCTCTCTCTCGGCACTCAGGGGGCGCTGGGAGGAGTCCCAGCAGTATGCGCGCCAAGCGATCAGCAAGGATCACTCCGATTTTGCGGCTCGTATGACCTTGATCCGTGCATTGATCGAAACCGGGAATGCAGGTGAGGCTCTCTCGGAATCTCGTCGTCTCGTTGAAGAGATCCCTCCCAATGAGGAAACTCTCTTCCTAATGGCAAGGGCGGGAAGTGCTGCTGGGTCCAATGCGGAGGAAATCAATGCGTTGGAAAAACTTGTGGCTTTGGGACGCAAGAAGAACGAACCCCTGGGAGCGAGTCTGACTTATCTTGGGCAGGCCTACGGAAAGAATGGCGAGCGGGGAAATTCTCTCAAGACACTTCAGGAAGCACTCAATTGCCCTGAACTGAATGAGAAGGAACGTTCCATGATCGGCGAACTGATCGACCACCTGAAGATTCAAACAACGGGTTCGTGAGATTTCCGCTTCGACTCTCACACCGACACTGATAGTAGTAAAAAATGAGTTCCCTGAAAAAGTCTTCCGCCAAGTCGCCAAAGCCTCTTGCCCCCAAGTCGTTGGAGCGCGCCCATTCCTCAATCCTCCTGGATGGTCCGAGTCGCGCAGCCAGTCGGGCGATGCTCTATCCGGTCGGGTTCAGTGAAAAGGACTTCTCCAAATCACTGGTGGGAGTGGCCTCAACTTGGAGCATGGTCACTCCCTGCAACATGCACATTGACGGCCTCGCCCGAGAGTCGGCACTTGGTATCGACAAGGCCGGAGGGAAAGCAATCATCTTCAACACGATCACCATCTCGGACGGCATTTCGATGGGAACCGAGGGAATGAAATACTCACTTGTCTCCCGTGAAGTCATCGCAGATTCCATTGAAACTGTGGCAGGTTGCCAGGGATTCGACGGGATCATCGCCATCGGTGGATGCGACAAGAACATGCCTGCCTGCATCATGGCTATCGCGCGCCTTAACAGGCCCGCGGTGTTCGTCTACGGAGGGACCATTCTTCCGGGATGCTTGAACGGAAAGCTCGTCGATGTGGTCTCGGTCTTCGAGGCCGTTGGGCAGGAGGCTGCAGGTGCGATCTCTGCCAAGGAGCGCCATGCTGTGGAGAGTTGTGCCATACCCGGCCCGGGATCATGCGGTGGCATGTACACGGCCAACACGATGGCTTCGGCCATCGAGGCGATGGGAATGAGTCTTCCCAACAGCTCGGCTCAGGCCGCAGTCTCCAGCCATAAGGTCAAGGATTGCCGGGACGCCGGGGCAGCCGTGCTCAATCTCCTGAAAAAGGGAATACGTCCCCTCGACATTATGACCAAGGAGGCCTTTGAGAATGCCATCACCGTGGTGATTGCCCTCGGTGGATCGACGAATGCCGTCCTTCACCTGCTAGCAATCGCCCATACGGCCGGCGTAAAGCTTACGATCGACGACTTCACCCGGATTGGAAAGCGTGTCCCCGTGCTGGCCGACTTGAAGCCGAGCGGCAAGTATCTCATGTCCCAACTCGTCGAGATCGGCGGCATCGTTCCCCTGATGAAGGATCTACTCGCTGCAGGACTCCTTCATGGCGATGTCATGACGGTCACCGGCAAGACCCTTCGCCAGAATCTGGCCGCCTTCAAACCCTATCCCAAGGGGCAGGAGATCATTCGCCCGATCAGCAGCCCAATCAAGAAAGAGAGTCACCTCGTCATCCTCAAGGGCAATCTTGCCCCCGAAGGGGGTGTCGCCAAGATTTCCGGAAAGGAGGGGCTTCGTTTTGAAGGGAAGGCCCGCGTCTTCGAGTCCGAGGAGAACGCACTGCAGGCTATTCTCGCCAAGAAGATCAAGAAGGGGGATGTCATCGTGATCCGGTACGAGGGGCCCAAGGGGGGACCCGGCATGCGTGAGATGCTCTCTCCGACAAGTGCCGTGATGGGATTGGGTCTTGGTAAAGATGTTGCTCTCATCACCGATGGACGTTTCTCCGGGGGAACACATGGATTCGTCGTTGGTCATATCACCCCAGAGGCCTTCTCGGGTGGACCGATCGCACTGATCAAGGAGGGAGATGTCATCGTGATCGATGCGGAGAAGCGGGTCCTGACACTCGGAGTCTCTGCAGTCGAACTCGCCAAGCGAAAGAGGTCCTGGAAACAACCTGCCCCCCGTTATCGCCGCGGCGTGCTTGCCAAATATGCCTCCCATGTCACCGATGCCTCCCACGGAGCGGTCACTGACGCTGGGTTCTAGGTCTTACTCGGAAGTCAGGACTATACTGTTCTAAGAAGCGATTTTCGCCTTGGGGAATTCTTTCGCGATGCGATCATAGATCGTCTTGGCGAACTCAACGCGTGCATACCATTTGAAGTCTCCTGGAATAACTGTCCAAGGGGCGAACTTGGTCGAGGTCTTGCGGAACATTTCCTCCGCGGCCTTGTTGTGCTGGGTCCATTTGCGGCGATTTCGCCAGTCCTCGTCGTTAATCTTCCAATGCTTGTAAGGATCTGACTGACGCTCCTTAAACCGTTTCAGTTGCTCGGCTTTGGATACTTGAAGGAAGAGTTTGATCATGATCGTTCCACCCTCGACAAGGGTCTGCTCAAACTCGTTGATCTCGCGATAGGCACGCGACCACTCCGCCCTGGTGGCAAATCCCTCGACCCTCTCCACCAGCACACGACCATACCAAGAGCGGTCGAAGACCGAGAGCTCTCCAATGGGAGGAATCTTGTTCCAGAAGCGCCACATGTAGTGATGGCGATATTCTTCGGCGGTTGGCTTTTGCGTCGAGTAGACACGCACCAATCGGGGATCCAGCCTCTCCAGCGCGCGCTTGATCGCCCCACCCTTCCCTGCGGCATCTGGGCCCTCCAGCACGATAATCACCGAACGCTTGCTCTCCTTGAGTCTGAGTTGCAGGTTGAGCAGTCCGAGTTGGCAGCGCTTCAACTCACGCACGTAGACATCTCTTGCGATGGGCTGGTTCTGATCAAGTTGGTCAAGTTTTAGCGTCTTGAAGTTCATGAGTGGGTGTGAATGAAGCAGGAATTAAGTGTTCCGGAAATCAGGAAAAGAGGACTGGAATAATCATTTTTTGAGAGTTTCGAGGACGATCTTCTCGGTCAGCAGTTCTGGAAGGACAATGGGAAGACTTCCCTTGCCCGCAGGATAGAAAACGGCAAGAGGAACGCCCACACGCCCGAAGGATTTCAGCGCTGCGGTGATCGCGGGGGCGGCATTGGTCCAGTCTCCCTTCATTGCGGTGATTTCCCTTTCCTTCATCAACTTTCTGACGGCAGGCACATTGATTGCCGTGCGTTCGTTGAACTGGCAGGTCAGGCACCAGGAGGCCGTGAAGTCGACCAATACAGGCTTCCCCTCTGTGCGAAGCGAGTCGAGTGCTTCTGCGGAATAAGAAACCCACGGGACCCCCTGATCCGATGAGGTCTGCGTCTCTGCAATTGGCTCTGCAAAACGAATTTGCCGGATTGTCATGATGATGGCCGTAATAGCCACAAGAAGGATAATCACGCGGAAGACTTCGGCACCCCGAGACCCACTTGCTGAAAGAGTCCCAAAGAACCATGCGCAGAAACCGAGGATTAGGAATAGGGTCAGTAGGGCCAATGCTGAGACTTCCCCTCGCTGATTCTGCAGGACCCAAAGAAGCCAGAGGTTGGTGGCAAGCAGGGGGAATCCCATGAATTGTTTCAGTCTCTCCATCCAAGTGCCCGGCTTCGGAATCCACTTTCTCCATCCGGGACGTGCCGAGAGGAGCAGGTAGGGAAAGGCCATTCCAAGCGAGACCGAGGCGAACATTGCCAGGATGACAAGGGAACTCTGTCCGAAGGCAAAACCGAGGGCGCTTCCTAAAAATGGTGCGGTGCAGGGGGTCGCCAGCAGAGTGGCAAATAATCCCTGAAAGAACGATCCCCCGTATCCATCCTTGCGCGCGACGTGGTCAAGAGAGTTGACGGCTTTACCGGGGAGTACGAAATCGAAGACCCCGAAGAGATTCAAGGCAAAGAGGAAAACAAGCACACTGAGACCGACGACAAAGAGAGGGTTCTGAAACTGGAATGCGCCCCAGGTAACATCGGAACCTCCCGCCTTCAGTGCGATCACCAAACATCCGAGTCCCATAAACCATGTAAAGATTCCGACAGCGAATGAAACTCCGTGCATGAAGATTCTCCTGGGGGACTCACCGGCCTGCGCAATAAAGCTGAAGATTTTCAACGAGATCACCGGCAGGACACAAGGCATCAGGTTCAGGATCAGCCCCCCGATAAAACCAGAGAGTAGGGCCGAAATAAGAATAATCATGGATACCCCATTTACTTTATGATCCATGGCCAGAGTTGTATTATTACGTATCCACCATGCTTTTTTTATCGACCCTTGTGCACCTCCAAGAGTCTCGACAAGGAGCCCCCTAAACACATCATTTCCCCTCCATGGCTGGAGAATAGAGATTGTATTTCCAGCAGCAATGACGATGGATGGTGGGATAGGCACATCGTTGGAAGTTGATCCCGAAGCACTGTGAATAGGTGCAGGGTAGAACTGATAAGTGGCATTATGAATACCATTAAAAGAAAGATAATAACTTCCGTTTTTAAATGTTTGTTTAACTACAAAAGGGGGGTCCCCCGATTCCGGCCAAAGATGACTCAAATTGGCCAAACCCCCAGAAGCTACCGAACCGATGATCGTGGATAACTCCGATGATCCGGGAACGCACAGTTCGCTGCAAGCCAGCCAGGATACGGATGCCTTCAGCTCAGTCTTAAAGATCTCCTCCTTCGTCAGATCGCTGGGCGGGATGATGGTGGCTCGGATACTGGCCGAGCCCTCGTACCCGTAAATAATCATGTCACCTGGCTCTTTGAAAAGTGAAGGGATCGAGAACTCTAATGGCGAGGCTTTCCAGCCTGCGGGAAGATGCCACTCGACGCTTGGCGGGCGACCGGAGTCACCAGGATAGGACCAATAGGTGTGCCAACCTGGCAGAAGCTTGAAAGTAATGGTGGCATTGAATGAACGATCGCTTGATGGCCGCAAGGCAGCATCCGTCTGCAGGAAGGGTGTCAAACCCTCCCCCGCACCTCCCGCTGCGAATGCAGGGAGCAAGGAGAGAGAAAAAATCAGCAAGAGTGAGCGGAGGAGCGGCGTCATGATTGTGTCCGGATTTTGTTTTCCTCCTGCTGGCGCCCGAAGACACGACGGATTACCTCTTCGATCGGCACCTCGCTTACCGAGAGATCGAGCACCATGCCACCGGAAAGAAGCTCGGTGCAGGCCTGTGGCACCTCCATGCGCGGCACCTCGATCTTGATCTGGAGGCGATTACGCTCGAGCACAGCACCGGGAGGGGTGAAGCTATCGGGAAGTGGCGTACTGAAATCAGCCTCGATGATCTTGGTCGTGGTGAACTGGTTGACCACATCCTCCAGCGATCCATCAAAGAAGATCTTGCCATGATCGATCAGAATCACCCGCTTGCAGAGCTCCTCGATATCCTGCATGTAGTGGCTGGTCAGAAGCGTCACAACCTTGTGCCGGGCATTGTACTCGCGGAGAAACTCACGGACTTTTTTCTGACTCAGCACATCGAGGCCGATCGTCGGCTCATCCAAAAAGAGAACCTTGGGCCGGTGAAGCAGGGCCGCGATCAGTTCCATCTTCATCCGTTCGCCCAGGCTTAGCTCCCGAACCATCACCCCCATCTTGTCCCGCACATCGAGCAGATCGATCAACTCATCCACGCTGCGCTCGAACTCTTTCTTCTCGATTCCATAAATCGCGCGGTTGAGTTCGAGGGATTCACGGGCTGGAAGGTCCCACCAGAGCGCGTTCTTCTGACCCATCAGGAGAGCAAACTGACGCTTGAGTTCGGAGGGACGCTTCGAGGGATTGAATCCGAGAACCGTGGCGTTTCCCGAGGTCGGTTGAAGGAGTCCCGAGAGCATCTTGAGCACGGTAGTCTTCCCCGCCCCGTTCGGACCGAGGAATCCAACGAACTCACCCTCCTCCACCGAGAAGCTTGCGCGATCCACCGCCTTGGTCTCGGTGTGTTTGCGGTGAAAGAGGCCCTTGAACGCACCCGCAAGTCCCTCCTCCTTCTTGTAAGTCCGAAAGGACTTACTCAGCTCATGCACTTGAATGATTGGGGCGCCGGACATTGGTTGTTACTGATACTAAATCAGATAAGGGGATTGCCCGCGAGATTGAGTTGTCTAAGGGCCTCATAAAGGACGATTCCTGCCGATGTTGCCAGATTGATGCTTCGGGTCCCTTCAGTCATCGGAATGGTTAAAGAGGTTTTCGGGTGGGCCGCAAGCAAGCTTGAGGGTAGACCCTTCGTCTCACGTCCAAAGACCAGAAAATCCTCATCATGGAAGTTCTCCTCCCAATACGCACGCTGCACCTTGCTGCTCAAAAAAAAGAACCTCGCGGCGGAATGTGCGCGTTCAATTTCGTCGAATGATCCCCAGGTCTTCAGATCAAGACGCTCCCAGTAGTCCATCCCGGCGCGTTTCACCGCCTTCTCATCGATTGAGAACCCCAGGGGCCCGACCAAATGAAGACGCGAACCCGTCGCCACGCAGAGGCGAGCTATATTACCCGTATTCTGCGGGATTTCCGGTTCAATCAGGACGATGTGGAGCATTGCGATCGGCAGTGGATTCATCTTATTCAAACTGAAACGCACAATCTCATGAAGGGAATTCCGGATCTTTGTATGGACAGCATCAGGGGGGATTGCCTCCGGAGATGCTCCTGTTAGTGTCAAATCCATGATTCCAGTCACACTCGTTATCGGTCTCCTGCTCAATGTCGTCGGCCTTGTTGGTTTCTTCGGTACCGGAGGGATCCATTACACGGCCCTGATTCCCTGCGCGCTTGGCGTCTCACTGATCCTCTG
>CAINEX010000049.1 GCA_903847935.1 uncultured Spartobacteria bacterium | reverse complement strand
GCCGGAGAGACTGCTGAAGTTTGCAGGACCAACCACCGCCGCAGTCGTGGTGTCGTAGACCTTGGTCGTGGACCCGACAAGACTCACGGATACCGGTGCCGGAGTGATGGTTCCGATCGTCCCTGAAACAGTTGTTGAGTTGAGAAAATAATTGCCGAGGTTATTACCGACAAGAGTCAAACCATTTACCGTGACGTTTTTCCCGACTCCCGCATTCGGCGTATCGTAACTGCCCGAGGTGGGGTCATTCAGACTCAGCAGATCGTTACCCAAGACTCCGTTCAAATTGTAATTTGCCGGAGCCAATGTAGCTACAGTCGTCGTGTCGTAAATTTTGCTAGTGGTGCCTATCAGATTTACTGATACCGGAGCCGGAGTGATGGTTCCGATCGGTCCGCTAATCGTTGTGGAGGCAAGGATGTAGTTCCCCAGACTATTATTGAGAAGAGTAAGACCTCCGACAGTCACCAACTTGTTCGCGCCCGCATTAGGAGTGTCGTAAGTGCCGGTGGAGGGATCATTGAGACTGACAGCATCATTGCCCAGAACACCAATCAGGAGGTAATTAGCCGGCGAAAGATACGCAACGGGTGTGCCATCGTAGACTTTGCTAGTCACTCCGGTAAGTGATGCTGACAGAGTCGTCTGTACAGTTACTGTTGATGGAGTAATTGTTCCGATGGGAGCGCTGATGCTGGTCGAAGCGAGTTCATAATCACCAAGAATGTTGTTCACAAGGGTCAGGCCCTTGACTGTAACGTTGAGTCCTGTTCCAACGTTCGGAGTATCGAATGTTCCTGATGTCGGATTGTTCAGCGAAATCACATCGTTACCGAGAAGGCCGCTGAGGAGGTAGTTACTAGGACTAAGTTGAGCATCAGTTGTTGCGTCATAGGTTTTGGATACCGTCCCGGTGAGGGTAGCAGTCAGAGGGGCTGGAGTGATCACACCCGATACGGAAAAATTAGGAAAATTCAGGTTGAAGTTTCCCGTGATCGAGGAATTTGGTCCGCTTATGGACAATAGGATCGGGTTGATGGTGATAGTCTTGGCCGTTCCAACATCCGGACTATTGTACGCGCCATTGATTGAGAGAGGAGAGGCGCTGAAGCCGCTGTTCATGCCCGTGAAGGCAAAGTTTTCAGATGGGAGGCTTACCGAAGATGTTCCATCATAGGTTTTTGAAAGAGGAGCTGACGGCGTGAACTGGATTGATGAGGGATTAATTGTCCCGAATCCTCCGGAAAGTGTACCGACCGAGAGGATCGGTGTGCTGTTAAAAGATATTTGCTGGGCATTGAGTTGAAGGTCACTACTTGTTGATATCACGGTGGGAGATGGTGTGGAGATGCTTCCCAGGGTGATTGAGTTTGCTGCATTCACTGAAATCGAGTTGCCGACGGAACTGATGCTTCCATTGAAGGCGATATTGTTGGCGGCATTGAGTACGATTGTGCCGCCGGTATTCCCATTCAGACCGCTGGTCCCAGTGTTAATGGTGCCTGAGAGGTTGATTGATCCGAGTTGGTTCCCGTAGGTGGCCACGTTTATCCATCCCGCGACGGAGTTGATTGAGGAAGAACCATTTAGAGAACCATTATCCGACCAGATTTGGATACCCCCGTTGTTCTGCTGGATGGACGATCCCGAGGAGAGGTTAACAGTGCCGATGTCGGAGTGGAGGCCAATGTACCCTTGGTCGGTTTGAATCCTTCCGCCGAGGTCGAGGTCTTGGGATGCATATAATTGCACGGAACCATTACCCGAGGTGACGATGGCGCTACCCGATGGGAGGAGTAAATTTCCAGCAGTAGCCAGGAAATAAATGCTTTCGTTCTGGGGTAAGGTGATGGAAGAGGGGTTTGCGCCGTTCGGGTCTGACAACGAGACTGTGCCGGCGTAGAGGGTGATGTTCTGTGCGGAAAGATTGTTAAAAATACTTCCCAAGCTGGTGCTGATCGTTGCCAACGAGTCGCTTGTAAGAATCATCTGTGGACCGTTATTGAAGGAGATCCCACCGTTTACCGAATTTAATGAAGTGGAGTTGAGCGAAACGGAGCGAGCGGAGAGATTGATGTTGTTATTTGCCGTTGTAACAGTTGTGGAATCTATGTTGCCGAAAGTGAGGGAGTTGGCGGTGTTAAAATTGATGGCACCTCCGATCGAAGAGACTGTTCCATTGACTGTCAGGCTGTTGCCTGCATTGAAGCTGATCGATTCGCCGGCATTCCCATGAACTCCCACAACTCCTGTTGTTATGATTCCCGAAAAATCTATTGTGCCTGTCTGAAGCTTGTTGGCGGACAGGTTGATCGAGCCCGAAGCCGAACTGATCAGTGAAGAGGCGCGAATCGACCCGTCATCCGACCAGATTTGGATGCCACCATTGTTCTGCTGAATGGACGATCCGGAGGAGAGGTTGATGTTGCCGTTCCCCGAATGAAGGCTGATAGCCCCCTGATCCGTCTGAATGCTCCCGCTAAAGTTAAGGTTCTGCAAGGCAGACAACTGGACATACCCGCTGCCTTGGGCTGTGATTGAACTACCGGATGGCATGCTCAGATTGCCGGTTGTTGCGCTGATCTGGAGATTCACGTTGGGTTGCAGGAGAATGTTCCCAGGGTTTACTCCATGGCCATCATTGAAAGTCACGGTGTCCGCGAGAAGTTGAACAGTGCCCGAGGTGATGGCATTGATCACCGAGGTGCTCAGCCAGTAATTGTTTTGACCGCCCGAGAGATCAGAGGAAGGAACAGCTCCGTCAACCGAGCTGTTACCATCGTGAATAAAGAGAGTACTGGGGTCGAACAGCACGGTGCCCGGAGTTCCTAGTGGAGAAGTAAGATTCACAGTGCCGCTGAATCCGAGATTTTGTTTGCCTGAAATTTCAGCAAAGCCACCATTTCCTCCCAAAGGCCCCCCATGCACGGAAACAGTCGCACCCGAGATCGTGTCCTGATCAGACCACTGAATGATAGTGCCGCCGTTTCCTGTGTTGAGTGCATCGGCTGAAAGTTTGGCGCCTGAATCAACTTGCAGCGATGCAGCAGTCTGTAACGGTGAACTTGAAAAATGAAGGGTTGGGTTATTCCCACCCTGGTAATCCCCCCCCACGAAAATCTTTCCCCCTCCAAGAAATCCCGAAGCATCAACAACGGCGGTGGAATCTAGATGAACGGCTTCTCCAAGAAGTCGGACAGCACCTCCTTGTCCAGTTGATGACGTGACAAGTACAGTCCCAGCGATATCAAGATTGCCGACTGTTTGAACCGTTACGAAGCCCGCTGAAGCGTTCAGTTGTGCGGAGTTGCCGATAGAGATGTCGCCCTTAGGTGCCTGTACGGTCACTTTTGGAGTGGAGCTACTCGCCGTGCTTCCATGGGCTTCGATGATTCCGTCAAGATTGATGGCAACGGCATATGGATTGCCTGCCGCTTTAATTTCGGCTGCCGAGGCGCTAATAACTCCCCCGTGGTGGATGTACCCTCCCGTGCTTTCTTTTGACTGGATCAATAGCCTCTCCCCGGCTGCAGGTTGGTAGAGCACCTCATCGGCAGCAGCCAAGCCAACGGTTCCATTGAGTGCCGTTAACTTGCCCTCATTGCTGATTTTATGGGCGATGACAATAATGTCGCCTGTTTCCGCACTGATCGTTCCAAGGTTTACGAATGAGGCACTGCTTGTGCCCTTGAAGTTCATGGGGCCCTTTGAGAGAAATTCGGCATCGCTAATATCGCGAGTTGATCCGATGAAGCTATTCACGTTGACGACCCCTGATTTGCCGATGGTAATTCCATCCGGGTTAATCAGGATGACTCCGCCGTTTGCAACAAGATTTCCATCAATCAAACTTGTGGTGCCGCCATACACTCTGTTCAGGGCCATGCTTGAACTGTTTGGCTGATTAAACCTCGTGGTTTCACCCGCCGAGATGGAGAATGAATTCCATCCCAGGATAAGTTGATCAGTACCCTGATTGATGGTGAGAGTATTGCCATTGACACAGAAAGTTGCCGATCCATGAATCACACTGCCCCCGGAGGGATTACCAAACGTCGACAAAGTCGTGGCAGAATAGAGAAGGAATCCAAACGCCAGTAGTGCAATGATCTGAAAATCAGAACTTGTCCGGGTAAATTTCACTGGTGAGTTTGGATGATCTGCCAACGCTAAAGGGTAGAGGATGCAACAAACCTCGACGATTCTTTAATATTTTCAAAAGAAATCTTCTCTTTCAGAGGTTTAAGTCAAAGAACGCCAACAGATTTGGTAGGGATGATTGTTAGTCTCTGCCGTATGTCCTTCTCTGATAAACCAATTTCTACATTGATCGGACCCTCTGGTTGCACCCAGCAGTTTTTGATCGGGTGCCAGTAATGCAGCGATTCATTTGCCAAGGGGATAGTGATTTTTTTGGATTCGCCGGCTTTCAGGTCGACTCTCAGGAATCCCTTCAACTCGCGAAGGGGACGTGGGGTGCTCTCGGCATTCAGTCCGACATAGAGTTGGACGACAGTGGCTCCATCCCGCTGGCCCGTATTGGTGACTTGGGTCGTTATATCGTAACCTCGTGCCGAAGGCGATGATTCCAGGGATGAAAGTTGAAAACTTGTGAAGCTTAATCCGTAACCAAAGGGGAACAGCGGTTCTTTCCCCGAGTGGTCGTACCCGCGGTAACCATAAAAGATCCCCTCGTTATAATCGACCACTGGCCAATCCTTCCCTTCCTTGAAATCACCTGGGTAGTTAAGGAAAGAGGGATTCTCCGCGATACTCCTGTCAAAGGTGCAGGGGAGGTGTCCCGATGGGTTTGCATCTCCGAACAGTAATGAAGCCAGGGCAGTTCCAGCGCTTTGACCCAAATACCAAGTCTGCAGAACTACGGGCACTGAATCGATCCAAGACTGCATGTCGACAGCAGCCCCTCCGCTAAGGACCACAATAGTACTGGGGTTGACAGAAGCAACTTGCCTGATGAGTTCCTGTTGCCGAAGAGGAAGGGTGAAGCCCCGGTCGAATCCCTCTCCCTCGACATCGGGATTCAGGCCAACGCAGACAATTGCTGCATCAGCATCTTTTGCAGCAAGGATGCCTGTCTGATCATCTGGTACAGGCACGATCCTGAGTGAGACTGATCCAGCGCCGCGACCCACCTCGCTGGCAGTCACCCTTAGCGGAATTTCAGTTCCCCGGTCCATGCTAAGGACATAGCTATTGGGATTGCCTACTTCTCTATTAGCAATTCGAATTTCCGGATGTCCTTCTGTCAGAAGTTCGTAGTTTCCACTTTCGGGCACGACGATCTCAGCATTCCATATGACTCTTGCCTCCCGGCCTTTGGGAACTCCCGGCGGGGGTTTTATAGGATTCCAAGCAATGGATATGTTTCTTTCCTTGCTGGTAGAAACTTTTGTGAAGTTTTCCTGACTAACAGTGACCATCCGATGAACGTTCAGGATCTCTGGAGGGACAGAAATGGATTTGTTGAACTCCAAGAAGTTGAACAATGAAAAGGGTGGGGAGATTGGCACTGGTGCATAGGTGACTTTCACTTCTTTGGGGAGGGCATTGCGTATTCCCTGGAAAAAACTGACTTTACGAAAAGGCTCCACCCCGCCGCTTCCTCCTCCAACTATGGGAGTATCCTGTGCATTGGGTCCGAAAAGAACGATCCGCTTCAGGCTTTCCCTGCGGAGTGGAAGAAGTGTCGGGGAGTTCTTCAGCAGGACGACCGACTTGGTTGCAACATCAAGTGCCAAGGCTGCATTTTTCGGGGAGTCCAAAGGAAGGTTAGTCCTGAGTTGCTGTGAATCCAGAAACCCCATCGATACCTCCATGCGGAGAAGTCTTCTCACCGCATTATCGATCTGCTCGGGTGTCAGCTTATGATCAGCCAGAGCTTTAGAAATGCTTTCCTGAGTGATCCGATAACCCATGGGCATTTCAAGATCCAGTCCCTTGGCGATCGCATCCGCTGATTCCGTTGCCCACCAGTCGGACATGACGATTCCTTGAAAGCCCCACTCGTTTTTGAGGATGCCGTTCTGAAGCTTCTCGTTGGCCGTGCTGGGGAAGCCATTAAGTTTGTTATAGGCTGACATCACCGCCCAAACTCCCCCTTCCTGAACAGCCATTTGAAAGGGCTTGAGATAAATTTCCCGGAGCGTCTGCTCATCCACGAGTGATTCAATTTCCATGCGCCGCCACTCCTCGTCGTTGCCTACAAAGTGCTTTACTGTGGAGACAACACCCTGACTCTGGAGGCCGCATATCCATTGGGATCCCATGGTCCCTGTCAAAAAGGGGTCCTCACCAAAATATTCAAAGTTCCGCCCATTGAGTGGTGTTCTGGCAATGTTAACGCCAGGACCAAGTTGAATATGGATCCCTCGTGCTCTTGCTTCCCTGCCGACCGCTTCTCCATAGGCAAATGCCAATCTTGGGTCCCATGTAGCAGCCAGTGCTATGCCGCTTGGAAATGAGCAGGCAGGTCCATGAGCCCTTATCCCCTGTGGGCCGTCAGCCATGATGAGTTTGGGAATGCCCAGACGGGGAATGGCAACCGTTGACATCCCGTCGAATCCGTCACCAGCCAAAAGGCTGATCTTTTCCTGAGTCGTCAACTGAGAGAGGAGATGATCAACTCTTTTCTCAACGGCTTCAGGAGGGTACTTGGATGGATTGGGTAATGCTGAATCTTGTGCCTCAATCACTCCGCAAATCGTTAGAAAAGCCGACAGGGCTGAGAGACAGACTTTCATGATTAACCTGAGGCTACTTCTGCCTTGCGCTGTCAAAGGCTGCCACTTGATCCAGAATGACTTCACTCATCATGGGATCTGTACCGATAGCGCTCCCGTAGTAGAGATTTTTACCATGGAGAAAATGAGGGTTCGATTTGAAAATGTCAGATTGGCTTGCGGCCGGTCCAACCTCATCCCGGATTCCAAGAAGGACAGGAATATCCTGATAGCTATGAAGTCCATCGCTGATGAAAAAGGGTATGACGACAACATTCTGCTGCGATGTCATGGCCGCCCATTCGCTAATGAGAGGTGGCTCCTCCATGTAGGTGGGAAGAACCTCCGGGTAGAGACCCATTTCCGAGATGAGATGACATTGCGTCTTGGCTGCCTTGGCTGAGTTATCGTTCAGGTTTGTCCCATGGCCCACAATCAGGAGACTGGTTTCCGATTCAGGAACTCCAGGGGCAATCTCACGTGCCCGTTTGAGCAGAACGGAGGTCATCGAGGGATGATTACCAACTGGTTCACAATACCTGATCGTTTTACCCTGACGTCGGGTGAGGCGGCCTTCGAGTTCGAGTTCCCTGGGAATCACGGTCTGAGTGAAATATCCCTCACTGATGAAATTCGGAACGATGTAGATATCGGGCGATGAAATAGAGTGGATGATTTCCCTCAACGAAGGTTCCTCTTTCCAAAAACAGCAAAGGACTTCGTCAAAGATCCCAAGTGAGCGAATGCTATCTGCCAGCAGGTGATTCGGTTCGCTTGAGTCGGGGTTGGTCGTCGATCCGTGACCCACGATCACAAGTGCTGTGCGCGAACGTTTATTCATTCGATCCAGTTAATCACGAAAACTAGGAATCAGGAAGTGATGGAAATAAAATGCATGAAGCTTCACTTTCTCGATTATTTGAGATCTTCCAGAGCATCCCTGATCGCCATGGTGATATCCCTCCCACCGTCACCTCCGAGTCGCTCGTCGATCTCCTCTAGACGGCGGATCCAATCGGAGACCTCCCTGCGTGAGTAGGGACCTCCCGCAGCCACACAGAAATGAGTGCGGCATCCGAAGGGGCGTCCCTCATAGATCATGCAACGAGAGGTGTAAGGGTGAAGAAGAGGGCATGCGCCATCGTCACGTTTAAGTAGCTCTTTTCGTCCAGCTGATCGTACGGCTTTTGCCGCCGTAAGGGCCTCTCCTTTCGTCAATACAGGTGTTTGCCCGGTGATTTGGAATCTGCAACATTCTGTCTGCAGGGTGCAGTTTCTTTCGGGAGGATTGGCCTTGAGTTCCTCATAAATCTGCCGAACTCCGGCAACAGCATCTTCGGTATCACGCCGAGGATCGGATGTTTTGTGGGGATTACGTTTGCGCACGAGAAAAGGAAAGTATGATCGATGAATTATGAATGATGAAGAAGCGAGGCTTTGGACTTCTTTGAGATTGTCGTGAGGATGGCTAGGAGTTCATCACATTCACCGCAGAGTTCTTTTGTTTTGAAAACGTGAGAATTCCTGTTTCAACAAGTAAATCCAAGCAGTACCGCGTTTCATCGAGTTCTTTGAGGCAGTCGCCTATCTTCGCAATGAACTCATTTTTAGATAGTGATCTGTGGGCTTCGCGATAATTGGCACCTACAGATGTTCCGGATCTCAGAACTTGTTTGCCCAAGGTCTGGGCAAGTGTGCTTTTGGGAAGCGCGCTATAGAGTCTAATAACCCTTAGAGCGAATGACTTCGTTCTCACGGAGAGGTCAATCGATAGTTTCTTTTCATCATTCATAATTTATAACTCACCCTTTTTTAAACTGATGTTCCGCAAGCGTGAGCGCTGGCCCAAGCCCATTGGAAGTTATACCCGCCCAACCACCCGGTGACATCGACCACCTCACCGATAAAGTAGAGACCGGGCACTTTGCGAGCCTCCATGGTTTTGGATGAGAGTTCCCCCGTTTCGATGCCCCCAAGGGTGACTTCAGCTTTTGGATATCCTTCCGTACTCTGAAATCTTTGCTCCCATGCATGCAGGGACGTCTTGAGTCTCTCTATTTCAACCTTACTGCATCGTGCCATGGGTTGATCCGGGGCGTTGCTGGCACACCACGACTCGGCAAAGCGGCGCGGCCAGACTTTGCACAATGTTTTTAAGGGGGTAGACCCGCTTCGGATCAGTGATTCAAAAATACCGATCTCTTCTTTTCCTGGAAGCAGATCAATGGATAGTGGTTCTCCTTCCTTCCAATACGAGGAGATTTGAAGAATTGCAGGTCCGCTTACCCCGCGATGGGTGAAGAGCATGGCTTCATCGAAGCTCTTGCTTGCAAGTGTGATCCGAACCGGCATGGCAACACCAGCCAGTGGTTCGTAGAAGGATTTTTCCTCCGCACGATAGGTGAGGGGAACAAGTCCGGGACGTAATTGAGTCACTCCGATGCCAAACTTGCGGGCAATACGGTAACCGATGTCGCTGGAGCCGAGTTTCGGGAAGGAGAGTCCACCGGTAGCGATCACAAGGGATGGGGCGGTAAACCTTCCCTTTGCCGTGATTACCTCATAGAGATCAATCTTAACGACCTCCTCCACGCGACATCCGCAGAGAATCCGGACTCCCGCATCTAGGCACTCCGATTCTAGCATTGAGATGATCTGACGAGAGCTTCCATCACAAAATTGCTGGCCCAATTTTTTTTCGTGGTACGCAATCCCGTGCTTCTCAACAAGAGCGATGAAGTCAAAAGGTGTGTAGCGTGCTAGGGCTGACTTGCAGAAATCCCGGTTACCAGAGAGGTAGTTTTCTGCAGAGGCATTAATGTTCGTGAAGTTGCAACGACCGCCGCCTGAGATCTCGATTTTCTTCCCAACGCGCTCGTTATGTTCGAGCAAAAGGACTTTTTTGCCACGATTGGCCGCTGTAAAGGCACAAAACATACCGCCCCCTCCTCCACCGATCACGATCACGTCGTGGTGTTCGGTAATTTTAGTGCTCATCGCATAGTCATGATAGCAGTGCTTCCAAAGAAAAAGATCCGGATGATAAAAATACAACGTTGCGACAGAAACGAGTTCATTTCTCCGAACATGGGTGACGTAGGGCAATTCCTAGCTTAGACTGAAGAGATTATGGAAAAACATCGTTTTGATAGCCTAGGACTCTCGCCTGAAATCCTTAAGGCTGTTGCTCAGCTAGGTTTTGAAGAGGCTACACCCATTCAGTCTGCTGCCATTCCCGTCCTACTCGCGGGTGGAGACTTGGTGGGGCAGTCCCAGACTGGTTCCGGCAAGACAGCAGCTTTTTCAATTCCGGCCATTGAAAAGGTCGATCCAGGTAGCAAGGCGGTCCAAGTTCTTATCCTCTGTCCGACCCGAGAGTTAGCGGAACAAGTGGCCGACGAAGTCCATCAACTTACCGCTTTCAAACGCTCCATCCACTCTGTGCCAATCTATGGCGGTGCCTCCTATGATCGCCAACTTTTTGAGTTGAAGAAGGGAGTTCAGATCGTGATCGGAACTCCCGGACGTATCATCGACCATCTTGAAAGAGGCACACTAAAGCTTGATCAGCTTAAAGTAGCGATCCTTGACGAAGCCGACAGGATGCTCGACATGGGCTTCCGGGATGATATTCAGAAGATTCTGGACGCGACTCCTGACGATCGACAAACCGTCTTCTTTTCTGCCACGCTTTCCGGACCGATCAAGCAACTGATCAACCGGTACTCCAAGGATGCAAAAACTGTTGCCATCGAGCGAAAGGATGTGGCGGCCCCGGATATCGAGCAATTTTTTTACGAGATCCCGCCGCGTGGCAAGACGCAGTCCCTGATTCGCCTTGTTGATTTCCACGCATTCCGACTTGGTATCATTTTCTGCAACACGCAGCGTATGGTTGATGAGTTGGCAGACGCCCTTCTGGCTCAAGGATTTTCGGCAGATCGGCTTCATGGTGGCATCACCCAGGCTCAGCGCACTCGTGTCATGAACAAGTTCAAGAACTCTGAGTTCGAGTTTCTGGTCGCAACCGATGTAGCTGCACGCGGGATTGATGTCGACGCCCTGGAGGTCGTTATCAACTACGATCTGCCCCATGATCCGGAGGACTACGTCCACCGGATCGGTCGAACCGGTCGCGCGGGTCGAAAGGGAATGGCTGCGACCTTTGTTACTGGACGTGATATTTACAAGATCCAGTACCTAGAAAAATTCACCCATTCTCGCATCCGTAGGGGAACGATTCCAACTCCCGGCGAAGTGGAGGGGAAGCGGTCGGAGCAGATGTTTGAAAAAGTTCATTCTTTGCTATCCTCTGGAAGATTTTCCGATCAAACGCAATTCACCGATCGCCTCATGGAGCAGGGATTTCAAGCTACTGAGGTCTGCTCCGCGCTCTTCTCGCTTTTGTTGGGACAGGGAGGTGACAGTGATAATCCTCAGTTTCCTAAAACTCAGGAACTCCCCAACGAATTGAAGGCAAACGAGGGTTTTGCCCAACCAAAAGGCTTCAAGAAAGGAGCACAGCCCCCGCGAGACTCCGCTCAGGGAGGGAAAATTGGATTCAAGCCTTCCTTCGATAAAGGAAAGCCGGCCAAGTTTGCGAAGGGCTTTAAAAAAGACCGAGGTTCGCGTTACTAAAGAGAGGACACTTATTAAGGGCATATTATTCCAAAAAGCTTTTATGCCTGAGCTTAGGGGGAACTTAAGACCGGCTTTCCTTGTTTCAATAGGAAACAGCCTGTATCTGAGCATTTTCCTGTTCTTTTCATGGACGGCAATTGCCGATGTCACCCTTCCTCCGATCTTTGGCGATCACATGGTACTGCAGCGTGACGTGACGGTGCCCGTCTGGGGAAATTCTTCACCCGGAGAGAGAGTCTCCGTTTCTTTCGGCAATCTTTATGAACAAACGGTCGCTGATTCTTCGGGAAAATGGAGGATCATTCTGCCCGCGTTAGCCAAATCTTCGCAACCGCAAAGTTTTATCATCAATGCGAAAAATCGTATTGAGTTGCATGATGTCATTGTTGGTGATGTTTGGATCTGTGCAGGTGAGGGGAACATGGCCTTTCTGCTTGCCAAGACACCGGAATGGGAGGATCCCCATGGTTTAAGAAGCGAGGAACGGATTCGCTTTTATATAAGAGATAATGACGTCATCCCGATTCGTGAAAAAGGAGGTCATTGGGTTGTCTGCACAAGGGATAAGGCCTCGGTTTGTTCTGCAGTCGGATACTTCTTTGCGAGAGACCTATGGAGCTCCCAACATATTCCGATCGGAATGATTCAATGCACCAAGACTGATTCTCCCATTTCATCATGGTTCAGCGGCGCTTCCTCAATCTCTTTGGCTAAACTCAATGACCACTCCGTTTATAAGGAATTGATTGCTCCCATCGTCTCCTTTTCCATTGCGGGGGTAATTTGGTATCAGGGAGAATCTGATCGAGGTCTTTCTGTCCTGCGATATAGAGTTGAACTCCAGCGTCTTATCAAGGAATGGAGAAAGCGCTGGGCATTGGGACCTTTCCCATTCTTTGCGGTTACTCCAGCCGGTTACGGGGAAAGCGGGGCGGTTGCTGTTGACCTGTATTCAAGTTTGCAAGGTGACAGTACCGGCTCTCTTCCCTGGTTAAGGGAGTCTATTGCAACTATGCTGACACTCCCCATGACCGGAGTTGCCGTTGCTGATGACTTGGGAATGCCTGAGGAGCTATTTCCCAATGAAAAACTTCTCGTTGGAAGGCGCCTTGCACTGCTTGCAAGGCATCGTTTTTACGGGGAGATGATTCGCGATACTGGCCCGGTTTGCAAAGAAGTCAGGATAGAAGGAGATAAGATCAGGGTGATTTTTGAGACATTTGGCAGCTCTTTGACTCTCGGAGTCCCCCCTTCTGTCTCTGATAGTTTCCCTTTTTCATTAGCGACATCGCTCAAGGGGTTTGCGATACGTGGAGACGGCACCAAATGGTTTGCGGCAAAGGGAGTCATTGATGGCAGAAGCGTGCTTTTATCATGTCCAACTGTTCCGCATCCGAAATTTGTTCGCTACAATTGGAAAGACTTTCCTGAAGGAAATCTCTACAGTGAACAAGGTCTCCCTGTTGCTTCCTTTCGAACCGATTTGGAACAACCAAATAAAGTCGCACAACCCTGAAAGTGAATCTCCCCTACATGAGGATCAGCCCTTATAGTTTGAGCAAATCGTCCCATGTGAGAGTTGTGATTCTGTGCTTTCTCGGATTTCTGCCGTTTTCAGGTGTGCAGGCTTCCAGGGCTTCAAGCAACGCTCAGACAAATACTCAGGTCTCTTCTTCGGCGATATGGAATGAAGACATCATCAATGTTCCGTTGAGCAGCAGTATCTTCAAAAATGATAAGAAAGAGTCATTCCGGCGTGTTATTCAAGCCCGACTCTTTCACCAGGGAGCTTGGACATTGCCTGGGGTTGCCCAGACACCGCTAAGCATTGGGCGTACGCTAGCTTCATTGAGACCCACCTTTGTGACGGGACTTATCCGCGTTCCCGATTACGGAGGCATTTCCAATGCTGAGATCGAGGCCTTTAAGGTCGTGCGCTCTGCTGTGAACTCTTTGAACAAGGGGTGTCAGTTCGATTTGGTTGTCAATGCTGGGGACGAGTCTTTCGGAAGTGTATTCGTTGAACATTTAAAACAAATTAATTCAAAAATTCGTCCCGATGCCTGGACTTTCCTAGTTCGCCCCAATGATAAAGAGGTTAATGCCCTTGTTCTCGCGAAGGGGATTTCTTACGCCCATTCCTGCGGGCAGATTGTGGGCTTTGAGGGGCCACTCTCTCTCATTCCACAGGGAGTTGACTTCATCGTGATGAGGGCTTGGGACTTCAAGGCAAATAAGTCAACAATAGAGGCCTTGCATGAAAAGTACGCAGTTCCTGTGATCGTTGAGTTGCCAACAACCTTTGGAAAATCAAGCCCGCCGGAAGTTGTCTCTTATGTAAAAAGTCCAAGAGGCTCAGAGCGTGCCTCAATAGTAACACAACTTGCAGAAGATCAGTCCGTGCTTGGGTACAGATTTGCCTATCCCTTGATCTATCCGCTCTATCCGAATAGCCATTCATTTGACGCAACCAAGGACTCCATTCTTTTCGTGACGATCCGTGCCCTTATGGCAAAGTTCAACTGATCACAGTGTGCATTTATTCAATTTATCTACAACAAACGTACACCGTAAGTGTTAAAACAACTGTCCTATGAACCCTTCTCAACACGATTCCTCGCAAGGCACTTCTCAGGATAGATTGCAGGAAATCGACCCCAAGACGCCCCTTAAAAAAGGATCCTTCAAATGGATCAAATGGTTACTCCTACTTGTTGTTACCGCACTTCTGGTCTGGCGTTTTTATCCTCATGCTGAGGATGCTTCAACGCATTCAAAGTCAAGGAGAGGTCTGGGTAATGGAGGTCCTGTTCCAGTCACGTTGGCCACTGCTATTACGGAAGAGTTTCCGATTTATCTGAACGGACTCGGAACTGTGCAGGCTTTTAATTCGGTCTTGGTCAATGCGAGAGTATCTGGACAAATTCAAGAAATTAGGTTTCAGGAGGGGCAGGAAGTAAAGCAGGGGGATGTCTTGGCCATCATTGACCCTAGAACTTACCAGGCTCAATATGATCAAGCCGTTTCCAAGAAACTTCAGGATGTTGCCCAGTTACAAAGCGCTCAGGTTCTGATGGACCGTGACAAGTCTCTTCTCGAGAAAAATGTCCTGGATCATCAGACTTTTGACACGCAGAGGTATCTCGTTGCGCAACTTGAGGCAACTGTTAAGGCAGATGATGCCAACGTTGAACTGCAAAAAACACAGTTGGATTATACCAGAGTGACCGCCCCTATAAGTGGCCGAACTGGAGTCAAGCAGGTGGATGTTGGAAATCAGGTCACGGTGGGTGGTAATATGGCCAATGGAGCTTCCTCGATTGTCACGATCAACCAGATTCAACCGATCTATGTTGCGTTCACGCTCCCCCAGCAAAGTCTCCCGGAAATCCGGGAACCGATGCTGGCTCGCAAATCTCTTCAGGTTACTGCCCTGGATCGCAATAATCAGACACCACTTGCCACCGGTGTGCTGAGTGTCGTCGACAATCAGATCGATACATCCACGGCAACGGTGAAACTAAAAGCTGTCTTCGATAACGAGGATTACAAATTATGGCCTGGTCAGTTTGTCAATGTCCGGCTTCTTGTAGGCAAGCATCCTGATGCCTTGGTTGTTCCTACGGAAGCGGTGCAACTGGGACCGGAGGGCAGCTATGTTTATGTTGTGGGTGAGTCCAACACAGCCGAAATGAGGCCCGTCGCAACGGGAGGAGCGGAGGCAGGTCTTACACTGATTGAATCCGGGATCAAAGCGGGTGAAAAAGTGGTTGTGGACGGTCAGTATCGCCTTCAACCAAATTCCCCGGTCTCCACAGCATCCGCCAAAACAGGTTCTGAATCAGGTTCCCGTCATCATAAAACCCCCTGATGGCCTCTGCGTGATATTGGCCTTGTGTCCTTGCGCATCTGATGTCCTAGGGAATCTTTGATTCTTATACAAAGATCACTCATGAATATTTCCGAACCTTTTATTAAGAGGCCAGTTGCCACATCCCTTCTGATGGTGGCTCTTGTCCTTGTCGGTATACTTGGGTTCAGGTTCCTTCCTATTTCAGCTTTACCGGCAGTCGATTTCCCAACGATTCAGGTGACCTCCCAGTACCCCGGGGCTGATCCGGAAGTCATGGCCTCGCTTGTCACGGCTCCCCTTGAGAAGCAATTCGGACAGATCAGCGGACTCTCCTCGATGAACTCGATCAGTTCTCTTGGAACTTCTGTGATAACTCTCCAGTTCGTGCTCGGGAAAAATATTGATCAAGCTTCCCAAGATGTTCAGGCAGCCATCAATGCTGCTGGAGGAGTATTACCTCCGAATATGCCGAATCCCCCGGTCTATAACAAGGTTAACCCGGCCGACGCTCCGATACTTACGCTTGCAATCACCTCAGACACTCTGCCGCTCGTCAGGATTAATGATTTCGCGGATTCAGTCCTTGCCCAGAAACTAAGTGAAGTCCAGGGAGTCGGTCTGGTCACCATTCAAGGCAATCAAAAATCAGCAGTTCGCGTGAAACTCAATCCTGCGGCTCTAAACGCCCAGGGGATAAGCTTGGAATCCGTCCGCACAACGATCAACCAAGCTAATGCCAATTCTCCCAAGGGGAGCTTTGATGGAGCAAAGCAGTCTTTTACGATTGGTGCTAACGATCAGATCCTTAGTGCGGCGGAGCTTGCTCCGTTGATACTTGCCTACAATACGAATAACAATTCGCCGGTACGTCTCATGGATGTCGCCTCGGTTCAGGACGATGTCGAGAACACACTTGTCCGAGCATGGATATCTACTGCGCAGAGTCCTTACCGTCAGGCCGTATTACTGGATATCCAGCGACAACCCGGTGTAAATATCATCAACACGGTCGATCGCTTGAAGGAACTTCTTCCGAAGTTGTCGGCATCTCTCCCCCCAGGAATCCATATTTCAATCTTCTCCGACCGTACCGAAACTATCCGGGCATCTGTCAATGATGTTGAGTTCACACTCCTGCTGACGGTTTTTCTTGTGGTGCTTGTTCTCTTCCTTTTTTTACGGAAGTTGAGCGCTACCATTATCCCCAGCATCGCCCTGCCTCTCTCCGTTTTAGGAACCTTTGCGGTCATGTACCTGTTGGGTTTCAGCCTTGATAACTTATCCTTGATGGCCCTAACGATTTCCACGGGGTTTGTGGTCGACGACGCAATTGTCATGATCGAAAATATCGTGCGTTATATCGAGCTGGGAGATTCCCCCCTGCAGGCAGCCCTGAAAGGTTCGCGTCAGATCGGCTTCACCGTCATATCTTTAAGTATATCACTGATTGCGGTCTTTATTCCGCTTCTCTTCATGTCCGGTATTGTGGGGCGCCTCTTCAGAGAATTTGCCATTACGCTCAGTACGGCCGTCATCGTTTCGGCAATCGTTTCCCTGACACTCACTCCCATGATGTGTTCAAAGATGCTGAAGGCCGAAAGTCATGAGAAGGAATCAAATCTTTCTCGCTCGTTGGAGGGATTTTTTGAAAGTGCCCTTCGGTTCTATGATCGCACCCTGCTTTGGGTTCTTCGCCACCAACGTGGAACCCTTGTTGTGGCTTTAGGAACTTTGGTCGTCACCGGAATCATGTTCGTGCTGATTCCGAAAGGTCTCCTCCCAGTCCAGGATACAGGCCTTATTATAGGCGTCACAGATGCAGCCCAAGACATCTCCTTCACTCAGATGAAGGAAAGACAGCAAGAACTCTCGGCCTTAATAGCAAAAGATCCTGACGTGCTTCGAGTCGCGGCTTTCGTTGGAACCGGAATTGTCAACTCCACCCAGAATTCGGGTCGACTCTATATTGTTCTAAAACCTCGTGAGAAAAGGAGTCCAGTCGCAGTGATCATGAACCGCCTGTCTGCGACGGCTCGTCTCGTCTCGGGAATCACTCTTTATTTGCAGCCTTCTCAGGATCTTCAAATTGATACACGCATCAGTCGGACCAAGTACCAATATCTTCTCGAGGATGCCGATCCGACCGTTCTTCGTTCATGGATTCCTAAACTGATAGAGCGTCTCCGTAATAATCCGGTGCTTTCAGATGTTGCCAGTGACCAGCAGGATATGGGTCTTCAGTTGGAAATCACCATTGACCGTGTGGCAGCTTCGCGACTGAATGTTCCGGTCCAGGCGATCGATGACACTCTCTACGACGCCTTCGGACAGCGCCAGATATCGGTTATCTACACCCAGTTGAATCAGTACAGGATCGTGATGGAAAATGCGGCGGGCTACAGCAATTCTCCGGATGCCCTTGATAAGATCTATGTCAGTTCCTCCTCCGGAAAGCTGGTTCCTTTGAACGCACTGGTCAGTATTAAAACCAAGACAAGCCCACTAATGATAACCCATCAGGGGCAGTTTCCCTCATCGACCATTTCCTTTAATATTAGTCACGGGCATTCTCTTGGTGAAGCCGTCAAGGTCATTGAAAAAGCGCAACGTTCACTCGGTATGCCCGATAGTATCCAGACTCAGTTCCTTGGCAGCGTGGCCGAGTTCAAAGCATCCATTGCGAGCGAACCATTGCTCATCCTCGCCGCAATTATTGTGATCTATATCGTGCTTGGAGTTCTGTATGAGAGCTACATCCATCCGATCACCATCCTATCAACTCTTCCCAGTGCTGGAGTCGGCGCCTTCACTGCCTTGCTTCTTTGCGGTATGGAGTTCACCTTGGTCGCTCTCATCGGAATCATTCTACTCATTGGAATTGTGAAGAAGAACGCGATCATGATGATCGATTTTGCCCTTGATGCACGCATGGACGGAAATGTCTCAGCGCGTGATGCGATCTATCAGGCGTGCCTTCTTCGATTCAGGCCCATCATGATGACCACGGCCGCTGCTCTCCTTGGTGCAATTCCTCTTGCGTTTCAATCAGGAACTGGATCCGAACTTCGCAAGCCCCTGGGTATAGCGATCGTGGGCGGTCTCCTCCTTTCTCAACTCATCACACTCTATACGACTCCTGTCATCTACCTCTACCTGGATCGCTTGGAGAACTGGGTTTCGAAGAAACTTCTCCCTGAAAATGAGAGTCCAGAAAATAAATCTCTCTCAAATAGCGGTTTGACGTCCTGAGCACATGAATCTATCGGCCCCCTTTATCAGTCGTCCCAGGGGGACTTCTTTGATTGCGTTTGGGATTATTCTTCTTGGCTTCACTGCTTATTTCTTCCTCCCTATTGCGCCCCTTCCTAGTGTTGATTTCCCGACTGTAAGTGTCGGTGCCGACGTTCCGGGGATCGATTCTCAGACTGCTGCCACCGCTCTTGCGGCACCGTTGGAAAGGCGACTCGGACAGATTCCCGGCGTGATAGAGATGACTTCATCCAGTAAGTCAGGGAGCAGTGATATCACCGTTCAGTTTGATTTGGATAGGAATATAGACGGGGCGGCGAGGGATGTGGAGGCTGCGATACGGGCCTCGGCACATGATCTTCCTCCAGAAATTAAAAATCCTCCTGATTACCGCAAAGTCAATCCTGCCGGCGCTCCGGTCATGGTTCTTGCAATGACTTCGGATACGAAACCTCTTTCGGATGTCTATACTTATGCCGATGACATTATTTCCCAGCGTATCAACCAGATTCCTGGAGTCAGTCAGGTCATGATTTCCGGAGGAGCAAAGACTGCTGTCAGGGTTCAGGTAGATCCGGCACAGTTGGCAAGTATCGGCTTGGGAATGAATGATCTTCAGGCCTTTTTAACAGGAGCCAACCATTTTGCTCCCAGGGGTTTCATTGAAACGCCAGATCGTTCCTACAGCTTGCGAGTTAATGATCAACTTCTTGGTGCCGAGGACTATCAGGATCTTGTAATCGCCCAGAGAAATGGGATCCCAATCCCTCTTTCCTTTGTCGCAAAAGTCATGAATGGAACGGAGAATCGCTACCAAGGCGGTTGGTTTGACGGCAAGCGTGCCGTGATCATGCCCGTTTTCAAGCAGAGCGATGCCAATGTCATAGAAATCGTCGATGGTATTAAGAAGATCCTCCCACTCCTCCGTTCATGGCTGCCGCCAGGGGTTCACTTGGATGTGGTGTCGGATCGTACACAGACAATTCGTGCTTCAGTTGATGATGTGCAAACAACGCTGATGATCACTAGTGCCCTGGTTGTTCTAGTCATGTTCCTTTTCCTCCTACGACTTGCCCCCACTTTTATTGCCGGAATTACGGTTCCCCTTTGCCTGGCCGCTACATTCGGGGTGATGTGGCTATTCGGCTACAGTCTCAATAATCTCTCTCTCATGGCGCTTACCGTTTCTGTAGGCTTCCTTGTTGATGATTCCATTGTGGTGATTGAGAATATCGTACGTCACATGGAGTCGGGACAATCTGCTCTGGAAGCATCCCTTCTCGGTGCAAAGCAAATAGGTTTTACCGTTGTTTCCATGAGTCTCTCCTTGGTTGCTATCTTTCTTCCCATCCTCTTGATGGGTGGGGTTATTGGAAGGCTCTTTCATGAGTTTGCGGTGACGTTAAGTTCAGCCATTCTGGTTTCCCTTGTTGTTTCACTGACGTTGACTCCCTCTTTATGTGCGCGTTTTTTGCGCAAGGAGGGTGATCAACCTGAAAACCGATTTTCCTCTTTGTTTGAAGCTGCATTCAGTGCAATGCAGTCATCCTATCGCAGAGGATTGGATTGGGTGTTTCAACACGTTGTACTGATGCAGATTTTAACTGCAGCTACGATTTTCCTGACGGCCTACCTTTATACAGTCGTGCCAAAAGGTTTTTTTCCTCAGCAGGACACAGGATTGATTTTTGGAACTACGGAGGGTGCTCAGGATATTTCATTCCTATCCATGCAGGAGAAGCAGCAACAAATAGCAAAGATCATCAAGGATGATCCAGCAGTCGAGCACGTGGCCTCCGTCATCGGATCAAATGGTGGCACGAGTTCCAATAATGGTCGCCTCTACATCGCCATGAAGCCAAAGGCTAAGCGCGGCCTGGATGTCGATGGAGTCATCAATCGACTGCGCCCCAAACTCGTCGCGGTAAAGGGCACCAGGACCTATCTTGCCCCCGCTCAGGATCTAAGGATGGGAGGAAGGCAATCCAGGGCACAGTACCAGTATGCTCTTCGATCCGATACCATTGGGCCCCTCATAACTTGGGCACCCAGACTTATTGAGAAACTTCAAAAATACCCCCAACTGGTTGATATCAATGCCGACTCTCAGTTCCAGGGACGTGAAGTCAAGGTCGTCGTTGACCGTAATCTTGCAGGCAGCCTCGGTATTCAGCCGATTCAAATTGACCATGTTCTCTATAATGCTTTCGGTCAGCAGCAAGTCTCAACAATGTACGATACGCTCAGTCAATTTCATGTCATCCTCGAAGCAGATCCTGAAATGGCAAAGGATCCCGCCTATCTCTCCAAGATTTATGTCAAATCAGCAGCGGGAAAAATGATTCCATTGAGTGCAATTGCTCACTTTGAACAGGTTACCCAACCTCTATCACTGAATCATCAGGGTCAGTTTCCAGTTGTCACCTTTTCTTTCAACCTTCTTCCCGGCGTCTCTTTAGGTGAGGCGGAGGATCTCGTGAATAGTGCGATGACTGAATTGAAAATGCCCCCGACGATCAAAGGGGGCTTTGCCGGGAATGCGCTTCTCTTCCAAGATAGCCTTTCAACGCAACCGTTGCTGATTATGGCTGCAATTCTTGCCGTTTACATTGTTCTTGGAATGCTCTACGAGAGCCTTATTCACCCATTGACCATACTTTCCACCATACCCACAGCCGGCATTGGCGCCTTGCTGGCTCTTATTATTGTCAAAATGGAACTGAGTATCGTCGCCATGATCGGCATCATCCTCCTAGTCGGCATTGTTAAGAAGAATGCCATCATGATGGTTGATTATGCCATCGAGGTCCAACGGGATCGTTTGTTATCCCCTAGGGATGCCATTTATGAGGCGTGCATCGTGCGATTCCGACCGATCATGATGACTAGCGCAGCCGCAATATTTGGATCGCTTCCCTTAGCCATCGGTATGGGGGTTGGTTCCGAACTGCGCCAACCATTGGGCGTTGCCATTGTGGGTGGATTACTTGTTTCTCAGGCCCTTACCCTTTTCACCACTCCCGTTGTTTATCTTGGTATGGAATCTATGCGTATCCACGGCAAGGCTTTTTGCGGAAAGCTGGGAGTCTTTTTTAAAAAGATGGTTGTAGGCAGGCGATTAAGCGAATCTGTTTGACCACCTGTCGGCGTCATGGCCTTGTCACAGCTTGAATAGGTTGATAAACTCATTTTTTGTCTGACCCCGTAGTTCAACGGATAGAATAGGAGTTTCCTAAACTCTAGATGGTGGTTCGATTCCACCCGGGGTCATACCCTTGTAAGAACGAGCAAGGGGCAAAAATCATTCACTTTTTGTGCAAGGCCCTTTCCGCTGAAATGATAATAGGCGGTCATAATAAAAAATGACGATTTCCCTTTATCTCGCTTACAAGCTAAAGTGAGGGGATGAAAAAAAGTTTTCTTCCCTTGGGTAAGTTCTCCTTCGGTATGGGTGACCGTTTCGGCCATCAAGGTAAAGCTCAGTTGCAAGCCTGCGTGATGGCGGCCGAATTAGGTGCGGATTTTATTCCTGTTTGGAACAAATCACACAGGGAGCACACTTTTGTGGGAACTGAACCTTCGAGTCTCCGTTCTGAGGCTGATGATGCTGTCAGGGCCATTGGTTGGAAGAAGCCCTACCATGTTGATGCCGATCATATCCGACTCGAGACGGTTGACCGGTTCATTACCCCCTCCGATTTCTTTACCCTTGATGTTGCTGACTCGATTGGAATGCCAGCAGGTCCTGATATTGTAATGGCATTTGTCGAAAGGCATCCGGAGTTGGTTGGCACTGTTACGATTCCTCACATTGATCGTCCCTTTGAAATCAGTGCCGCCGAGGTGGAGCGTGTTGCCAATAAGTTCCTACTGGCAGTTCAAGAAGCGGGCAGGATTTATCGTCATGTTGCAGGTATCAAGGGGGGCGAAAACTTTGTGACTGAAGTTTCGATGGACGAGACGGATTCACCCCAGACACCACCCGAACTGCTTATCATCCTAGCCGCTATTGCCGATGAAGGCATTCCCATTCAGACAATCGCGCCAAAGTTCACAGGTCGATTTAACAAGGGTGTTGATTATGTCGGTGACCTTGTTCAGTTCGAGCAGGAGTTCAATGAGGATCTGGCCGTGATTGCGTTTGCCATCAATCAATATGGTCTTCCGCCTTCATTGAAACTCAGCGTTCATTCTGGCAGTGATAAATTCTCAATCTATGAACCGATGCGCCGGGCTCTCATCAAGTTCGATGCCGGGGTACATATCAAAACTGCTGGTACTACCTGGCTTGAGGAACTGATTGGTCTGGCCGAGGCGGGTGGTGATGGCCTTGAAATAGCCAAGGAGATCTATGCCTACTCAATCGGTCATGTGGATGAGTTCTGCGCCCCTTATGCCTCTGTTATCGACATTGATAAGACCAGATTGCCGAGTGCTGAAGAGGTGAATGTATGGACTTCTGATCAGTTTGTTTCAGCACTTCGTCACGATCCCAAAAATCAACAATTTAATGCGAGTCTCCGACAGTTACTTCACGTTAGCTTCAAGGTCGCGGCAAAGTTCGGTGATCGTTACTTGAATGCCCTCAAGAAGCACGAAGCCATCATCGCTAAGAATGTCACCGGTAATCTTTTCGAGAGGCACATGAGGCCACTGCTACTTGGAAAGTAAGTAGGCTGGCTCCCCCCCCAGAAAAGTTTTTGACATGGCATGTCTTTGCCGGACTCTTGCGGTATTGATTCTTCCAACTCTGCTGGAGTTGAGTTGCCTTCCTGTGAGTGGGAGGGTATTACTCAGTCCCGTTGATGGTTCAAAAAGCGTGCCTCCTGACACGCTCTTGCAATTGAGCTTTGAGGCCATGCCGAAATCGTTGGGTTCTGGAGGGATTGTTGTTAAAAAGTCTGCCGATGGTTCGATCGTTGATTCCTTGCAGCTTGGTAAGGATGTCTTCACCAATTCTTTTGGGGGAAGGATTTTTCATGATGAACTTGTTTCATTGAGTGGGCATACCATGACGATCCACCTGCATGATGGTGCATTGAAATCAGGTGAGCGTTACGTCGCCTCCATCGATCCAGGAGTACTGCTTGGAGATGATGGAAAGCAATTCCCCGAAATCGCAGGCGGTTGCACCTGGAGCTTCTCGACTCGAGAGCCACTACGGCATCCCAAAAGCGATCTGACTGTTGCGGCCGATGGGTCGGGTGACTTTTGCACCATTCAGGGAGCGGTAGATTACGTACCTGATGACAATACTTTCCCGATCCAGATCCATGTTAAAAAGGGAGTCTATAACGGCATTGTCTATGTTGGGCAGGGCAAGAATCAGCTTCATTTTGTGGGCCAAAGCAGGGAGGGGTGTGTCATTCAGGGGCTAAATAACAATTCATTGAACCCATCAAGGGTTGGCAGGGCCTTATTCGGTGTCGATGCTAACGAAGTTTGGTTGGAGAATCTTACCGTAAAAAACACAACTCCTTACAAAGGATCGCAAGCTGAAGCAGTTAGAATTAATGGAGAGCACTGCGTGATGAAGAATTGCACCTTCCAGAGTTATCAGGACACCCTTCTGCTGGGTGGAAGTGTTTACGTCACAAATTCTCTTGTTGAGGGTGATGTTGATTTCATTTGGGGTGAGGGGATGGCTTTCTTTGAAGGATGCGAACTTAGAGCCCTTCACGATGGCTATTTTGTTCAGGCACGTAATCCTTTGGCAAATCAGGGATACGTTTTTCACAATTGCAAGTTAAGCGAAGCACCCGGGGTCAATCATTGCCTGCTTGCCCGGATCGACGCCGACCGTTTTCCTCACAGTTCAGTTGCATTCATTGACTGCACATTGGCCTCCTGCGTACCACCCAAGGGCTGGGAAATCAAAGGAACGAATTCATCGGGCATTCAATTTCTTGAGTATAACAGCCATGATGTTTCGGGAAACAGGATTGATGTCTCCTCAAGAATTCCTGCATCAAAACAATTAGGAAGTTTGGAAGCCAAAGTTTTTGCCGATCCTGAATCATTCTTTGCGAAAAATGGAAATTGGAAACCTCAATAAAATAGAACACCAAAGCGCCTGATACTCATGAACCTCTCAATAAAACTTATGATGTTTCTCATGGTTAGTGTCCCAATACAGGCGGCTACCTATAATGTTCGGGACTTCGGTGCCAAGGGTGATGGTGTTACTTTTGATACGGCCTCGATTCAAAAGGCGCTCAATGCCTGCGAGGGAACAGATGGCACGGTTCTTTTTCCTCCTGGAACTTACCTGAGCAAACCACTCGTGATCCGAACGAAATCAACCTTACTCATCAAGAAGGGGGCAATGCTCAAAGCTAGTTCACACCAGTCCGACTGGATGAAAAATCCCGGTGATTGGCTGAAGGTGCGTGGCAATAGTGAATTCATCCCTTTTATCGGCGGATCCGACCTGCTGGATGTGACTCTCACTGGTGAGGGAATCATTGATGGTGGCGGAGAGGCCTGGTGGGGGGAGGCTGAAAAAGCCCGGCAGATCAAGCCGGGGTACACGCTTCCGCGTCCGAATCTTGTCGCCTTTCAGGGGTGCAGGAATCTCCGGATTGAGAATATAACGCTCCGAAATTCGCCCAAGTTTCATTTGGTCCCTACAGAATGTGAAGGTGTGGTTATATCCAATGTCACGATTCTTGCGCCGGAGCACGCCGCGAATACCGATGCGATTGACCCCGGCAATTGCAGGAATGTTCTCATCTCTCACTGCAGGATTGATGTTGGTGACGACAATGTGGCAATCAAGGCCGGACACCCTGTCGAAGGACGAAACTTTGCCTGCGATGAGATCACGGTTTCTGACTGCGCGTTTCTCCATGGTCATGGAATGAGCATTGGGAGTGAAACCTTAGGTGGCGTTCACAATGTTAAGGTCAAAAATTGCATTTTTGAGAACACGGAAAATGGAATTAGAATCAAGTCCAATCCAGGGAAAGGCGGGCTTGTTGAGGATATCACCTACGATAACATTACGATGAGGAATGTGAATCCTGCCATCACGCTGACCTGCAGTTACGCACTCAATTCATCTGGTGATAAGTCACTGGCGAAGCCTACTCAAGAATCCTTGAAGACCACTGGAGGAAACATTCCTAAATTCCGGAAGATTAGGATCTCCAACCTTACTGCCACTTGTCAGAAATCCGCAGGTAAAATCATGGGCCTTCCTGATTCCTTTATTTCTGATGTTTTTCTTGAGAACGTTAAAATCTCTGCGCCCGAATCCTTTGTTATCGAGAACGCCGAGAGCATTCGATTGAGTAATGTCAGCGTGGACGTTGCTAATGGAAGACCTTTTCAGCTAACAAATGCAACCGTCCTGGGTCTCCCTTAACTTCAACTCATCAATACCATGATCCGATTTCTCCAAGTCCACACGTGCTTTTTTTTTATCTTCCTGACG